>CANPIM010000039.1 GCA_947574135.1 uncultured Lachnospiraceae bacterium
CTGGCATATTCATTTTTTAGTCCCACCAGGAGCAACACAAGGCCCAGGGCCAAAGCTGCCCCACATAACGTCTTTTTCATAAAGTCCTACTTCCCATCTCTCTCCTAAAACTGGGCGTACAGAAAGCTCGAATTTCCAAATATTCCCAAAATCAGGGTAACAAAGAGAAACAGCGCCGTCCACCAGGGGTGTGCCGGTCCTCTCACCCCGTCCCATGCCAGGTCCTTTTGCCTCCCAATGCCTCTTCTCCTTTTTTCCTCCCCAAGCTCATAGAAAAACAACAGCAGGATACACAGGCACACGGTGAGAAAAAGAGCCGCGCAGGTATTATCCCCGGAAAAGGGCAGAACCGACGCCAAAATTTCTCCATAGGACAGGGAAAATCCTGTGACCATTCTCTTCAAAAAGAAAAAAGCGCCGGAAACAGATTCCGCCCGGAAGAAAATCCAGCAGAAGCTCACCCCCAAAAAGGTCACCAGGGTCTTTCGAAGGCGGACAAAAGCATTTTTCGGAGTCTCTTTCTTCCCCGCCATATTCCAGAGGCCGTGAAGCCCTCCCCAAAAGAGAAAGGTCCAGCTGTCCCCATGCCACAGACCGCTGACCAGAAAGGTGGTCATCACATTTACATTTTTCCGCACACGGGACACCCGGCTTCCCCCCAGGGGAATGTACACATAATCCCGAAGCCAGGAGGACAAAGACATATGCCAGCGGCCCCAGAATTCCCGAATCCCCGTGGAAAAATAAGGGAGGGAAAAATTTTCTCTGCAGCGAATGCCCATACAGTCCGACATGCCCAGAGCCAAATCCGAATAGCCGGAAAAATCGCAGTAAATCTGGAGCGCATAAAAAAATGCTGCCATCCAGGCTGCCAGGGCCGGATAATCGGCAGGATTCCCAAAAACCAAGTCTACATAGGCGGAAAGCCGGTTGGCAATGACCAGCTTCTTAAAAAGCCCCAGGGCAATGCGCTGGAGGCCTGCCGCAAACAGCTCCTGCCGGTATACCGGTTTCTCCAGCTGAGACAGCAGCACGTCAGCCCGCTCAATGGGACCTGACAAGATCTGAGGGAAAAAGCTTGTGTACACAGCCAGATATCCTGGATGCCTCTGGGCCGGAAGCTTCCCCCTGTAAATATCCACAAGATAGCTCAGAAGCTTAAAGGTATAATAAGAAATGCCCATGGGCATTACAAGCCTGAGAGGACGCATAGATCCCCCCAAGCCTGCCAGCTGCAGAAGCTCCGCGACAGACGTGATAAAAAAGTTCAGGTACTTAAAGAGAAAGAGCGCGCCCAGGAGCGGCAAAATCCCGGCCACCAGCCAGCCTCTCCTCCTCTTTCTTCCTCCCTCTGCCTCCCGGGACAGCTTCCCGCTCTCCCCGGCCTGTCCCCGGCCCGGCTCTTCTGACAGATGATAAAGCTTAAGGCCCGTAAACCAGGCCCAGAGGGTACTCCCGGCCAGCAATAGCGCCATACGGGCATCCACGCTCATGTAAAAGCAATAGCTGGTGAATAAAAGCCAAATCCACCGCCGGCCAGGTGGCAGGCAGTAATGCACCGCCAGCACCCCCACCAGAAAGCACAGGGTCATGATTACGTTTGTTGCCATAGCTCCTCTTCCGTTCCCTCCATAATCTGGCAGGCATAGGCTCCCACATCCAGCATAAGCCCAAGAAGAATCAGGCTGTACACTGCCATAGGCAGCTTGCTCTCCCCGTTAAGGGCAAAGGCATAGGCGCTGTAGGACACCACCAGGTGGAGCATGGGCACATAAAATTTCTTCGGCACTGTCACTGCAAACAAAATTCCCAGCACATCCCCGCAATACCCGGCCCAGGCAGGCATAAAGGGGGCAAAAAAGGGCACAAACATAGCCAGAAACAAAAACAAAGGCAGCATCAGCTCCCGGGTCATCTCCACCTGATATCTCCAAAGGCAGTACACCATGCAGAGAAAAAGCCCCAGAATCAGCAGCCAGGCCACCTTCCGGTAGAGCTCCACAAACATGGTCTTTCCCGTAAGCTCAAAGAAATTGGGCCAGCCCAGGGTCAAAAGATCCTCTGCCTCCGGCTTGGGAAACTCCAAAAATGCCAGAAACCCGGCAGCAACCCCAGCCTCCAGGCACACAAAGCCCATTCCTCGCTCCAAAGCCAAGAGCCCCAAAAGGAGAATGATCCCGCAGTACACCCCGCTCTTTCCCCACAGGGCGCTATTGGCCGTAAACACCGGCCAGATCACCAGCAGGGCATAGGTCAGCAGGGCCGGCGTTTTCCGCCGGGTGCGGCTCCAAATATATACGGCTCCCAGGGCTGCCATGACAAAATCCAGGCCCATGCGCACCCATTTTAACAGGTCCACAGGGGTATAGGCCATCACGGATTTGCGAAGAAGAACACCCGTTCCCGTCACACAGAGCCCCAGCAGAATATCCAGCACCGTAATCCGGACAGGTCCCAGGTCAAACTTTTTATACAACAGCTTTCTCAACACATCATCCATCCCGGTTCTCCTTTCCTCCTTACATATCCAGGGTTCGCGCATTTCTGGCGCGCAGCTGGTTTTCCTTATCTGCAAAGTACCGGTACAGATCCAGTCCCACTATCACCAGAAGCCCCAGCTCCAGAAACGCCCACACGCCGTAATATATGGGCGGCTCATCGGCTCCCAGATGGCTAAGATAAGCCATATAGGAGTTAAAGGACAGCAAAATCTGCAAAATGGGAACATAAAACCGGTCCACCCGCATAAATCCATAGACAATGGCCAGCACATCCGCCAGACAGCCGTAGCGCTCATGCATATGGGGAAGGAAATAGGGGGACAAAATGGCGAAAAACAGGGCCAGCTCCACCAGAAACTCCCCGGTTATCCGGTATTTCCGCTGGGCCATCCAGTACATAACGCACATCAGTATCCCCAGGATCAAAAGGGTTCCCGCCTCCGCATACTCTAACAGGAAAAACTGATTTCCGATAATCTGATAAATATTAGGCCATTTAATGGACAGAGACCACACATCCTGTGCTCCCTGGGCCGCATAAATATTGATAAGCTCCATAAGAGGCCTTCCGGCCAGAAAAGCCGGCAAAATTCCCAGAATATACATGACCGGGATCCAGAGAAAATGCTGGAGCTTTATCTTTTTATTCACCCATAGAATCACCAGAAAGGGGAAGATAAACAGGGTCTGAAGCTTAAAGGCAAAGGCAATGCCGTAAAAGAGCATGGCCTTTCCCGGCTTCTCCCGAAGCAGCTCATAGACACACAGCAAAACAAAGGTCATAAAAATAATATCGCACTGAGCCCATAATGCGCTGTTGGCCCAGATGGTGGGAACCACCAGCATCACCCCATAGGAGCAGACGCTCTTGATCCGGCTTCCCGTTGCCTCCCAGACAATCCCGGCCATCACCACAGCCGCCACAAAATCCATAAAAATGCAGATGGCCTTGTAGGCCGTCATGGGATTCACCGGCAGACGGCTGATGACCCACAAAATATACACAAAGGGCGGGGCATAGTCATAAAAATCTGTGGCCAGGGCCCCAAAGCCCTGCTCCCTTAAAATGCGAATCCAGGGATCCCAGTACATTTCCCAGTCCATGGTGGTCACTGTTCGCAAAATCATGCGGATACCCAGGCCAATTACCGTCAGCGCCAGCAAAAAGGACAGGTCCGCCCAGTCCAGCTTCTTCCATTGCTCTCTCATAATCCGCTCCTACTCTTCCAAAACTTTCTCAATAATATACTTGGGTCTGTTTTTGGTCTCCAGATAAATCTTTCCAATGTACTCTCCCACAACTCCAATGGCTAACAGCTGCAAACCGCCGATGGCCCAGATAGACACAATGGTGCTGGTCCACCCCCACACCGTATGCCCCATGGAATGTACCACAAGGGAATATACCAGCATAATCAGGCTCACCACAAAAATGAAAAAGCCAAACACGGTGATCATGCGAATAGGCTTAATGCTAAAGGAGGTGATGCCGTCTGTGGCAAAGCTCAGCATTTTTTTCAGAGGATACTTGGATTCCCCGGCAAAGCGCTCATGGCGCTCATAGCTCACCGTGGTGGAGGCATATCCGATGAGAGGCACAATGCCCCGGAGAAAGAGATTCACCTCCTGGAATTCCTCCAGTCCCTCCATAGCCCTTCTGCTCATAAGCCGGTAATCCGCATGGTTGTATACAATATCCACTCCCATGGCCTTCATAAGCTTATAAAAGCCCTGGGCCGTAAATTTCTTAAAAAAGGTATCCGTTTTCCGGGCGCTCCGCACGCCGTACACCACGTCAAAGCCCTGGTAATACTGTTCCACCATCTTGTCAATTACATTCACGTCATCCTGCAGGTCCGCATCCAGGGATATGGCAATATCCGCCCGCTCCTTGGCCGTCATAAGCCCGGCCAAGAGGGCATTCTGATGTCCCTTGTTCCGGGACAGCTTGACGCCTGTATAGATGGGATTTTCTGTGTGAAGTCTCTCAATGATCTCCCAGGTCTTATCCCGGGAGCCGTCGTTCACAAACAGAATCTTGCTCTTTTGGGAAATAAGCTCCCGGGCCAACATGGACTCCATCTTGCTCAGAAGCTGTCGGGCCGTCTCCGGAAGCACCTCCTCCTCATTATAGCAGGGAACCACCAGATACAATACCGCATGTTTCTCCATTCTTTCTTCTCCTCATTTTGCCATCAGTGTCTTTGCAGCCAAACCTCCCGGGATCACTGCCCCATAAGCTCCTTCATATAGACCTGTATAGCATCCTGCCAGTGGGCAAACCGGTAATCTGTGGTAAGCTTGAGCATATAATTCTCCAGAATGGAGTAGGCCGGCCGGGAAGCGGAGGCCGGAAACCGCCGTTTATATTCCTCCGAGGTAATGGGCTCTATCTTGGTATCCTTTCCGGCCAGGCGCAGCACGGTTTTGGCAAACTCCGCCCAGTTGGTATCTCCCTCACAGGTTCCGTGAAACAGTCCGTAGTTCTCCGTGGGAAGCAGATATCGAATAGCCTTGGCCAGCTCCAGGGCGCTGGTGGGGGAGCCCAGCTGATCCATCACCACCCCGATAACCGGCATTTTCTCCGCAAGCCCAAGCATGGTCTTGGCAAAATTGTGACCATCCCCATAGAGCCAGGCGGTGCGAATCATAAAATACTTGTCCGCAAACTGCTGCACAAACTGCTCTCCCGCATACTTGGTTTTCCCATACATGCTAATGGGCGCCGGGGCGTCAAACTCCGTGAGGGGCTTGGGGCAGGTCCCCGGGAACACATAATCCGTGGACACATGCATAAGCCTGGCTCCCGCGTCCGTGGCGCCAATAGCCAGATTCCGGGCCCCGATGGCATTGATCTGATAAGCCAGATCCACATCCACCTCGCACCGATCCACATTGGTATAGGCTGCACAGTTGATAATGGCCCAGGGCTTTACCTCCCGGGTCAGAGAAAGCACTGCATCCACATTGGTAATATCCAGCTCCCCCACATCCGTGTTCACAAGCTCATAGTCGGTATCCCCCGCATACTGCTGATTGATGGCCCGGCCCAGCTGTCCGTTGCATCCCGTTACAATAATTTTCTTCATTACCGCTCTCCTTTTCCTTTTCTCTATTGACTGCTCTCCTGCTTTTCCTCTGTTTCCTCTGATCCAAGCAATACCATGGATTCCTTCCCGTAATAGCGGCACATGGCCTGATTTTGAGAATTCTCCGGATCCGTGGTTAAGGTCCCCCAGTACAAAAGCTCCGGTTTATAGGTCAGCTCCTCTACCTCCACCACCTGTACTTTTGGGTCGTGATAAAGCTCCTCTCTGGCCTTCATTTCCTCATGATACACCCGGGCCTCCCCGTAAACCAAGGATTTGAGCGCTGTAGCCGTGGTGATCTCCTCCAGATCCCGCACAATATCCAGCTTTACCATTCCCGTCACCACACAGCAAATGCCTGCCGTACCCAGCAGCACAGACTTTGCGGAACGAAAAAAAGATTGCGCCGGTTCTGTGCATGCCTCATACCGTCGTCGCAGCCACCCCGCATAGTAGATGGCATTTGCCACATAAAACAACACCATACCATAGTAAAGAATATTGTAATATCGTCCTCCGGAAATAAATTTTACCGCAAAAAGCCCCGGCACCCACATGACAGTCACCAGACTGTAGGTAACAAAGGTAAATAACAGCGGACAGCCAAAGGAAAACCGTGTGCTTCCCATTTGATACAGCATATAGAGAAACAGTCCGGCTATAGCCAGAATAATCACTGCATTGGTCTGCTCCCGCATATAAGCCAGGCACTCCAGATAGGACTTATAGATAGCCCCAAAGGGGGTGTCCGGAACAAAAAATCTCTGTCGCCGCTCATTTCCCGGAGCTATCATACTCAGAACAAAGCCTGCGTAATAAATCACGTTTAAAAGAAGTATCTGAAGCTTCAAACACCTCCCATATTGCTTTCCCACAAGGACATCCAACAGGGCCATAGCCAACAGCACCCCTGTCAAAAGCGCCACCGGATACATGCCGCCGGAAAGAATCACGCAAAGAACCACCAGGGAGACCATTCGCTTCCAGGAAATTTTTTTATCCTGCATCCCAGATAAAATCAGTCCAAACATCAGGAGCATCACCGCAAATAATCCGGTATAGCCGATGCTCCCGTTCCACCAGTAAAACGCCTCCACCCCATAGGGAACATACTGAATGCACAGGGTTAAAGCCACGCAGACCGTAATGGATGCCACTGCCCGGGAAAATCCCAGCAGCCGGTGAAGCACCACCTGAAAGAAATACCAGAATCCTGTTACAAAAACTCCCAGCAGAATAAAGGTCTGAATGAAGGTAAGCTTCTCTGTGAGCACCGAAGGACGCAAAGCCGCCAGAAAGGAAAAGCTAAAGGTCCCCTGCCACACATTCCAGATGTGAACGGCACGCTCCACCGCAGCCTTCAGCACAGGAATCACACAGCCCAGTCCACTGTGAGCCTCCACGGCCCACCGGGTGAGCACGCCATAATTAAAATCATCCATGGCCGGATGGTTATAAAAGCTTAAGATCAGCAGGGGAATCAGGCTGATCCCAAAGCATGTCAGCACAAGCCGTTCCTGATTTTTCTCCTTTTTTCCCCACTCTAAAAGCTTACTCCACCCGTTTATTGCCAGCTGATAAATGATCTCCACGCTGTCTTTCCTCCTCCATTCTCTCCTTTTCTAAGAGAGCAATCTCCTGGGTCAAATCCTTCACCTTATTTTCCAGAGTTGACAGCTCAATGGTGGTAAAAAACAATTTCAGCATCAGCACAAAAATAAAAAACAAAAAGATGAAATTTACCGGCAGCTGCATCCCCATCATCCGGGTAAACAGGGCGATGATCTCCGGAAACAGGCTGAACACCACCAGAATTCCCGCAAAGATCAGCCAGAAGATAGCATATTCAATCTGAAGCTTAGACTGACGAATCCTCTTTAAAATATAGTATGTCGTCAGAAAGGAGGCCACAATCAAAATCAGCCGAAATACCAAGGTCATCTACTTCACCTCCCTGCGCTTGCGAAAGTTCTGAATAAACAGAATGGACAAAAGCATCCGCATCATATACATCATGGAACGGGAAAGGTTCAGATAGCTCTCCCCGGCCTGACGCTCGTCCATCTCCACCTGGACCTCCGCAATGGTGGCTCCCTGCTTTAGCAGGTAGGAAATGGTATCCGGCTCCGGCCCATAGTTCATATTCAGGGCAAACTCCCCGATCATTTTCCGGTTAAACACCCGCATACCGGAGGTGGGATCCTTGACCTTCTTTCCGGTGGTCATACGGGTGGCCACGGAGATGAGATTACTCCCCAGCATCCGCAGGCTTTTGGGCTTTTTTTTCGTCACAAAGCGGGAACCGATGACAATATCATAGCCCTCCTGTATCTTGTCTACCATGGCCTCAATAAATTCCGGCCGGTGCTGACCGTCCCCGTCAAACTGCAGGGCATAGTCATAGCCCTTTCGGTAGGCGTATTTTAAACCGGTCTGAAAGGCTCCCGCAAGCCCAAGGTTCACCGGCAAATCCAAAAATTCATAGCCCCTCTGCCTGCAAATCTCCGCAGTATTGTCGGAAGAGCCGTCGTTTACGATGATATAATCATACTTGGGATAATGCTCCCGCAAATTGTCAATCACCCGCTCAATGCTGGCTTCCTCATTGAACGCCGGGATGATAATCAGACACTTCATAAATTCTTCTCCATGTTTCTCCAGTCTCCGGGCCATACCCGCACCCTTCTTGAGATTGTATCATCTTTCCTTTTTGATTGCAAATTTTTCTCATTCTAGAAAATATTTCCTATTTTCTCACAAACTGTCCCAACACCCGCAGCGTGCGGCACACATCCGTAAATGCTGGAAAGGAAACACCGTTTTCCCTTAGGGCCCGATGCCCCTCCTTCAGGCCCTCCAAATAGGCTCTCAGGCTGTTGGTGCTGGTGCCTCCGTGGGACATGTAGATAAGCACCTCCGGCAAATAGGAGAGCCGCACCTTCTGATCCTTTAAAATCCGGATCATAAACTCATAGTCCGCGGATATGCGGTAATCCGTCTTATAATATCCGTAGGTCTCATAGACCTGGCGCCTGAGATACAGGGTGGGATGTCCCGGCATCCAGCCATAGCGGATATTTCCCTGGCCCTGCTGCCATTTGCGCACAATGGTGTCCCCATTCATATAGTAGAGATCCCCGTGAACCCCGTCAGTGCCCTCCCGCTCCATAATCTCCACCATATGGCTCAAGACCTTGGGGTGGGCATACCGGTCAAAGCAGCAGCCCAGAATATCCCCGGTGGCCATGCGAAAGCCCTTGTTCAGGGCATCGTAAATCCCCTTGTCCGGCTCGGAGATCCACCGCAGCCGATCCCCAAACCGTTCCCGGGCCTCTTCAATCACCTCCAGGGTATGATCCCGGGAAGCGCCGTCCACAATAATATACTCAATGTTTTTATAGTCCTGGTTCCAAATCTCCTGCATAATCCGCCGCAGATTCTCCCCGTCGTTGTAGGTAGCCGTCACAATGGACACCTTTTTCTCCTGGTTCATAGGTTCTCCTTAAGCTCCCGGTACAATTCCACATACTCCCGAAATCTGTCATATTTGTCATAGTGCAGGGCCTGCTGCCGGCAGGCCTCCCTGGACAACGGCTGCCCTCGAAGCTCCCGGACAGCTTTTATAAGCCCCTCCTTATCCCCCTTTGGCACTATCCGCCCGCAGGTATCCCCTACGGACTCCACGCTTCCTCCTGTGGCAAAGGTGATCACAGGGGTGCCGCAGGCTAAGGCCTCCAGATTGGTGGTGGGAAAATTGTCCTCCAGGGTGGCGTTTACATACACATCCGCCATGGCATAATACCGGGCCAGCTCCTCCACGCTGTCAGTCCGGGCCAGGCCTAAGATTCCCTCTGGCAAATTTTTAAGCTTTTTTTTGTCCAGACCAATAAGAATCACCTGAAATTCCGCCCCCAGCTCCCGGGCCAGCTCCACAAAATAGGGGTAGCCCTTTCGCTCCTCCCACATATTGGCCACCCCCAGGACAATATATTTCTCTCCCAGTCCCAGTCTGCGCCGCAGCCCTTCCCCGTCCGCCTCCGGGGAAAACTGTTTTAGATCAATGCCGTTGTGAATCACCCGGACGGGATACTCCTTTAAAAAGGACTCCTTCACCAGCCCCATAAGCCACCGGGAGGGCGTCACCAGGGTCATATGGGGGATAGGGTGCTCTCCAAGCATCCCCTTTTTTCTCTGGTAATTATTTCGGGAATTATCCCGAAACAGGGCATAAGGATAGGCGCTCCGGTGTAAGGCACATTTCTCACAGCCGGTTTTCCACTTCTCACACCCTACGTAATCAAAATAGGCACAGTGTCCCGTAAAGGCCCAGCAGTCATGAAGCGTCCACACCACCGGCTTTCCCGCCTGGCGAAGATACCAGAACATTTGTTCTGTGTCCAGGTAAAAGCCGTGGAGATTGTGGAGATGGATCACATCCGGGTCATAGGCCCGGATCCCCTCAATGAGCCGGCCGGTCTGTTTTCGAGAGGCAAAACCATGCTCTCCCCTGAAAAAGGTGTGGAGCACATGGATTCCCATATCTTTGTTGGTGCCAAACCTCCAGGCCTCCACCCCGGGAGGAGCGCTTCGCCGGCCATAGGCAATGAGGCACTCCTCCCCCGCCTGCTCCAGGGCATGGCTGATATCCACCGTGATCCGCCCCACACTTCCGTTGCCACAGACGGTATTGATCTGCAGAACCTTCATGCTCCGCCTCCTTTTTTCTGCCCGCTTCCCTTTTCTCTCAAATCAACTCGCAGTCCCAGACCTCCACGCCGCTGTCCTGAAACACCTCGTGAATACGCCGGCGCAGCTCCTCTTTGGTACAGCCCTTTTTCAACACAGCCTGTAAAAAGCCGCCCCCGCCGGCGCCGCAGATCATCCGCCCGTCTAGTAGCTCCTCACAGCTTAAGAAAATCTGCTCAATACAGGTATTGCTACAGCCCTTATCCAGCCGCTTGGACAGCTCCCAGTGCTCCTCCATCAGCCTGGCAAAGGCGTCGATATCTCCCTTCTCCAGCTCAAAGCGCATAAGCACTGCCTTTCGCTGAATCTCATAGAGCACCTCAATGGAATTGGGGCTGGAGCCAATATAGCCTCCCACCACATCCCGCAAAAGATTTCGGGCCAGCCTTCGCTGTCCTGTGTAGATCAGCACAAACCGCTCCTTTAGCTCCTCAAGGGCCGCCTCCGGAATCTCCAGGTGCTCCACCTGAATCTCCTGCAAAAGTCCGGGCCGGGTGTGAGCCAGCTTAATTCCCTCTGTGAGTCCTCCCACCTGATCCTGCCAGCCGCCGCCGGTGCTCATAAACTGCTCCATACACAGCACATAGCTGTACAAGTCGTTTTCCGTGACCTCTTTTCCCATATATTGAAAGATTCCCTTGACGCAGCCCCCGGCCAGAATGCTGCTGGTGCCAAGGCCGGAGCCCCTGGGAATGCCAATGACCTCTGTGTTGAGATACAGCCCGCCTCCCAGCCGCTGATATACGGCCTCCATGGCTGCCTTTCCCCCTTGTTCTCCCGTCTCCAAACCGGCCTTTCCCTCCCCTGCGGGCATGGGAATCACCCCGCAGGTGAGAAGCGCTGCCTTGTGAAGGGCAAAGGGATCAAAGGGATCGTGACAGCTTTGCAGCTCTCCTATATCCGTAAACTCTCGGTACGCCCCGGAATCCGTACTGGACAGGGCGATGCAGGGCTTACTAAGGTGGCGCAGCGTCACCACCACCGGCAAGATTCCCTTTAGCTTCACCGCCCCGTTCAGCACCGTTCCTCCGTGCTCATTGCAGTAGGGAGGCGTATCCGACCAGCCGCCCCCAAAGTTTACCCGCACAGGGAGGCGCACAACAACCTCCTGCTCCTGACCTTCCCGGCAGAGCCTTTGGGCCTGTCCGCCTATGCTGGCCTCATAGAGGCTGTCACACAGGTACCCGAAGCATTTATTTTCCAAATCCTCGCTGACGGTCCCCTCTGTCATGCGGGAAAGATAGTAATACAGGCGCATACGGACAGGAAAGGGCTCCTCTGCTGCCATGTTCAGCAGGCGCTCCACCTGCACAGGGGTAATCCCCTGGGTCCCAAACACCCCCCGGGCCTCCTCCACACTGTCCCGCCGCTCCAGAGCCCGAATAAACCGGGCGATGCGCACCTGGCTGTTTAGCTTCTTCTGCCAGGCCAGAATCTCCCGGGTGTCCGCCTGATTGAAGCTTTCGTATAGGCTCATCCGCTCCAGAGCCCGGTATTTCTCCACAGAGGCCGCCCAGGAGGCTCCCCGACCGCCGAAAGCAACGTCCTTTCTCGCAGCCCGGGCAAGCTCACACACCAGCATGGCGGCCTCCACCGCCTCCTCAATGGTATCACAGACCGGATAGAGCCCTGCCGACCACAGGGTGTGCTCCTTCCCGGCCCAAACCTGCTGTGGCGTAAGACCGCAGCCCGTCAAAAAGTCTGGAAGTGTAGTGCCCAAAAAGGAGGTTTTCTCCTCCAGAGATCCCTTGGGATTGTCCTGGATCCCGTAGACCCGCACCACAAACCGTCCGTTTTTAAGCTTGAGCCCGTGAAAGACCGTCCTGTCGGGAAGCTTCTCTCCCCGCAGGGTCACCCCGGATACCACACAGCGCTCTCCCACCCGGGTGCCCCGGTAAATATAGCTGTCCTCTATATAGGAGGAGGCCGGTGTCCAGGTATCCCGTTCAATATAGCTGTTGCTGTAGGCGCAGGAGCCCGGGGTTTCCTCCACTCCCAGGATCTGTCCCTTCCAGTCCAGAAACTCATAATTGTCGATTTCCTCTGTCATAAGGCGCAGGAGCTCTCCTGTGGTGCCAAAATGAATAAACTGGGCGGGAGACAGGCAGATAAGCCGCATCTGGAAGGGGGAAAGCACCCGCCACAGCTCCCGGCGACAGGCATCCAGCTCAGGGCAAAAGCTTCCCTCCGCCTTCTCCTTTAAATACTGTTCAAAGGTAGACTGACTGGCCAGGGGATACAGAAAATCCCCGTAAAAGCTTACCCGGGCCTTGTCATTGACAAAGCGGGCAAACCGCTCCGGCGTCACCTGTCCGTTTTCGCTGATGAGGCTAAACAGCGCCCGCAAAAGCTCTCCGTCCAGCATCACTGCTCCGGTGTCCAGATCCACGTTTCCCTGGGCATTCACCGCTCCCAGGGCCCGAAGCTTATCTATGCTCTGCTTGTGGAGAAACTGCCCTACATTTCCCTTCGCATCAGCCAAAAACACCCCGTGATCCTTCCCGGTTTCCACCGGCTCCTTGATAGAGATCGCCGCCGCCCCATGGAAGGAAAAATCAATTTGCAAAGGATTCAGCAAAAGCAACACATCTCCCGACAGCACCAGCATGCCCTCCCGAAACCGGGCCGGCATACCGGCCATGCCAATCATAAGCTCGTCAAAGAGGGTGGATCGCCGCCCGTCCGGCAGCTCTCTGGGCACCGGGGAAAACAGCTTGCCACAGGCGGAATACTGGGGCACCCGCTTGGAATCTCCCCCGGAGTGGATCACCAGTATCCGCTTTCCTGCAAAGCAGTCCTCCTCCCCGGACTGTTCCCAAATATATTTCAGCACATGAAAGGTAGCTCCCCCGGAGCCCACCCGCTTTCCCTCCGGATCCGGCAGCACCCCATAATGGGTCCCGGCCGGCAGAAAGCCCTGGTCCAGCCGTAGCTTCAGCTGCTCCCGGTAGGCTAAGGCCTGCTCCTCGTTGGAGGCTGTCAAAATCACATAGTCCCAGTGGACAAAATATTTTTTTCGCAGAGAGCGCTCATAATCACTCCATGCGTCCTGATAGCTTTGGCGCAAAAACAGATTCTTTAATTTCTGGGGTTTCATAGCCGCTCCTTTTATCCCTTTTCATTTTCCCCTGCCTGTGGTAAAATACGTAAAACAACCTACAGAAAGGCAGAGAATACTATGCTAATCATACAACCTTCCGGCGGTTTATGCAATAGAATGCGGGTGATAAATTCTGCAAGGGTTTTGGCGGCCCGGCGAAAAGAGCCTCTTCTGGTGCTCTGGTACGCCTGCCAGGAGCTGAACTGCTCCTTTCAAGACTTATTTTTGCCCGTAAAGGATTTTACTATCCTCAATATCCGTTCCTTAAAGGATCCCCGCAAGCTTTTCTATCAGCTCCGGGCCCGGCAGCGCCTGGGCAACGACGATATTTTAAACCATAAAACGGACGGGGTTCTCCATGAGGACTTCTACGCCTCCCTGAAGGACCCGGTCTATATTTTTACCTGGGAGCACTTTTATCCCTCCTCAGATTACAGCTGCTATGTGCCCACAATCGACCTGCAAAAGCGCATAGACACCATGACGGCCTCCTTTGGCCCCCGGTGCGTGGGCGTTCATATCCGGCGCACGGACAATGCCGTCTCCATGGGAAAGAGCACCACAAAGCAGTTTGTGGCCCTTATGAAAGCGGAGCTTCTCGCCCAACCAGAGACCTGCTTCTTTCTGGCCACCGATGATATGGAGGAGGAGCGCCGGCTGCGGGAGATCTTTCCTGGAAAAATTCTCAGCAACGAAACCCGCACCCTGGAACGGGATTCCCTCACCGGCATGCACGACGCCCTTCTGGATCTATTTTGCCTGGCTGCCACAAAAAAGCTTATCGGAAGCTACTGGAGCTCCTTTACGGACATTGCCGCGGATATGGGGGGCATAGAGAAGGTGATTGCCGGGGAAGATACCTAGAGGCCGGCTCCCTGAAATCTTCCGTATACATTGCCGTCCACATAGATGGTGTGCCCGCCCAACATTTCCCCGTCGCTGTACCAGAACCGGAAATTGCCCCCGGGCTTTGCCAAAATATCGTTGAGCCAGAGAGAGGCCAAAAAGGCTTCCCGGGAGAGCTTTTCCTCACCCTCCTTGAGCCACTGGCTGTTTTTCTTATCCAACAGCTGATCCGCCGCATAGGCGGCTGCGGCTTCCATCCAGAATTCCAGATTTGCCATGAGAATTCGGGCCGTCTCCAGGGCCAGCTCCAGCCGCTCCTCCTGGCTTTCAATGGTTAGTTGCACCTCACTGCCCGACTGATGAAGCGTCTGCTCATAGAAGCCTGTGGCCCGGTTCAAGCAAAACCGGCCCAGAACTTCATCCTCATAGTAGACCGGCTCCTGCTGCTTTCTGCCAATCTCCTGCATCTCTACATCCGTGCAGAAGCTCTCCAGCACCTCCTCCAGCCAAAAGCCCCCGGCAATCTCCCGCACCTTAAGGCGCACCACGGACTCCTTTTTCACCATCCGCTGCATCCATTTAAGCTTCTCGTCGTCCACCTCCAGCATCAGCCTTTTAGGCTCCTCATGCACGGGCGCGCTGGGCTCCGAGAGCCGCCAGGCTGTGAGCATAATGCCGGCCATCCACATGCTCTCCCCGGAGCCCCGGTTTCCCGTCACGCCCTCAGGCCCGGTCACTGCCACAATCTGCAAAATTCTTCCCTGCTCCCCGGTCTCCTCTATTTCTCTCTTAAACAAACGCTCAAACAATCCCATAGGTTACCTCCCGGCCTTTTTCCTGAAATTAAGCCTCCCATAGACCAGGCCGCATACCAGGCTTCCCAGCACAATCCCGCCTAAAATCATACACGCACAGTGAAGAAAAAAGGTGTCCGGCAGCATGCGGATCACCGGATCGTAGGCGGCGTCAAAGAGCCAGTAATCGTTGTCAAAGGCAAGCTGATGAAACATGACAAAGGCCTTGTCCCAATTTATGGCAACCAAAGCCCCCACCCCGACGGGAAGAGCTACCGCCAGAATGGCCGTATATTTCAGAAATCCGTATTCCTTCCTCCGAAAAAACCACACAATCCCACACAATCCCAAAAGCCCGCTGCCTATCCCAAGATATTTAAACAAATCAAAAATATCCTTCACCTCTTGGAAATGAATCTGTCCCTCCTGAGACTGGGGCAGGGTGGGAAACGTCAGGAGCCCCTTCTCCCACTGCATATTATAATCAATCAAGGCGTCATAATTCAGCCGGATCTCCTCCTCGGTCATTCCGCTCTGCTCTGATATATCCAGGGCTTTTATGTCATGATAGTAGAGAGGCCGGAAGGCCAGGGTCACAATCACAGAGGCAGAGATAATAAAAAAGGTAAGGATAAGGGCTAAAAGGATGTGAAAAAACGTTTTCTGGGGCTTCATAGGGTCTCCCTTCTGTTCTTTCTGCCAATTTTAGCATGTTTTTTGGGTTTTTACAAGGACAGATTGCACAAGGATGATTCTTCTGCTTTTTAAAAGACAGAGGATCCCGCCCCTGGTTGTTCGTGTGGAATCCTCTGCCTTTTTGTTGGATTTTGTGGTATTTCAGTTTTTATCCATTGATTACATGATTCATATTGTAGAGGCCCGCCGGCTTTCCGGCCAGGTATTTGGCAGCCTGTATGGCCCCCTTTCCAAATACTGCCCGGGAATAGGCCGTGTGCTGGAGGGTGATTACCTCGTCCGTGCCTGCAAAGATCACCTCATGATCTCCCACAATGGTGCCTCCCCGTACAGCGGAAATACCCAGCTCTTTTTTATCCCGAAGCTTGCGCTCCCTGCTTCTGTCATACACATAGGCGTAGCTCTGGTCTGCCGCGTCGTTTATGGCGTCTGCCAAGGCCAGGGCCGTGCCGCTGGGGGCATCCAGCTTTTGGTTGTGGTGCTTCTCCACAATCTCAATGTCAAAGCCGGCTTGAGCCAGTACCGGGGTGATCTCTCCCAATACCTTCATCAGCAGATTGATGCCCAAAGACATATTGGCGGATTTGAGCACCGCCACCTGGCGGCTGGCCTCCTCCACCTGTACAAGCTGCTCCTCCGAAAGGCCTGTGGTACAAAGCACCACAGGCAGCCCCTTTTTCACACAGACCTCCAGCAAATGACTGGTCACCTTTGCATTGGAAAAGTCAATGACCACATCCGCCTCCACGGTGCAGTCCGCCAGATCCGAAAATACGGGGAAGGGCTGCTCCACGCCTCCCATCATATCCACACCGGCCACAATCTCAGCCTCTGTATCCTCCTTTAACAGGCCTGCAATCATTTGCCCCATCCGGCCATTGCAGCCATGCATAATCACTCTTACCATTTTGTGCTCTCCTTATTTCCCTTCTCAGCCCTTCCCTTTTCCAAAGAATTGCTGTTTTCTTAGGACGGCTTATTCTTTGACAGGAATTCCAAACTCCACCATGGCTGCCTTTAGCTTCTCCTTGTGTGCCTCCTCCATCTCTGTGAGAGGCATGCGCAAGGGCCCGGCCTCCCAGCCCATAAGATTCATGGCCGCCTTTACAGGAATGGGGTTCACCTCGCAGAACAGCTGATCGATCAGGGGAAGGGCTCTAAGCTGCAGCTCCAGGCTTCCCTTTACATCCCCTGCCTGCCATTTCTCCACAATGTCATGGGTCTCTCGGGGCGCCACATTGGACAGCACGGAAATCACACCCAGACCTCCCAGGGAAAGCAAAGGGACAATCTGGTCATCGTTTCCGGAATAGAGATCAATGTTTCCCTTGGCCAGCTGCATAAGCTTGGCTGCCTGGGAAATATTTCCAGACGCTTCCTTGATTCCCACAATATTTTCCACATGCTCTGCCAGATAGGCCGCTGTCTCCGGCAGAATATTGCAGCCGGTTCTGCTTGGCACATTGTACATAATAATCGGCAGCCTGACAGAGGCCGCAATGGCTGTGTAATGGGCAATCAGCCCCTTCTGGGTGGCCTTGTTATAGTAAGGAGTCACCACCAAAAGAGCATCTGCCCCGGATTTTTCCGCCTCCACAGACAGATAAATGGCTGTCTCCGTGGAGTTGGAGCCGGTTCCTGCAATTACGGGAATCCGTCCCTTTACCTGCTCCACCGTAAAACGAATTACCTCCAGGTGCTCCTCATGACTCAGCGTGGAGGCCTCTCCTGTGGTACCGCAGGCAATGATACTGTCCGTTCCCTTGGCAATCTGATCCTCCAAAATCTCCGCAAGCTTGGGATAATTGACCTCTCCGTTTTCCTTCATTGGCGTGATAATCGCCACGCCTGCTCCTTTAAAAATAGCCATTTCTATATCTCCCTTCCTTGTAATATTCGCCATGGATTTTCTGCGCAAAATAAGAGGCCGACGGTTAGGTCTGCCTCTAAAGAATCTTACAAAAACACATCTTCAGATAGCGCCCCACCATGCTCTGGTGACAGTCATAGAATTCTTTACCCTATGCCCAAGGAAGCATCCACAGGAAACCCTTCCTTTCGGCGTCTGTCCCTTTCCTTCGCTTTCCTCTATGCCTGTCATATCCGGCAAAGTACTCTTGAAAGACGCAACCTCTATCCATGCTTATTTTTCTGTACTACTGTAACATAGACAATTCCCATTGTCAATGTTCTGTTTCAATTATTTTCTGCACATTTCAGGGTATCGATCTGATATACCTGATCCACAAAGGGGAACAGCTCCTCCTTCATATGAATCCCCGTAATCACCAGGGCCACGGAGTCATCCTTGGCAGCCAAAAGCTCCTTGATCTCCTCCACAGTTATCATACCCAGATCCAAGATCCCCAAAATTTCATCCAGCACCAGCAGATCACACTCTCCTGTCACCAGCACCTTTCTGGCAAATCCAAAGGCATTTTTAATGTTCACAGCCTCCTCAACCTGCTCATTAGCCTCCAGATCATTATAGCCTGCCTGGAATTTTTCAAAGCGGAATACCTTAAACTCCGGCTCCATACGCTGGAGAATTCCCAAATCCTCCTCCTGCCGTCCCTTTAAAAACTGGATGACAATCACGGATTTTCCGCTGTTTGCAGTCAGCAGCCCCTGTCCCAGGGCTGCTGCGGTTTTTCCTTTTCCCTCTCCGCAATACGCAGTGATCCTTTCCCGTTCCATACTGTTCTCCTATCATTTCCAGCTATCAAATACTCCTGCTATCCCAGATACCTTTGCCCTGCAATATCTTTATCATACACTACACAGCTGGAAAAAGCAAGAAAAAGGAAAACAGGCCGGAAGGGACAGGCTAATCCTCGTAGTCCAGCTTGCTCACAGACACCTCATAAGCCACCCGCTTTTCCGACTCAAATTCATCCAGCTTTTTCACATATTCCCTGCTCTGAATCCGCCCCCAGATCTGCGCATGTCCTCCCACCTCAAAGCTGGAGGCAAAGCGGGCATTACGGCCCCAGCAGATGCAGGGAATGTAATCGGACTTGCCATAGGGCCGGTTCACTGCGATAAGCAGATCTGCAATCTCCCTTCCCAGAGGAGTTTTCCGGTATACCGGTGTTTTACATATATAGCCATCCAAGAAAATCTGATTTGTCTTGGCATTTTCCACTTCCTCATCAATAAACTCCAGCTCCCTGGCAAAAACAGACAGGACCAGCCGGTTCTTTTTCTCTTCGTGCCGGTTATAGGAACGAAACTGACCGGAAACCCGGATAAATTCTCCCACATAATCCTCTGTCACATCCACAAGACGCTCGGAAATCATCACCGGAATAATGTCCGCCGAATCACTGAGACGCCTGACCGAAAGGTCCAACATATAAAATCCCTCCCCAAAGACCTCGTGGCTGAATGTGAATTCCGAAACAATTTCTCCTATCATGGACACCTGGTTGTTCTCAATTACCTTATCTGCCATAACGCATGTTCTCCCTTCTTTTTACGAAGAATCTCTTTTCGTATTTTGGTTATCTTTACATATATATTCCCCAGATTTTTCCTTTAGAACCATTTTTTCTAAATTTTTCTAATTTTTTAAATATTTTTTTGTTGTAATCTTTGGAAAATATGGTAAACTGTATAAGTTATAAGCAAGATATTTTATGAGGTTGATTATGAAAAGAGAAGATATCAGAAATGTGGCGATTATCGCCCATGTAGATCACGGAAAAACCACGCTGGTGGATGAGCTCTTGAAGCAGAGCGGCGTGTTTCGAGCCAATCAGGAAGTGGCCGAGCGTGTCATGGACTCCGGCGATATTGAGCGGGAGCGGGGAATTACGATTCTGTCCAAAAATACGGCAGTCACCTACAAGGGGACCAAGATCAATATTATCGATACGCCGGGCCACGCGGACTTCGGCGGCGAGGTGGAGCGGGTGCTCAAAATGGTAAACGGGGTGATCCTGGTGGTGGATGCCTTTGAGGGTCCCATGCCCCAGACCAAGTTTGTGCTGAAAAAGGCTCTGGATCTGAACCTGGATGTGATTGTGTGTGTCAATAAAATTGATCGGCCGGAGGCCCGGCCGGAGGATGTGGTGGACGAGGTGCTGGAGCTTTTGATGGACCTGGACGCCACGGACGAACAGCTGGAATGTCCCTTCCTCTTTGCCTCCGCCAAGGCCGGCTATGCCGTTCGGGAGCTCACCGATGAGCCCAAAAACATGGAGCCCCTCTTTGAAACCATTCTGGAGCATATTCCGGCTCCCGACGGGGATCCGGACGCAGGAACCCAGGTGCTTATCAGCACCATCGATTACAATGAGTATGTAGGCCGCATCGGCGTGGGCAAGGTGGACAACGGCACCATCCGGGTGAATCAGGATGCCGTGGTGGTGAACCACTACAATCCAGAAAAATGCCACAAGGTAAAGATCAGCAAGCTGTACGAGTTTGACGGACTGAATAAGGTGGATGTGGCGGAGGCTACCATTGGCTCCATCGTGGCCATCTCCGGTATCGCGGATATTCACATCGGGGATACCCTTTGCTCCCCGGAGCATCCCACCCCCATTCCCTTCCAGAAGATTTCCGAGCCCACCATTTCCATGCAGTTTATGGTAAATGACAGTCCCATGGCCGGACAGGAGGGGAAATATGTCACCTCCCGGCATCTCCGGGATCGGCTGTTTCGGGAGCTGAATACGGATGTCAGCCTGCGGGTGGAGGAGACGGACACCACCGAGGCCTTTAAGGTCTCCGGCCGGGGGGAGCTTCATCTGTCCGTGCTGATTGAGAATATGCGCCGGGAGGGCTATGAGTTTGCCGTGAGCAAGGCCGAGGTCCTCTACAAAACCGACTTAAAGGGCAAGCGCCTGGAGCCCATGGAGCTGGCCTACGTGGAGGTGGACGACGAGTTTGCCGGCACGGTGATCCAGAAGCTTAGCGAGCGAAAGGGAGAGCTCATAAATATGGTTTCCGGAAACAGCGGCTCCACCCACCTGGAATTCTCCATCCCTGCCCGGGGACTTATCGGCTACCGGGGAGAATTTCTCACAGACACCAAGGGAACAGGTGTTCTGAATACCATTTTTGACGATTACGGCCCCTACAAGGGGGATATCAGCTACCGGAAGCAGGGCTCTCTCATTGCCTTCGAGGCGGGGGAGGCCATCACCTACGGGCTTTTCAATGCCCAGGAGCGGGGCGCCCTCTTTATTGGCCCGGGGGAAAAGGTCTATGCAGGTATGGTGGTAGGCCAGAACGGAAAGGCTGAGGACATTGAGCTGAATGTGTGCAAAACCAAAAAGCTGACCAACACCCGGTCCTCCAGCGCTGACGAGGCCCTAAAGCTGACCCCGCCCAAAATCTTAAGCCTGGAGCAATGCCTGGAATTTATCGACACGGATGAGCTTTTGGAAATCACTCCCAAATCCCTGCGCATCCGCAAAAAAATCCTGGATCCCACCCTGCGAAAACGGGCCGCCATGCGCTAACAGAATCCGGTCTGCCGGATTTTCGTGCCGCGGCACGGTTGTGCCAGCAACCATTTTCCTTGGCAGGGAGTGCCAACCGCAAAAAAGACGTTACCTGAGGATGTAGGTAACGTCTTTTTGTATCTTTTGTATTTTAAGCTCTTTTCTTTTGTCAAATTTATTCTAACCCTGTCGAATCAAAAAGTCAAGCTCTTGTTCCCATGAAAATCCGGTAATATGTGGAAGGGGCGTCCCCTTGCCAAAACCCGAAAGCCAGTTTCTTTCTCTAATCCAGCACCAGCCGCGCACTCCCATAAATCCCTGCATCATTCCCCAGGGTGGCCAGCACAAATGCAACCTCCCGGGTAGACTTATAGCAATGCTGCAGATAATATTTCCGAATATACTCCAGCAAAACAGGCCCGGCCTTTGACACGCCCCCGCCGATCACCACCACCTCCGGGTCCAGCACAGCGGTAAACACGGCAATGGTCTTGCCCAGATATTTTCCGAAGCGTTCCGCCACCCGCATGGCCAGGGCATCCCCCGCCTTTACGGCGTCGAACACCGCCTTGGCTGTCACCGGCTCCCGACGAAGAAGGGACTCCTCCCGGGAAGCCTCCAGCTCCTCCCTGGCCAGCTTTACCAGGCCTGTGGCAGATGCCACCTGCTCCAGACAGCCCTTGTTTCCACACCCGCAATGACCGCTGATGTTCTCGTCCACATGGGCGTGTCCCACCTCGCCGCCTGCGCCGTGGGCTCCCACCACTACCTTTCCGTCAATGATAATGCCGCCGCCTACGCCGGTTCCCAGGGTCAGGAGAATCACATTTCTGTGGCCCTCTGCCCCGCCCTTCCACATTTCTCCCAGGGCCGCCACATTGGCATCGTTGCCTCCCTTAGCCGGTATACCGGTTAGCTCCGTAAGCTCCCGGGTAACCTCCTTGTAGCCCCAGCCCAAATTGGCTGTATGGGGCACCACACCCTGGGCATTCATAGGTCCCGGCACCCCAATTCCAATGCCGCAGACCTCCTGGGCTGTCAGCCCCCGCTCTACCAGCTTTTCCTTCACAGATGCCGCTATATCCGGCAAAATTGCCTCTCCGCCATTCTCCGTCCTGGTGAGAATCTCCCATTTATCCAGCAGATCGCCCTTGCGGTTAAACAATCCCATTTTTACCGTGGTTCCTCCCACGTCCACCCCGATACAATACTCTTTCATACGGCCTCCTGTACTCTCTGTTTTCCTTTGGGGGATCCTCCCCTTTTTCTGCCGAACCCGACAAGCCTTTACCCCTTGGCAATGCTCTCCTGCACTCTGCGGTACAGCTCCTGGGCTGCATTGTAGCCCATCTTCTTCTGCCGGTGGTTGACTGCCGCAGATTCCACAATGATTGCCAGATTTCTCCCCGGGCGAATGGGCAGGGAATGGCAGACCACCTTATTCCCCAAAAATTCCGTGTATTCCTCCTCCAGACCCAGGCGATCATAATCCTTATCCTTGTCCCAGTCCTCCAGCTTGATCACCATGTCAATAGACTGGGTTTCCTTTACACTCTCCACACCAAACAGGGTCTTTACATCTACAATGCCAATGCCCCGAAGCTCGATAAAGTGCTTGGTAATGGCCGGAGAGCGCCCCACCAGGGTATCGTCGCTGACCTTACTGATTTCCACCACATCATCCGTGACCAGGCGGTGGCCCCGCTTAATCAGCTCCAGAGCCGCCTCGCTTTTTCCAATGCCGCTCTCCCCCATAATCAGCACGCCCTCGCCGTAAACGTCCACCAGCACGCCGTGAATGGAAATCCGGGGCGCCAGCTCCACGCCCAGCCACCGGATGATCTCCGCCATAAAGGGGGAGGTTCCCACCTCTGTGCTTAAAACCGGCACCTCATATTTATTGGCCAGGGTCAGCACATCCTCCTCTGGCTCTGTCCGGGAGGTATAAATCACACAGGGAATATTACTGGAGAAAAAGCGCTCATAAATGGGATATTTCTCCTCTCTGGTCTTACTCATAAGATAGGTATACTCCACGTACCCTACGATCTGCACCCGCTCTGAGGCAAAATGATCAAAATATCCTGTCAGCTGCAAAGCCGGGCGGTTAATTTCCGGAGAGGCCACCTTTCGGCTGACCAGATCAATATCCGGCGTCAGATTCTTTAAATTTAGCTTTTCCACTAATTTGGTCATATCGACCGATTGTACCATTGCCATAGACTCACTCCTGTTTTTCCTACTTCTAAGGCTATCTTACCATACCCACCCGGGGACTTGCAAGAAGCATCTGTAGGGAAAGTTAAATATAGCTGTGGGGAGGCATCTGCTCAGGGATGAAAAAAATCATAGACCTTTTGGGCTGCCCCCCGGTTCATGGAGGGCACCTGACTTAAGGTTTCCACATCTGCCTCCCGTATGGCCTCCAGGGATTGAAAATGCTTCATAAGAGCCTTTCTCCGGGAGGGTCCGATGCCTGAGATATCATCCAGAATGGAATGCACCTGCTCCTTGCTTCTTAATGAACGATGATATTCAATGGCAAACCGGTGGGCCTCATCCTGAATCCGGGTTATGAGACGAAATCCCTCGGAATTTCGCTCTATAGGCAGCTCCTGATTCTGATAATACAGGCCCCGGGTTCTGTGGTTGTCATCCTTTACCATGCCACAGACCGGTATGGACAGCCCCAATCGCTCCAATACCTGTAAGGCCACGTTTACCTGTCCCTTTCCTCCGTCCATCATCAAAAGATCCGGAAATTTGGTAAAGCTTCCCAGCTCTCCCGGAGCATTTCTCTCCTCCAGCTGCCGCTTTTCTTCCAATCCATGGCGAAACCGGCGCTCCAGCACCTCCGCCATGCTGGCGTAATCGTCCGGCCCCCGGACCGTGCGGATCTTAAATTTCCGGTAATCGCTCCGCTTGGGCTTTCCCCTCTCATACACCACCATGGAGCCCACAGACTCAAAGCCGCTGATATTGGAGATATCAAAGGCCTCCACTCTGGAAATATTTTCCAGTCCCAGGAGACCGGCAATCTCCTTTATGGCTCCAATGGTTCTTCCCTCCTCCCGCTTTATCTTCTCCTTATCCTGGCTTAACACCAGGGCTGCGTTTTTCTTGGCCAGCTCCACCAGCTTTTCCTTGCTGCCGATTTTAGGCACTCGGATGCGCACCCGCTGGCCTCTTCGCTTAGTCAGCCATTCTTCCACCAAGATCCTGTCTTGAATTTCCTCCTGAATCATGAGCTCCCGGGGGATAAAGGGGGTTCCCGCATAAAACTGTTTGATAAAGCTGTTCAAAATTTCTCCGGAGCTCTCTCCCTCCGATATCCGCAGATAAAAGTGATCCCGGCCAATCAGCCGCCCGGCCCGGATAAAGAACACCTGCACCACTGCGTCCTCCTCCTGGCTGGCTAAGGCAATCACATCCTTGTCCTCCAAATCACTGTTGGTAATCTTCTGCTTCTGGGCCACCTGGCGCACGCTGTTTAAAAGATCCCGGTATTCCATGGCATTCTCAAACTCCATGGCATCCGAGGCTGCCTTCATTTTTTCCTCCAGCTCCTTAAGCAGGGGTCCGTAATTTCCCCCCAGGAAATCCAGCACCTTGCGAATATTTCCCTGATAATCCTCCCTGGAAATATATCCCTGACAGGGAGCGCTACACTGCTTGATGTGATAGTTCAGGCAGGGCCGGTCCTTCCCCATATCCCTGGGCAGATTCCGGCTGCAGGTGCGAATCTGATACAGCTTGTGAATCAAATCAATGGTATCCTTCACAGCTCCGGCGCTGGTGTAAGGGCCAAAATACTTGCCCTTATCCTTTTTCAGCTCCCGGGAAAATAATACACGGGGATACTCCTCATTCACCGTCACCTTAATATAGGGATAGGTCTTGTCATCCATAAGCATGGTGTTGTATTTTGGCCGGTGCTCCTTGATCAGGTTGCATTCCAGCACCAGGGCCTCCAGCTCAGAGTCTGTCACAATATATTCAAAGCGGGCAATATGGGTGACCATCTGTTCGATTTTCACTCCCTTGTTCCGGCTGGACTGAAAATACTGACGCACCCGGTTTTTCAGGGAAATTGCCTTGCCCACATAGATGATGGCATCCTTTTCATCGTGCATGAGATAAACCCCCGGCCGGGCCGGAAGCTTCTTCAGCTCCTCTTCTATATCAAACATCTGGATTATCCTTTCTGGTTTTGCTTTTCCTCTCTGATTGTAACAGCTTTTATTCGGTTAGTCAAAATGAACCAGCTGTGGCAGGAATAAAAAGCTGGTTTTTGTAGAACCATTAAAGAAACTGTTTTTTTGCACTCTTCCCGAAACCATCTTGACTTCATAGAAAAAAAGAAGTAAATTGTAAGTGGTTAGTTTCAGCTAATCATAAGGAGGTATGAAAGCATTGACAGAAATCATACAGGGAATTCTTCTTCCCTTTTGCGGAACTGCTTTAGGCGCTGCCTGTGTGTTTGTGATGCGGGGAGAGCTTCCCTCAGGCATTCGGCGGGCGCTGACTGGCTTTGCAGCAGGCGTTATGGTGGCTGCATCCATCTGGAGCCTCCTGATCCCGGCTATGGACCATGCCCAGTCTATGGGAGTATGGGCCTTTGTTCCGGCTGTAGTGGGATTTTGGCTGGGGATTTTATTCCTGCTCTTCCTGGACAGAACCATTCCCCATCTCCATCAGGACAGCAGCCAGCCGGAAGGCCCCCCATCTCCCCTGGGAAAAACCACCATGCTGGTGCTGGCCGTCACCCTGCACAATATTCCAGAGGGCATGGCCGTGGGTGTGGTGCTGGCCGGCTTTCTGGCCGGAGAGGGAAATATCACCGTGGCCGGGGCCCTGGCCCTGTCTCTGGGCATTGCCATCCAGAATTTTCCCGAGGGAGCCATTATCTCCATGCCCCTGCGCTCAGAGGGCATGAATAAGCGGAGCGCTTTTCTCTATGGGGTCCTGTCCGGCGTGGTGGAGCCCCTGGCAGCTCTCCTGACTCTCTGGGCCGCCGGCCTGGTGCTTCCCGTTCTCCCCTATCTCCTAAGCTTCGCGGCCGGAGCCATGATCTATGTGGTGGTGGAGGAGCTGATTCCGGAAATGTCTACGGGAACCCATTCCAACACAGGAACCCTTCTTTTCGCCGCCGGCTTTACCATTATGCTGGCGCTGGATGTGGCTCTTGGCTGATAAAAACGCCTGACGAATAAAGCTTCCCAAAAGCTTTCTACTCGTCAGGCGTTTTTATGCTCTTCCCAGTCTATATCCTGGTCAATTTTCTCTATCTCTTTACTTCTTCTACAATGATTTCTATATTTCTTGGCTCGGGAGACTGCTCCTGGGACGGCTGTTCTTCTCCCGACCCCTGTTCCGGCTGCGCTTCCAGTCCGTTCTCTCCGGCAATGTTTTCTTCTACCTGCCTCTTCCAGGGTTGTGTTTCTGGACCCAATTCTCCAAAAGCTGAACCCTCCCCCTGGCTTTCCTGGGACGGCATTTCGGGGCTCTGCTCTTTGGCTGGAGCCTTCTCCTGAATTCTCTGCTTCTCGCCCTCGGCTCCCTCTGCCTCCGGCTCCGGGATTCCCTTTGCCCTTCGGAAGATCTTCATAAACTCCTTGCCTGTAATGGTTTCCTTCTCAATGAGGAACTCCGCAATCTCATCCATGACCTCCCGGTTTTCTGAAAGCAGACGCTTGGCCTCCCCGTAGGACTCCTTGAGAATACGCATAACCTCCTGATCCACCTCTGCAGCCGTGGCCTCCCCGCAGTTCATCACTGCCCGGTTGGAGAGATATTCGCTCTCCTGGGTAGCCAGCCCCATAAGGCCGAACTTCTCCGACATTCCGTACTGGGTCACCATAGCCCTGGCCAAACGGGTGGCCTTCTCAATATCATTGGCTGCACCGGTGGTCACGGTATCAAAGACAATCTCCTCCGCCGCCCGGCCGGCCAGGCAGCCCACCAAAATAGCCTCAATCTCCTTCTTGGTGTTGAGGAACTTCTCCTCCTCCGGCACCTGCATTACATACCCCAGAGCTCCCATGGTCCGGGGCACAATGGTAATCTTCTGCACAGGCTCCGCATCTTTTTGCAGGGCGCTCACCAGGGCGTGGCCCACCTCATGGTAGGACACAATCCGCCGCTCCTCCTTGCTCATAATGCGGTCCTTTTTCTCCTTGCCCACCAGCACCACCTCTACAGACTCAAAGAGATCCTTCTGAGATACGGCCTTGCGACCGTTTTTCACTGCAAGAATGGCCGCCTCATTGATCATATTGGCCAGATCCGATCCCACGGCGCCGCTGGTGGCCAGAGCAATGGCATCCAGATCCACGGTCTCGTCCAGGGAGACATTCTTGGCATGAACCTTGAGTATATCCACCCGGCCCTTTAAATCCGGCTTATCCACAATCACCCGCCGGTCAAAGCGACCCGGACGCAAGAGGGCGGAATCCAGCACCTCCGGCCGGTTGGTGGCCGCCAGCACCAGACAGGCCTTGGAGCTGTCAAAGCCGTCCATTTCCGCCAAAAGTTGATTCAGGGTCTGCTCCCGCTCATCATTGCCCCCGCCATACCGGGAATCCCGGCTCTTTCCGATGGCATCGATCTCATCTATAAAAATAATACAGGGAGAATTCTTTTTGGCCTCCTCAAACAAATCCCTTACCCGGGAGGCTCCCACTCCTACAAACATCTCCACAAAATCAGATCCGGACAGGGAGAAAAAGGGCACATGAGCCTCCCCGGCCACTGCCTTGGCCAGCAGGGTTTTTCCCGTTCCGGGAGGTCCCACCAAAAGGGCTCCCTTGGGCAGCTTGGCTCCAATGGTGGTATATTTGCCGGGATTATGGAGGAAATCCACGACCTCCTGGAGGGACTCCTTGGCCTCCTCCTGCCCGGCCACATCCTTAAAGGTCACTCCAGTCTCCTTGTCCATATAGACCCGGGCCTTGCTCTTTCCCACACCCATCAGGCCGCCTCCGCCGCCCATCTTGCGCATAACCAGCCCAAAGATCACCCAGATCAGAATCAGGGGAATCATAATGCTGGCCAGCTCATAGAGGAGCGCGCTGACCCCGTTTTCAATGGGAGTGCTGTACTCCACTCCCGCCTCGTTTAAGCGGGCCTGGAGATCATAGTCGGGAAAATATCCCGTGTAGTAGGTGTATTCCATCCCCGGCATGGGAGAATCCTTGGGGGTAATCACTACCCGCTTGGAGGTCACCTCCACCTTCTCTACCTTGCCGTCCTCCAGCATCTCAATAAACTGATCGTAGGTAATCTCCTCGCTGCCCACGCCGCCTAAGAATCCCCGAAACATACTGTAACCCATGAGAAACACCAGGGTTATAATCAGAAAGATCAGGATATTCTGCCGGTTCTTAGGATCTTTATTGCCACCGCCGTTATTTTGGTTGCGGTTTTGATTCCTGTTTTCGTCCATCTTTATCCTCCTCGCATGTTATCCCGCACGAAGGGCACGATAACACTACTATTATAATTTCAATCTTTGGATAAAGCAATACGAAATATTGTGAAAATTCTGTGTGAATTATAAAGGATTTCTAAATCCCCCGCCGTTTTGCCGCAAGTAAGCGCCAAACACCTGTTCCAACAGCCACCACCAGGCCTACTGCCCCGGAAACCTTTCTCTTATTTAAGAGAAACAGAACCATTACATCGGGAGTCATCAGAAACCGGACCGTCTCTGTCCGCCCCAGGTTTCCTGCCCCGTCCCGGGCCGTCACCCGAAGCTCCTGCCAATAATCGGCGTTTCCTGCTAAAAGAGTGATCCTTCCTGTGTCCGGCAGCTCCTCCTTGGTATACACGGTCTCTTTTCCATTCAGAAAAACCGAGACCTCCTCCAGGCAGAGATTATCCTGGGCATCCACCGTCACCTGGCGTATTCTCTCCCGGTACTGCCCTCCGTTTTCCACTCCGGAAATGAGAATGCTGGGTCCGGTTTTATCCACTGCAAAGGCCAGCTCCTTTGCCTTTGTATTATTGTCGGAAGGGTTTTTCGCCCGATCCTCGGAATAAATATTGATTTTATAGGTGCCCTCCTCCTGAAAATTCCTTTTATAGAGAATATAGGTATATTGCTTCCAGCTACCGGCCCGGGCATTTCGCTGCACCTTGTAATCCCTTCCCTCCTTAAGCGTCCGCAGCTGCCCATCTTGTCTGCAGGTAATTTCCTGAAACTCCAGCATATCCACATTGGTCTCTGTCACAATAATATCCGGCGCCTGGGCCGTATAAAAGCTTCCCTTGGCCCCGGCCAGCGCAGCCGTTGCCTCCCCCAGGGTGTATACGGAACCAAACCGGTTTATTGAGAATTCCACCTGGCTTTTGCTGTGGTTTCCGGCTAAATCCATTGCCTCTGCCTCCAAAATATACAGATCATCCGCCTCCGGCTCATAGGGAAAATCCGGAAATGAAATTTCCAGCCCCTCCGGCGTTCGTTTCTCCCAGGCCTTCTCTATTTCCTGTACCCCTCGCCGGCTGCCCTGCAGGGAAATCCGGGTTTCTCCAAAATCAAAATTTTTGTCCTCACACCGGACCTTTAGAATCACCTCTCCATTGTTGGCCGACTGATTGAAAACCCCCAAAAGCTGTAGCTTTGGCTCCGTCTGGTCTATGACAAAATGCTCCCTTTCATAAACCGGCAGGGAATGCCCCGCCAGATCCTCTCCTTCCACGGCAATGCTATACACCCCATCCTCCGAAAAGCTTACCTGGGCCTTATAGACATCTCCCTCCTGCCGCCAGCCTGAAAGGGTGGGCTCCTCTGCATCCTCCGCCGTAACCTGCACCTTTACCAGGGCAGGATCAAAATTGCGCTCCTCCACGGCCAAGGTGGCTGTTCTGCCCTCTGGGTAATACCATTCATTTCGGGCACTGTCGTTATTGTAGGATACGGTAAGGAGCGGCGGGGTCACATCAATGGTAAACATATCTGTCTGCTCATATTCCGCCCGGTTTCCCGCCAGATCCACCACGGCCACCGAAAAAGTGTAATCCCCGTCCTCCTGAAAGTTCACCTTACAGCTGTGAAGCTTGTCCTCCCCCTGCTCTCCGGAAGTAAATCCTCCTATTTCCGGCTGATTTTCCAGGGTATTGGTAATGGTAAACACCACATCCTCCTTGTCAAAATTAGGTTCCTGAATGGTAACCACGGCTGTCCGGGCCTGGGGATAAAACCGCTCATATAAGGGCTCATTCTGGTCGTATACTACGGTAATCACAGGGGCCACATGATCCAGGATAAATCTTTCCCCCCGGCAAAGGCCCCATTCCTCCCATTGAAGCCCCACTCCCCCTGGCTCTCTCCCCTCCTCCAAGGGATTCCCTGCCCGGTCCTGATAGGTGATTTCCATGTAATATTCTCCCTCCTGGTTCTCCTCCCCGTAAAAGCAATATGTAGCCTTATGGAGATCCCCTCTGTGCTCCCATTCCAATTCCCCTCTGTTTTTCCCAACTGCTCTTCCCTCCTGGATATCCACCACCGGACTTTGACTGCCCTCTCTCCAGATGCGAAAGCCCACGGCCTCCGGCTGCCAATATCGGGCGTTGTCCTCAATGGTAAAGGAGATTTCAAGGTCTCCCCCTGCCTCATTTCTCTGGTAGACGGGGATTCCTCCATCCCTGTATCTGGCATTTCCCGAAACCGTGTAATCTATGAGCTTTGGCGCCGCACAGTCCATAATCAGTTCATAGCTGGTAAAAAGACCATTCTCCATGTCTCCCCTGGTGTCTGCACACTTTTCCAGCACATTCCCTGCCCGATCCTGATACTGCACCCAAAACCGATAGCTCACCTCCTGCTGCCCGATCTCCGGAAGAGAAAAGCTGCCCCGGGCCACTCCCCCCTTTTCCTCCCGGGAAAATATCCATTCCACCCGGTTTGCAGGATCTTCCCCTGTTTTCCCCTGGAATGCTCGTTTGGTTTCCTCTAAAAAAGCTTCCTCTGTCCCCTTCCCCAGTGTCTCCAGGAAAATCACAGGCTCTATCCGGTCCCCCTCTCTGTTTCGATGCTCCTCAAAGCCTTCCTCCCAGAGACACAGCTGAATCTCACTGGCTCTTTGGTAAAAAATCCTTTGTTCCCTCTCCTCTGCCACCCCTTCCGGATACCATACCTCTAACAAAGGCGGTCGTCTGTCCAAAAGGAAGGAAAAAGAAATCTCCGTCACCCCTCCCACCACATTGGTGATCCGAAAGGTATAGGTGTGGCTGCCATCCTTGGCCTGATCCAGCTGATCCTTAAGCTCTCCAAGCTTAAGGCTTCCGTCAAAAGCTCTGTTCTCTCCCGCCGAAAACCTCCCTTCTCCCAGATCATAGCTTTTGAGCAGGCTATATTCGCCAGACGCCTCCTCCCCTCCCCTCTTATATTCTATTTTTGCAAGCCCCACAGAATCCCGGATCTCGCCCACAATATCCGGCTCTGTCTGAAAGCAAAGCTTCTGTTCCACCCACAGCTCCTTCCCCGAACCGGACAGGATTGCCTGAGGTCTTGCAAGGCTTCGTCTGGTTCCCAGAAAAATGGAGTCTCCATACACATTTCCCTCCTGATCCTCCAGAGTATAGCAATAATTTCCTTCCTCAGTCAGACTATCCGTAAATACACAGTCTCCCAGAGCCTCTGCCACGGTCTCTCCATTCCGCTTTAAGAATACCTGCAGCAGGATCATCTCCTTTTCTTTCTCTTCCTCCTCTTTTTCCTCTGTCTCCTCCTCTTTTTCTCCTTCCTCCGGCTCTTTTTCTTCTGTTTCCTCTCCTGGCTCCTTTTCCTGCTTTTTTTCTCCTTCCTCCGGCTCCTCCTTTTCTACTTCTCCCGGCTCCTCTCTTTCTTCTTTCTCCGGCTCCTCCTTTTCTTTCTCTTCCTCCTCTTTTTCCTCAGCCTCTTTTTCTTCTGTTTCCTGTTCTTTTTCCTCTGTCTCCTGCTCTTTTTCTTCTGTCTCGTCTCCTATGCCTTCTTCCGCTTCCTCCCCTCGCTTCTCGCTTTTCTCTTTTTCTTCTCCTTCTGCTCCCGGCTCCTTTTCCTGCTCTTTTTCTTTTCCTTCTCCCGGCTCCTCTTTTTCTCCTTTCTCCAGTTCCTTCTCTTTTTCTCCTTCCTCCAACTCCTCTTTTTCTTCTCCCGGCTCCTCTTTTTCTCCTTCCTCCAACTC
>CANPIM010000040.1 GCA_947574135.1 uncultured Lachnospiraceae bacterium
GGGAGTAGCCTGCGAGATGGATGCCATCATGGCTCTGGCCGGGAAATATCATCTGGCCGTGGTGGAGGACGCGGCGCAGGGTGTCATGTCCGCCTACAAGGGACGGGCCCTGGGAACCATAGGGGATTATGGCTGCTTTAGCTTCCACGAGACCAAAAACTTTTCCATGGGAGAGGGAGGCGCTCTGCTCATTCGGGATAAGGAGCAGGTGGAGGCTGCGGAGATCCTGCGGGAGAAAGGGACCAACCGCTCTAAATTTTTCCGGGGCCAGGTGGATAAATACACCTGGGTCAGCCATGGCAGCTCCTATCTGCCCAGTGATATGAATGCCGCCTACCTGTGGGCGCAGCTGGAGATGGCGGAGGAGATTACGGCGGACCGCATGGGCAGCTGGGAGGCCTATTATCAGGAGCTTAGGCCTTTACAGGAGAAAGGACTTCTGGAGCTTCCTGTGGTGCCGGAGGGCTGCCGGCACAATGCCCACATGTTTTATGTAAAGGCAAAGGATCTGGGGGAGCGCACATCCCTGATTGCCTATCTAAAGGAGAAAGGGGTGCAGGCTGTGTTTCACTATGTGCCACTCCATACGGCTTTGGAGGGACAAAGAGTGGGAAGGTTTTCCGGGGAGGACCGGTATACCACCCAGGAGAGCGAGCGGCTGATGCGACTTCCGCTGTATTATGGATTGCAGAGGGAGCAGGTGTTGTATGTGGCGGATAAAGTAAAGGAATTTTACAGAGGTTGAGAGGCGAGTGTATGCAGAAGGAGAAAAGGAGAGGGATTCGAGACATAGATGTCGGTTTCTTAATCTGCCTGTTGTTTATGTTTCTGGTGACTCTGGTGATGACGAAGGTAGAGGTGGGAAAGGAATACGCGGATTTTCGGATCCATTCCCGATGGGCTGTGGGAAGGCCTATGGAAGCAGAATTTGACAAATTTTATTTTTATCCGGTATGGCATTTTTGTGTGAAGGTAGTATACCAGCTCACACCTCTGGGACGTGAGTGGGCGGCGGCCCTTGTGACAGCCTGTTTTGTAGGAATCACCGGCGGCCTGCTTTACCTGTTTGTGAGAAAGGAAATGAAGGAGCAGTGGTCACAGGGGAAATGTATTCTGCTGACCTTGGCCCTGTCCTTTGTGATGGCCTTGTATATGCCCTGGTTTAATAAAGAGGTCTATCTGGGACAGAGCAGTCCCACCATCTGGCACAATCCCACAAATCTGGCGGTAAAGCCTTTGGCCTTGTTCCTTTTTCTCTGCTTTGTCAAGCTTTATCGGGAGAGGGAGACGGCTGGAAAGGGCTCCTTTGTGATAATCTCCTTTCTATTGCTTTTGAGCTGCTTTGTGAAACCTTCCTTTATTCAGGGCTTTCTTCCGGCCATTGCACTTTTTCTTTTGCTGGAGTTGATTCCCAATAAAGGAAAAACTTTTTGGTTTAGCGTAAAGGTTGGATTGGCCTTTGTCCCGGCCGCGTTGTATTTTGTGGCCCAGTATCTTCTTTTATTTGACAGCTCAGGGACTCGAAAAATCGGAATCCAGCCTTTTGCAGTTATGCGCTTGGATTCTCCCAATCCGTTATTCTCCCTTTTACTGGGGATTGCTTTTCCACTGTTTGTCATCCTGGCTTTGGGGAGGAAGAGAGTGTTTGCAGATAAGGCTCTGTGGCTTTCTATCCTGTTTTATCTGGTTTCCCTGGTGGAATTTATTCTGTTCATTGAGGAGACAGAGGCGGAATCGGGAAATTTTGAGTGGGCTATGCAGCTTGCCATGTTTACCCTGTTTATTATGACGGCGCTTCGTTTTTATCAGACCAGATGGAAGCAGACCTGGGTGAGGCTTGTTGGAAATTTTCTCCTCTTCTACCATGTTCTTTCCGGCATCTGGTATTACATCTGGCTTTTGGTATTCACTCCGCTGCAGTGCTGAAAAGAGGAAAACAAACATGAAAAAAATCGTAATCATAGGCGCAAACAGCTTTCAGAATCCATTGATTTTAAAGGCAAAGGAGATGGGCTTTGAAACCCATGTGTTTGCCTGGAGAGAGGGAGCCGTGGGAGAGCGGACGGCAGATGTTTTTTATCCGGTGAGCATTGTGGAGCGGGAACAGATTTTGGAGGAATGCCGGAGGATAAATCCCGTGGCCGTGGTATCTATCGGCTCGGATCTGGCCATGCTGACGGTGAATTATGTGGCCGGAAAGCTGGGGCTGCCCTGCAATTCCATGGCGTGTACCCGCATTTCCACAAATAAATATGAGATGCGCAAAGTCTTCCGGTCTGCCGGCCTTTTGGTGCCCCGGTTTCGTCAGGTACAGCTGCCTCTGGATCCCAAAGTCCTGGAGGGGCTTTCCCTTCCGGTCATTGTAAAGCCCACGGATCGCTCCGGCAGCCGGGGGATTACAAAGCTTGAGAGCTTTGAAGGTCTTTCGGAGGCGGTGGCTCTGGCTGTGGAAAATTCCTTTGAGAAAAAGGCCATTGTGGAGGAATGTCTTTTGGGGGAGGAGTTCAGCTGTGAGTGTATCTCCTGTAAAGGGGTCCATCACCTTTTGGCTTTGACTAAAAAATATACCACCGGTCATCCCCATTTTATAGAGACAGGTCATCTGGAGCCTGCGGATTTACGGGAGGAACAGGTGCAGAGAATCCGACAGGTGGTTTTTCAGGCATTGGATGCTCTGCAGGTAGAAAACGGAGCCTCCCACACGGAATTTATGCTGGACAGCCAGGGGCAGGTGCAAATCATTGAGACAGGCGCCCGTATGGGAGGAGACTGTATCGGTTCGGATCTGGTTCCCTTGAGCACAGGCTATGATTTTGTCCGCATGGTCCTTGACGTGGCCCAGGGGAAGGAGCCGGATTTCACTCCTGTGGGAGAGAAAAAGGTGGCATACATTCATTTTATTTTTACCCATAAAGATCTGGAGTTACTCACAAAGCTTAAGGAGAAGATTCCGGAAAAGGTACGGTTTGTCAGTGAGCTGGAGGAAATCCGGGAGGGATGCGTTACAGACAGCTCTACCCGGTTTGGTTTTTTTATTCTGGCATTTGACAGTGTGGAAGAGGCAAAGGAGTATGTGGAGTTATGAAAAGGATATCCATAAAAATGATTTTAGTCCTGCAGCTGGTGGTTATGCTGTATACCCTCTCTAGTGTGGCGGCCAAGCTGGCCTCCGGGGAGGAGGCTTTAAGCCCGGCCTTTCTTTTGTACTATGGGGTGGAAATCCTGATTCTTGGAATCTATGCCATTGCCTGGCAGCAGATTATCAAGCGATGCGACTTGTCGGTGGCCTATGCCAACCGTTCCATGGCCATTTTGTGGTCTCTTATTTGGACGGTGGTATTTTTTCAGGAGACCCTGACCAAAAAAAATATCATAGGAGTGCTCCTTGTTTTTGCAGGGACAATGATAGTGAACAATGATGGTGAATAAATATATGCTTTTTCTGGTGCTGTCCGTGGTGGTGGCATCCTTTTCTCAGATTTTACTGAAAAAAAGCGCGGGAAAGACTTACGCCTCCCTTATCTGGGAATATCTGAATCTCTATGTGATTCTGGGGTATGGCATGATGGTGGGCTCCACGCTTTTGACCGTGGCCGGCTATGCAGGACTGGAATATAAAAACGGGGCGGTCATTGAGTCCCTGGGCTTTGTGCTGGTGATGCTCCTGAGCCGCTTCTTTTTCGGGGAAAAAATTACAAAGAAAAAGCTGTTGGGAAACAGCTTGATTCTTCTTGGCATTTTGGTGTTTTACAGCTGACCAGGGCGGTCAGAGGGAGAGTTTTCCGGGAACGAAGGGGGTTGCCTTACCACCTCCCGAATGGTATACTGAGGGGCATTGTTGATGCTGATATAGATGCGGCCGATGTATTCGCCGATAAGGCCCAGCATAATCAGGATCAGACCTCCCAGGAAGAAAATAGAGGCAATGATGGAACTCCAGCCCATCTCAATGGTGGAATCAAAAAGCTTGCGGATAACCACAAAGAGACCATATAAGAAGCCCAGAAGGGCGCAGGCAGTTCCGCATACGGTTGCAATGCGCAAGGGCTTTACGGAAAAGGCGGTAAAGCCGTTGAACCACAGGGCGATAAGCTTTTTTAAGGTGTAGCCGGATTCTCCCACCAAACGGTTGTGGTGGGTGACGGGAACATTGGCAATGTGATTGGTGGCCCGGAAAATCAACCCTTCAATATAGGGGTAGGCATTTTGGTAGCGGAGGATCTCCTCCACAATAAACCGCCGCATAATGAAATAGCTGGTGACCTTCAGATTCTTTGGCTTTCCAATAAGACTTTCTGTCATTCTCTCATTCATCCAGGTGCCGAAGTTCCGGAAGCGGCTGTGCATCTTATGCTCATAGGAGGCGTAAACCACATCCCAGCCCTCCTGTATCTTGTCTACCAGGGAAAAGAGCTCTTTGGCAGGGGTTTGTCCGTCATCGTCCAGAGAGATTACAAAATCTCCCATACACTGGCGGTATCCGGCCATAAGGGCGGCCGACTGGCCGAAATTCTTTGCCAGATGAATGCCGGTAATGCGGGGATTATGAAGGGCCAGAGCGCGGATGCGATCCCAGACCCTGTCCGGAGAACAGTCGTTGACCAATATGATTTCATAATCATACTCCGGCCGCTGTCGAAGGGTATCCAGGAGCTCCTGCACTACGATTTCAATGGTAGGTTCCGAGCCATAGCAGGGAATCACAAAAGACAGCTTACTCATGAAAGCAATGTTCCTTTCCAAAATCTATCCCCTAGTATACAAGCTTTGGAGAAATTTTTCAATCCGCATTTTTGGGCAGAGAATATTTAAAATGTTTTACAATTCTGCAAAAAACGAGTATAATAATAAAATTAGCATAAATTTTAGAAGTGAAATCATGAAGCGGTTAAAACTTACCGCTCCCCATAGAAGAGGACGTCAAAGATATGCCGCATGATCCCTACAAAAATGGAGAAAAATAATATGGAAAAATTGAAACAACAAATCTTAAAATTTGGAGTGGTGGGCTTTCTGTGCTTCTTTATTGATTACGGAATTATGACAGGCCTTATTGAGATTTTTGCCGTGAAAAAGCTTATTGCCAGCGGGATTTCCTTTTCCGTTTCCGTGATTGTCAATTATATTTTAAGTATTACGGTGGTTTTTGACGCGGACAAGGAGGCTAATAAGGCCGGGCAGTTTGTTATATTTCTCATTCTGAGCATTATCGGCCTGGGCATCAATCAGTTGATTATGTGGGGAGGGACCGCATGGCTGGATGTGTATATGAAGCGGTCCTATATGCTGGTAAAGATTTTTGCCACAGGCGTGGTAATGGTTTACAATTTTATCACCCGGAAAATTTTTATAGAAAAGCATGGATAGGATTCAAGGCCACCTGGGCAAAGAGAAGCCCAAAAGAAAGGCGATATGAAAAGAAAAGGTTTTTGGTTGCTGTTAAATGGAATACTGCTGGCGGCTCTTCTGACCGCCCTGGCAAACAGGTCCCAGGGAGAGGATGCAGTCTCCTATGGGACGGCCAAGGAGGAGAGGCTGGAGGAGGTTCGGCGAACCTGCGAGAGGACTACGGAGAATATTCTAACGGATCTCAGGTTTAATCAGGTGAGCCTGGTGGAGGATGTGGCCACGGCTACCTTCTATCTGCCCCTGAATATGGAGGAGGAGCTGTGGGAAACGGGAGAGATCACCAGCGGGCAGCCGGAGGTGGAGATTCTCTTTGAAAAGGCCTTTACCCGGGAGGATAAGCAAAAGGCCATCCGGGAGGGGACACGCTTTGAGTTTCTGGCCGTCCGGGGCGGACAGTATCGCTCCTATTATCTGGTGTTTACTGGACTGCCCATTGTGAGCATTGAGACGGCGGAGACAGCGGAGACGGAAATTTTCGGGGGAAGCATCCGCTTCTGGGATGCAAACACCAAGCGGGACTGGTTTCGCTCCAATATTCTGGAGGCCCATATCCGGGGAAATACCAGCCGGCTCTACCCGAAGAAAGGCTACAAGCTTAGCCTGAAAAAGCAGGATCGGGAGGGAAATGTGGTAAAGGATTCCCGTTCGCTTTTTGGCCTGCGGGAGGATGACGAATATATTCTCAATGCCATGTACACGGATGCCTCCAAGATACGGGATAAGCTTTGTGCGGATATCTGGAGCGGCATGGGCGCCTATGAGGAGGAATTTCCGGATATGCGTCTGGGAACCGACGGGACCTATGTGGAGGTGTTTTTTAACGGAGAATACTGGGGCCTATATCTTTTACTGGAGCCTGTGGATTCCAAGCAGCTGGATTTAAAGAGGGAGACGGAAAGTAAGCCTTCGGAGCTGGCCTATAAGTCCTCTATCCCCCAGAATCAAACCCTGGAGGAGATGGAAGCCTGCACGGAGTGGACGGAGGAAATGGGGGGCTATCAGCTAAAGGGAAGATATACGGAGATCACCCGGGAAAGCTGGCAGCCGCTTCTCAATTATTTGGCGTGGAGCGGCACGCCTGAGGACGAGGTGTTTGCGGCCCAGGCCGGGGAGATGGTGGACGGAGACAATCTGTTGCAGCTCTGGACCTACCTCCAGGCGGTGATGGGAATTGACAACCGGGTAAAAAACATGTATTATGTGACAAAATATACAGAAAATGGCTGTCGCATGTATCTGGCGCCCTGGGATATGGATCTGACCCTGGGGGATACCCTTCAGGACTCGGTAAATGAGTATCCCTGGGATGTGGGAAACAATCCCATGATATACCGGGAACGGATTAATTTTGCCGTGGGGGACCGGATGATAAAGACCAATGCCATGGACGCGAAGGAGCGGGTAAGCTGGATCTGGAGAGAGTCCCGGGAGGGCGTTTTGTCGGAGGAGGCTCTCTTGTCCGCGGTAGACGGACTGCGCCATCAGGTACAGGATTCCGGAGCCCTTCGGCGGGAGGGACTTCGGTGGCCCAGAGGCAAGCATGGGGAGGATTATGAGAGAATGAAAACCCTTCTCTGCTACCGCATGGAGCTTCTGGATGGCTATTTTTATGATAACCTGGAGGCCTATCTGGATCTGGGGTATGAATAAGCGGGGAAGGATTGTCATGGATTACAGAAATGAACTAAAGTATTTGGTGTCAGCCCAGCAGATGGCTCTGCTGCAGTGCAGAATCCAACATTTGATGCGCGCAGATGTACATGCGGATGCAAAAGGGGGCTATGAAATCCGCAGTCTGTATTTTGACGATGCCTGGGACAGCTGTATGCTGGAAAATGAGATGGGAACGGATCCCAGAGAGAAATTTCGCATTCGCATTTATAATCACAGCCCGGAGCGGATCACCCTGGAGCTAAAGCGAAAGGAGCACGCCATGACCCAGAAGCTCTCCTGTCCCCTGACCAGAGAGCAGTGTGAGAGCCTGATGCGGGGAGAGCCCCTTCCCATTAGCGGGGCATATCCGCCGGTGCTGCAGAAGCTTCTGCTGCAAATGCGCACCCGCAGGCTACAGCCCAAGGTGATCGTGGAATATGATCGGATCCCCTATGTGGAGCGGCTTGGGAATGTGCGTGTAACGCTGGATCAGAATATTTCCTCCTCCGGTGATCTGGATGGCTTTTTTAGGGAGCATATCCGGAAAAGGCCCATACTGCCGGCCGGTCAGCATATTCTGGAGGTAAAATATGATGAATTTCTCCCGGACGCCATCCGCTGCAATTTACAGCTGCAAAACTTAAGGCAGACGTCCTTTTCCAAATATTATCTGTGCCGGAAATATGGGAGAAGCGGCGGCGTTCAGGCGGCCCTGAGAGGGTGAGGGGACTTGTAAGGATGGATGCGGAACAGAAAACAGCAGAAGTCCATACAAGTGCCGGAAGGATTTGATGACGCGGAAGCGGCAGGAAATTCTTCCAGAAGAAGGAGACTTGCATGGACGGATGCGGAACAGAAAACAGCAGAAGTCCATACAAGTCCCGGAAGGATTTGCTGACGCGGAAGCGGCAGGAAATTCTTCCAGGGGAAGGGGACTTGTATGGACGGATGCGGAACTGTAATGGAGGACAAGAAGATGAGTTTTCAGGATGTATTTAAGAAGTCGTTTTTGGAGGGATTTTCCGGCATGGATATCTCGGCAGGAAGGATTATGGCGGCCCTTGCGGTGACCTGTGTTCTGGCCCTTTACATTTTTGTGATTTATCGGGTCATGACCAGGAAGTCCTTTTATTCCAAGAGCTTTAATGTGGCCCTGGCTGCCATGTCCGTGATTACGGCTGCCATCATTTTGGCCATGCAGTCCAATCTGGTGATTTCTCTGGGCATGGTGGGCGCCCTGTCCATTGTGCGTTTCCGCACGGCGATTAAGGATCCCATGGATTTGGTGTTTTTATTCTGGTCCATCAGTATTGGCATTATCTGTGGGGCTGGTCTCTATGAGGTGGCGCTGCTCACCAGTCTGGTGGTGACGCTGCTGATTTTAGTTCTGGAGAATCTTCCCGCTTCCCGGGCCCCCATGATGCTGGTGGTAAATTTAAGCGAAGCAGACGCAGAGGAGGAGCTGTTGGGTCAGGTCAGGCAGTTTAGCCGGGTATTTCGGGTGAAGTCCAGAAACATTTCCAATGGAAAAGAGGATCTGGTTATTGAGGTTCGCACGAAAAAGGAAGGGGAGCTGGCTAAGGTAGTGTCGGAGCTTCCCCGGGTGGAGGCCGCTGCGCTGATCTCCCATGACGGAGAGGTGACCTTCTAGGGGACTTTGCGTTCCAGGGGAAACAGGTGTCAGGAGGAAACGGAATGGGAAAAGCAACAGGGCTTTTGGGGCGAGGCGCCCGCTATGTGGGCAAGTATGGATTTTTGCAATTATATCGGAAAATACGGGAGCGCCGGCAGCTTGACAGGCTGGAGGAGCCCTATGGTCAATGGCTTTCCGGTCAGCAGCCGACAGAGGCGGCGCTGCAGTTGCAAAGGCAGGAGAAAAATCCACAGGCTCCCCGTATCAGCATCCTGGTGCCGGCCTATGAGACCTTCCGGGAATTTCTCTTGGAAATGGTGGAATCTGTCCGAAGCCAGACCTATGAGAACTGGGAGCTGTGCATTGCGGACGGAAGCAAAAGCAGACAGGTGGAGAAGGCACTGGAAGGACTTTTGAGAGAGGAGCCCCGGATTCAGTATAAGCATTTAACGTTAAATGGGGGAATTTCCCAGAACACCAACGCAGCCCTTGCCATGGCCACCGGAGAGTATGTGGCTCTTTTGGATCACGATGATCTCTTGTTTCCCCAGACTCTTTACGAGGTGGCAAAGGCCATAAAAGAAAATCCCCTGGGAGAGGCCTTTTACACGGATGAGGACAAGGTGAGCTTTGACGGAAAACGGCATTTTCAGCCCCATTTTAAGCCGGACTTTAATCTGGAGCTTCTGCGGAGCAACAATTATATCTGCCATTTCTTTGTGGTAAAGCGGGAGAGGGCCCAGAGGATCGGGGGATTTCGGCCGGAATTTGACGGGGCTCAGGATTATGACTTTATTCTTCGGTGTGTGGAGCAGGGAGGCCCGGTGGTACACATTCCTCAGATACTCTATTCCTGGAGGAGCCATGCCTCCTCCACGGCGGCGGATCCGGAGAGTAAGCTTTACGCCTATGAGGCGGGAAAGCGGGCAGTGGAGGCGCATCTTGCCCGGAAAAAGGAGGCCGGACGGGTGCTGGAGACGGCTAATTATGGGTTTTATCGGGTAAGATATAGGGATAAAAGGGCTTCGGAAGAAGAGAAAAAACAGGCTTCCCGAAGGGTCTTAATAAATTCTTTCGAAAATTTACATGGACAAAAGGGAATAAAAGTTGTATATTATGATAAGGTACGTAATAAAGTTGTAACATTTCGAAAAAGAGATGTAACAGATGATTATGTGCTTTTTACCTGTGTAAAAAAAGGAAAGGCGGATCCCGGATTTTTTCGGGAGCTGCGGGCAGCCTGTGAGAGGCCGGGAATCGGCATGGCCTGTGCCCGGGTATATAATGTCCACGGTCGTTTATTCCATTCGGTTGAAATGGCCGGCGTGTGCAATCCCCTGGGGATTACCATGAAGGGACTGAAAAAGGGGTATTTGGGATATTTCCACAGAGCCTGTCTGCAGCAGGAGCTTGCAAAGCCCACCGATTGTTTTCTCATGAAGGGGAAACTTTTGGAGGAGCTTCTGCGTCTATATCAGGAGGGGGATTCTGGAAGAGATCCCATTTCCCTGGATGTGGAATGGCTGGGAGCACAGGTGAAAAGAATGGGGTATCGCATAGTATACGAGCCCTGGGCGGTGTTATATGAACAACGATAATTGCGTTTCCGTTGTGATCCCCAATTACAACGGCATGAAATATATGGAAACCTGCCTGAAGGCTCTGTTGCAGCAGGTGGAGGCCGGGCAGGTGTTTGTGGTGGACAATGGGTCCACCGACGGCAGCAGGGAGTGGGTAGCCAGGAGGTATCCCGGGGTGCAGCTCATTGGCCTGAAAAAAAATTACGGTTTCTGCCGGGCTGTCAACGTGGGACTTCGGGCAGCCAAAACCCCCTATGTGATCCTGCTCAATAACGATACCAGAGTATGTCCGGGGTTTGTAAAGGCCCTGGTGGGAGCTCTGAATAGAGATCCCAAAGCATTCTCTGCTGCGGCGAAGATGCTGCAATACCACAGGCCGGATCGGATTGACGATGCGGGAAATCTCTACTGCGCCCTGGGCTGGGCCTTTGCCCGGGGGAAGGACAAGCCACGCAGCCTGTATGAGAGACCGGAGGAGATCTTTGCCGCCTGTGCCGGAGCTGCCATCTACCGAAAGGCCGTTTTAGAGGAGATTGGTTACTTTGACGAGGCCCATTTTGCCTATCTGGAGGATATGGATATTGGCTATAGGGCCCGGATATTTGGCTGGCGCAACCTGTATGAGCCGGCAGCCCGTGTCTATCACGTGGGAAGCGGAACCAGCGGTTCCCGGTACAATGCCTTCAAGGTGTTTTACAGCACCAGAAACAATGTGTATCTTATCTACAAAAACATGCCCTGGCCTCAGATAATACTGAATGTTCCCTTTTTACTGGCGGGCTTTGGGATGAAATATATATTTTTTATCCGAAAAAATTTGGGAAATATTTACAGAAAAGGATTTTTCTCCGGCTTTGGCCTGTGCAAACGGGAGGCAAAAGTGCAATTTTCCTGGAAAAACCTTCCCAGCTATGGAAAAATCCAATTGGAATTGTGGAAGAATCTTGGAAAGAGATTTGGGTGACAGGATTTGATTAAAGATAATCAGCGGCATTTTAACCGGCTGCATGTGGTAGTTGACGGTCTGGTAATCATAATTTCATATCTGGCTGCCTGGTTTCTGGTGTTTAAGGTCCAGGGAGCCATTACCGGTCTGACCTTCCGGCAGTATGCGGAAATGCTGTGGCTGGTGGTGCCGGTGTATCTGGTGCTGTATATGGCCTTTAACCTGTATACGGCCAAGCGGGTCCAGGGACGTCGCCTGGAGCTGGGAAGAATTATCCAGGCAAACTCCATTGGTCTCTTGATTTTTCTGGGCGCCATGTACCTGGTTCGGGGAAATTTTACAGAATTTACCAATAACTTTTCCCGTGCCATGCTGATCTATTTCTATGTGTTCAATATTGCCCTGGAGGGCATTGTGCGGAATATCATCCGTATGGTGCTCACAAGTCTGCGCCAGAGGGGCTTTAACCTGAAGCATATTATTCTGGTAGGCTACAGCAGGGCGGCAGAGGAATTTATCGACAGGCTGAAGGCCAATCCGGAGTGGGGCTATGAGGTGCTGGGACTTCTGGACGACACGGTGGAGCCGGGGGTAAAATACCGGGGGATCGAAGTTGTGGGGAGAACAGACGAGCTCTCGGAGCTTCTGGAGATTCATCATCTGGATGAGATCGCCATCACCCTGGGGCTGAGCGAATATTCCAAGCTGGAGCACATTGTTGCCGTGTGTGAGAAATCCGGCGTGCATACAAAATTTATTCCGGATTACAATAATATTATTCCCACCAAGCCCTATACAGAGGATTTGCTGGGGCTTCCTGTGGTAAATATCCGCCACGTGCCCCTGACCAATACCTTTAATGCCATGGTGAAGCGGTGCATGGATATTGTGGGGGCGCTGGTGGCGATTGTGGTATTTTCCCCGTTTATGCTGGTGGCGGCTGTGGCCATTAAGCTTACCTCCCCGGGGCCTTTGATATACAAGCAGGAGCGGGTAGGGCTACACAACCGGACCTTCCAGATGTATAAATTTCGCTCCATGGGAGTACAGTCTCCCAAAAAGGAGCGGGGAGCCTGGACGGTTCCGGATGATCCCCGGGTAACCCCGGTGGGACGGATAATCCGCCGCACCAGTATTGATGAAATGCCGCAATTTTTTAATATTCTCAAGGGGGACATGAGCCTTGTGGGTCCCCGGCCGGAGCGGCCGTTTTTTGTGGAAAAATTCCGGGAGGAGATTCCCAGATATATGATAAAGCATCAGGTGCGTCCGGGCATGACCGGCTGGGCCCAAATCAACGGGTACCGGGGAAATACATCCATTCGCAAGCGTATTGACCACGATCTGTATTATATTGAAAACTGGTCCGTGGGCTTTGACCTGAAAATCATATTTTTGACCTTCTTTAAAGGATTTATAAACAAAAATGCTTATTAGATAAGCGGAAGGGGTTATGGTATGGCAACCAATACAAAAGGGAAACACAAAAACAAAAAATCAGGGAGAAAAAAGCGCAAGCGGATGGTGCTGGTACTGGCGCTGGAGGTATTTCTCCTGGTCGTTTTAGTAGGCGGCCTCTGGGTCGTGAACAAGCTGGGAAAAATCCAGAGGAATGATCTGGAAAATGTACAGATGAATGAGGAGATTGCGGAGGAGACAAAGGAGATCATGAAGGGCTATACCACCATCGCCCTTTTTGGCATTGACCGAAGAATGACTACAGGAAATAAAAGCCTGGGAGCCGGTAACAACAGCGATACCATTATCATCGCCAATATTAACAACGAGACCGGAGAGGTCCGCATGGTTTCCGTGTACCGGGATACCTATCTCAACCTGGCCAATGACAAGTATAATAAATGCAACAGCGCTTATGCCATCGGCGGTCCGGATCAGGCGGTGCAGATGCTGAATATGAATCTGGATTTGAATATTCAATATTATGTCAGCGTGGACTGGCTGGGACTTATCAATACCATTGATCTGCTGGGCGGTCTGGATGTGGACGTGAATGATGTGGAGTGGGAGTTTGTAAATAGTTATATTCTGGAGACAGCCTATGAGAGCGGCGTGGAGACCAGCCTTCTGGAGGGGCCGGGACTTCAGACACTGGACGGCGTGCAGGCTACGGCCTTCTGCCGGATTCGCCAGACAGCCGGGGATGATTACAAGAGAACCGAGCGTCAGAGAGAGATCCTGACCCTGCTGGTGGATAAGGCCAAGGCTGCGGGACTGCCTACCATGGTGAATATTGTGGATGAGGTATTTCCCCGGATCATGTCAAACTTTACCTCAGCTGATTTGATTACCCGGGCAGCAGATGCCATGTCCTATGAGATTGGGGAGACGGCCGGATTCCCCTTTGAGAAAACCAGCAAGCATCTGGGCAAGGGCTACGGGGACTGTGTCATTCCCATTGATTTGGAGGAGAATGTAAAGGAGCTGCACCGGTTCCTTTTTGAGGAGGATGACTATTATCCGTCGCCTACCATTATAAAAATCAGTGATAAGATCAAAGCGGATACGGGAATTTACTCTGCGGATGATGTGGGCTAACAGGATATGGACGAGGTAAGACTGCCTCGTCCATTTTTCAGGATGGAGAAACTATGGACAGCAAAAGCATAGATGCGGTGATACCGGTTTATAAGCCGGATAAAAAGCTGGAGCGGCTTTTGGACATGCTCTCCAGGCAGACGCGGCCGGTGGATCGGATTATCCTTATGAATACAGGGGAAGTGACCTTTCCCAAAAGGCTTTTACACATACATCCCCATACGGAGCTTATGGTGGTAAAGCCGGAGGAATTCGATCATGGAGGCACCCGCCAGAGGGGGGCGGAGCATTCTCATGCAGAATATCTCCTGTATATGACCCAGGACGCGGTGCCTGCGGACGAGCATTTGGTGGAGTATCTGGCTACCGGCTTTTTGGATAACCGGGTAAAGGTCGTCTATGCCAGACAGATTCCTCGGGAGGATTGCAAAGAGCTGGAGCGCTGCACCAGAAGCTTTAACTACCCGTCGCAGGGCTGTGTGAAAACAAAGGAGGATCTGCCAAGACTTGGTATCAAGACCTTTTTTTGCTCCAATGTATGTGCCATGTATGAAAAAAGGACCTTTGAGGAATTGGGGGGATTTGTGCGGCATACGATTTTTAATGAGGATATGATCTTTGCCGGGGGGCTTATCCGGGCCGGCTACGGCATCGCCTATGCGGCCCGGGCCCGGGTGATTCATTCCCACAACTACAGCGGCCGGCAGCAGTTTCACCGGAACTTTGATCTGGCCGTGTCTCAGGCCCAGCACCCGGAAATTTTTTCCGGCTTCCCCTCCGAGGGGGAGGGCCTTCGCATGGTAAAGCAGGTGGCCGGACAGTGCCTTCGAAAAGGAAAGCCCTGGCTTCTGGGCGGCCTCTTTGTACAGAGCGTGTGTAAGCTTGCAGGGTATAAATTGGGAAAAATTTACAGAAAATTACCCCGGCGACTGGTGCTTATGTGTACGGCCAGTCCCCGATATTGGGAGATAGGGTAGGGTGACGTTACCCTTTAGAGCCATCGCGCAGCGATTTTAAATAGTAGGAGGATAATTATGTGCGGAATTGTTGGTTATATTGGTGAGGAGCAGGCAGCTCCCATTTTGCTGGACGGCCTTTCAAAGCTTGAATATCGGGGCTACGACTCGGCGGGAATTGCCGTCTACAATGGCGAGGAAATCCAGATGGTGAAATCCATGGGGCGCTTAAAGGTGCTAAACGAGCTGACCCATGACGGGGCCATGCTTCCGGGAACCGTGGGTATCGGACATACCCGCTGGGCTACCCATGGGGTGCCCTCGGATGTCAATGCCCATCCCCATTTGAATAAAACCGGGTCCATTGTGGTGGTACATAACGGAATTATCGAGAATTATGGGAAGCTTAAGGAGCGGTTAATCCGCCGGGGCTATGAATTCCTCTCTGAGACAGACACGGAGGTGGTGGTCCACCTTTTGGATTACTATTACAAGGGAAATCCCCTGGAAGCCATTACCCGGCTGATGCACCGGCTGGAGGGCTCTTATGCCTTTGGCATTATGTTCCAGGATCACCCGGACGAGATTTATGCGGTGCGCAAGGATAGCCCTCTGATCGTAGGACACGCGGACAGCGGAAGCCTGATTGCCTCGGATGTACCGGCTGTGTTGAAGTATACACGGAGCGTGTATTTTATTGAAAATGGAGAGATTGTAAGGCTTACACGGGAGGGCATGCAGTTTTATAATATTGATGAGGAGGAGATTTTCAAGGAGCCTGTCACCATTGCCTGGGATGTGAACGCGGCGGAAAAGGGCGGCTATGAGCATTTTATGCTGAAGGAAATGTACGAGCAGCCCAAGGTGGTGCGGGATACCTTTAGTCCCCGGCTGAAAAACGGGGATATTGTCATTGAGGAGCTGGGCATGACCGATGAGGAGATTCGGGACATTGAAAAGCTCTATATTGTGGCCTGCGGATCTGCCTATCACACGGGCATGACCTGCAAGTATGTGTTTGAGGGACTGGCCCGGATTCCCGTGGAGGTGGATCTGGCCTCGGAATTCCGGTACCGCAATCCCATTCTGGACGGGAAAACTCTGGTGATCATTGTGAGTCAGTCCGGAGAGACGGCGGATTCTCTTGCGGCTCTGCGGGAGGTGAAAAAACGGGGAGTCCGGGTGCTGGGCATTGTGAATGTGGTGGGAAGCTCCATTGCCCGGGAGGCGGACAATGTGATGTATACCTGGGCCGGGCCGGAGATTGCCGTGGCCACCACCAAGGCCTACAGCACCCAGCTCATTGCCCAGTATCTCCTGGCCATGAAATTTGCCAGGGTGCGGGGAGAGATATCAGCGGAAACTCTGTCCAGTATGCTGGAGGATTTGGAACGCCTGCCGGAGCAGATGGAGATGCTGCTGTCCAATAAGGAGCGGATTCAGAGGTTTGCCAACCGGTATCTGGCGGCTAAGGATGTATTTTTTATTGGCAGAGGCATTGACTACGCCATTTCCATGGAGAGCTCTCTGAAGCTTAAGGAGATTTCCTATATTCATTCGGAGGCCTATGCGGCCGGGGAGCTGAAGCACGGGACCATCTCCCTCATTGAGGACGGAACCCTGGTGGCGGCAGTTTTGACCCAGGAGGATTTGTTCCAAAAGACCATGAGCAATATGGTGGAGGTCAAGTCCCGGGGCGCCTGCGTTCTGGCTGTGACTGTGGTGGGAAATACGGAAGTGGAAAAAAACGCGGATTATGTGATTTACATCCCCAAGACAAACCGGTATTTTACCAATTCCCTGGCCATTATTCCCCTGCAGCTGTTTGCCTACTATGTGTCCATAGGCAAGGGCTGCGATGTGGATAAGCCCAGGAATCTGGCAAAATCCGTGACAGTGGAATAGGAGCGGACCTGGCTATGATGAAATTGTATCTATGTCCGGACTGTAAGCGTCTGGTGCTGGCATCCCGCAGGGCGGCTGTGGATTGCACCCGGTGTGGCCGGAAGAATCTGCCCATTACCAAGCTGAGCTTTCTGGAATATTCCGAGATGAGCGAGGAGAAAAGACAGGAGTATGCAAAGTTCCAGGCCAGAAAAATAAAGGAAGGACAGAGGAAAGCAGAGGAAACCTAGTAGAGTGAGAAGCCTGGAGGAAGGCCAAGGAAACCTGTCAGAGTGAGAAGCCTGGAGGAAGGCCAAGGAAACCTTACAAAACGCGGAGAGCGGAAGGTAAATGGAGAGAATTAGCAGATTGCAGGAGGCGGTATGGGGAAGGCTTTAGAGGAGAATATCCCGGCGGACAATGGAGTGGCGGAAGCCAGAGAACGGGTGCTTTTGGTGGCAGTGGGCACAGACGGAGAGGAGCTTACGGAGTCTTTGGATGAACTGGAGGAGCTGGTAGACACGGCCGGGGCTCTCACCGTGGGCCGTGTGATTCAGCTGCGGGATGCCATTCATCCCGGGACCTATATAGGCTCCGGAAAGGTGGCGGAGGTGCGGGAGCTTTTGGAGGAAACAGAAGCCACCGGTATTGTCTGCGATGACGAGCTGTCCCCCGCCCAGATGAGAAACCTGGAGGAGGCTCTGGAAACCAAGATCATGGATCGGACGCTGGTGATTCTGGACATTTTCGCGGCCCGGGCTGTGACCAGCGAGGGAAAGCTGCAGGTGGAGCTGGCGCAGCTGCGCTACCGTCTGGCCCGCCTGGTGGGCCTGGGGCGTTCCCTGTCCCGTCTGGGAGGCGGCATCGGCACCCGGGGGCCGGGAGAGAAAAAGCTGGAGATGGACCGGCGCTATATTAAAAGCCGGATTGCCCAGCTAAACCGGGAAAAGAAGGAGCTTGAACAGCATCGGCAGATTACCCGAAGCCGGCGCACGGAGCAGCGGCTTCCGGTGGCGGCCATTGTGGGTTACACCAATGCAGGGAAATCCAGCCTGTTAAACCGGCTTACCGGGGCGGAGGTGCTTTCCGAGGACAAGCTGTTCGCCACCCTGGATCCGACTACCCGGCGTCTGCGCCTGGAGGGAGGACAGGAGCTGCTTTTGACAGACACGGTAGGGTTTATCCGAAAGCTTCCCCATCATTTGATTGAGGCCTTTCGCAGCACCTTGGAGGAGGCAAAATATGCGGATATCATTCTCCATGTGGTGGATGCCTCCAATCCCCGGGCAGAAAAGCAGATGTTTACGGTCTATGAGACCCTACGGTCTCTTGCAGTATCGGATAAAATAATTGTAACCTTGTTTAACAAGCAGGATGCTCTCACAGAGCCGGTGATTTTGCGGGATTTCCAGGCAGATAAAAGCCTGCCGGTGTCCGTAAAAACCGGACAGGGGCTTAGGGAGCTTCTGCATGTGCTGGAGGAAATATTGATGGAGGGTCAGGTCTATCTGGAACGGCTGTTTTCCTATGAGGAGGCCGGCCAGGTTGCCCAGATTCGTAAATATGGAACGCTGCTTTCGGAAAGCTATGAGGCGGAGGGACTTTCTGTGAAGGCTTATGTGCCCAGGGCCCTCTGGGGGCAGCTTCAGGAAACATTTGCAAGGAGGGAGAAACATGATTGACAAGCTGATGGGAAAAATTCAGAAAACAGGGGCGCCCATTGTGGTGGGACTGGATCCCATGCTGTCCTATGTGCCGGAGCAGGTACAAAAAAAGGCCTTTGCAGAGTATGGGGAAACTCTTGCGGGAGCTGCCGAGGCGATCTGGCAGTTTAACAAGGAGATTGTGGACAAGACCTGGGATCTGGTTCCGGCGGTAAAGCCCCAGATTGCCATGTATGAGCAGTTTGGCGTGGAGGGCCTTAGGGCTTATGAGAAAACCGTGAAATATTGCAAGAAAAAGGGCCTGGTGGTCATCGGGGATATCAAGCGGGGGGACATTGGTTCCACCTCGGCGGCCTACGCGGCCGGGCACCTGGGAAGGGTGCAGGTAGGGAGCAAGACCTATGCGCCCTTTGACGAGGACTTTGCCACGGTAAATCCATACCTGGGAAGCGACGGGGTCAAGCCCTTTATTGAAGTATGTAAGCAGGAGAAAAAGGGGCTGTTTATTCTGGTGAAAACCTCCAATCCCTCCAGCGGAGAGTTTCAGGACCAGCTGGTGGAGGGCCGGCCACTCTATGAATTGGTAGGGGAGAAGGTAGCCCAGTGGGGAGCGGAGCATATGGGTGAGAGCTACAGCTACATCGGCGCCGTGGTGGGAGCCACCTACCCGGAGATGGGAAGAGCTCTTCGGAAAATCATGCCAAGGTCCTTGATTCTGGTGCCCGGCTATGGGGCCCAGGGAGGAAAGGGCAAGGATCTGGTGCATTTCTTTGACAAGGACGGCCTGGGAGCCATTGTAAACTCCTCCCGGGGAATTATAGCTGCCTATAAGCAGGAAGCCTACGAGAAATTTGGACCGGAAAACTTTGGAGATGCCTCCCGGGCTGCAGTGGAGGCCATGATCGCAGATATCCGGAGCGCCTTAGGATAAGAATGGCAGGGGACTAAGTAGGGCGTCTGCGGTACTTAAAACAGCAGATGCCCGGAGAAGTCCGGGAAGGAATTTGCAGGAGCGAAAGCGAGGGGAAATTTCTTCCAGCAGCAGGGACTAAGTAGGGCATCTGCGGAACTTATAATGGAGTAAAAAAATGGGAAAGTATAAGGAAAATGCAAGGGTTTTGGATCAGATGGAAATTTCCCCGGGAATTTTCAGCCTGTGGATACAGACGGAACAAATAGCAGAGGAGGCCCGGGCCGGGCAATTTCTGTCTCTGTACAGCGCGGACGAGAGCCGGCTTTTGCCCCGGCCCATCAGTATCTGTACCATTGACAGAGAGAAAAAGGCGCTGCGTTTGGTATACCGGGTGGCTGGAGCAGGAACTCGGGAATTCTCCGGCCTTAAGGCGGGAGATACCCTGGAGGTTATGGGTCCTCTGGGCAATGGCTTTCCCCTGCTGAAAAAGAAAGCGCTTCTGATTGGAGGCGGCATTGGCATTCCGCCCATGATAGAGCTGGCCAGGGAGCTGGAGTGTGAGAAAAGCCTGGTTATGGGATATCGAACGGATATTCGGTTTTTAAAGGAAGAGCTGGAGGAACAGGGGCCGGTGTATTATGCCACGGAGGATGGAAGCTTTGGGGCTAAGGGTACGGTGCTGGACGCCATGGAAAAATACAAGCCAGAGGCAGAGGTTCTCTATGCCTGCGGTCCTACCCCTATGCTGCGGGCCATTCAGAGCTATGCAAGGGAACGGGGAATCGAATGCTATCTTTCCCTGGAGGAGCGCATGGCCTGTGGTATCGGAGCCTGTCTGGCCTGTGTGTGTAAATCCCAGGAGGAGGATTCCCATACCCATGTAAAGAATAAACGCATTTGCCGGGAGGGTCCGGTATTTCGCGCAGAGGAGGTGGATCTGGGATCATGAATACAAAGGTAACACTGGCCGGAGTGGAGCTAAAAAATCCGGTGATGACAGCTTCCGGAACCTTCGGATCTGGGGCAGAATACAGCGAATTTTTTGATTTGAGCGCTCTGGGAGCGGTGGTGACCAAGGGAGTGGCCCATGTGCCCTGGCCGGGAAATCCCACGCCCCGCATTGCGGAGACCCGAGGAGGCATGCTCAATGCCATTGGCCTGCAAAATCCAGGTATTGATGTGTTTCTGGAGCGGGATCTGCCCTTCCTTAGGCAATTCGACACCCGGGTAATCGTGAATGTGTGTGGAAAAACCGTGGAGGATTACTGCCGGGTGGTGGAGCGTCTTTCTGAGGCGCCGGTGGATCTTCTGGAAATCAATGTGTCCTGTCCCAATGTAAAGGAAGGGGGCATTGCCTTCGGGCAGGATCCCAAGGCTCTGGAGGCCATTACCCGTCAGGTAAAAAAGTACGCCCGGCAGCCAGTGATAATGAAACTCAGCCCCAATGTAACGGACATTACGGAAATGGCCCGGGCCGCCGAGGCCGGGGGAGCTGATGTGCTCTCCCTCATCAACACCCTCACCGGCATGAAAATCGATATTCACAGGAGAACCTTTGCCATTGCCAACAAAACCGGAGGCATGTCCGGCCCTGCCGTAAAGCCGGTGGCCCTTCGTATGGTCTATCAGACAGCCAGGGCAGTACGTCTGCCCATTATCGGTATGGGCGGCATTTGCAATGGGGAGGATGCCATGGAATTTATATTGGCCGGGGCAACGGCGGTTGCTGTGGGCACGGCGAGCTTTCGGGATCCCTGTGCGGCCAAAAAGACGGCGGAGGGGATTGTGAGATATATGGAGCAGTATCAGGTGGAGGATATTCGGGAGCTCATTGGGGTGGTGGAATAGGTGTAGGAATAGTTGCAGGGAATTGGCGAAGGGAGAGGTTGGCGAAGGGAGAGGTTGGCGAAGGGAGAGGTTGGCGAAGGGACGCAGGCCGGAGGAAACACAGGTCCAACGCAAACGGGATAACACTGCGCCGAGCTAGCTGCTAACTACGGCCAGAAATTCGCTCAGGAGAGCCTTCGCGAATTGGCCTGCGTAAGCAGTGGATCTCGTCTCCGTTAAAAGCATCCCTGGATGGTTTGCTTTTGGACCTGTGTTTCCTCCGGCCTGCTGGTCCTTGGCGGAATACTGGCCTGGGGCTGCGGTGGATGCTTTTTTGCCATGTGATTATTTCTATTTTAGAAAAGTCCCCAAATATTGGAAATATTTTGGATAATATCTTTGTTTCAGAATAGGCTCTTTTAAGACTTGGAATATAAACAAAAATCAGAGATATTTTGACAGTGACTTTTCCGCTGCGCAGATTTTTTTAACGGAATACCCTCTCTTGATAAGAGAGGATATTGAGACAATATCTATTTGCGGAAGTTTCCATATGTTCCTGAACCGTGTACTTCTCTTTACCAAGCCATATATTATATTTTGCCAGGAAACAGCAGAGCAGGGGGCTTATATCTATAAGCAAACCATTCAGGGATGCTTTTAACGGAGACGAGATCCGCTGCTTACGCAGGCCAATTCGCGAAGGCTCTCCTGAGCGAATTTCTGGCCGTAGTTAGCAGCTAGCTCGGCGCAGTGTTATCCCGTTTGCGATAGATATAAGCCCCCTGCTCTGCGTCCCATAGCCACTCCTTAGAAACATTTGGAAAATTCATTGAAAAACCCTATGGTTTATGGTAAACTTACACTGTTTCAAAGGAGCATAAGCCATATGAGTATTCGCCACAGGAGGGTTTTAGGATAAGATGGAGCAATATAAGCAGGATTTCATTGAATTTATGATAGAATGCCAGGTGTTAAAATTTGGCGATTTTGTGACTAAGAGTGGAAGAAAGACCCCGTTTTTTGTGAATACCGGGTTCTATCGCACAGGCGGACAGCTGCGGAGGCTGGGGCAGTTTTATGCCAGGGCCATTGCCAAGGCCTTTGGTCTGGATTTTGATGTGCTCTTTGGGCCGGCGTATAAGGGAATTCCCCTGACAGTGGCGGCCACCATGGCCATTAGTGAGCTGTATGACAGAGACATTCGGTATTGCTCCAACCGAAAGGAAGTCAAGGACCATGGAGATAAGGGGATTCTCCTGGGAAGCCCTATGGGAGACGGGGATAAGGTGGTTATCATTGAGGATGTGACCACGGCCGGCACCTCTATTTCCGAGACACTGCCCATTCTTAAGGCCCAGGGAAACATAGAAGCTTTGGGATTGGTGGTGTCCGTAGACCGGATGGAGCGGGGCCAGGGAGACAAAAGCGCGCTGGCGGAGATTCAGGAGAAATACGGACTGAAAACCACGGCGATTGTGACCATGGGGGAAGTGGTGGAGCATCTTTACAACCGTCCCTGCCAGGGAAAGATTATTATTGATGATGCATTAAAAGGAGCCATTGACGCATACTATGAGCAGTACGGAGTGAGGTAGGGATATGAACGAGAAGGCATATAAAACCATGTCCGGCGTGGGAGCCGGTAATATTGTGATTGGCATTATTCTGTTAACCGTAGGCCTGGCAGCCGGGGTCCTGATGATTGTGAATGGAGGCCGCCTGTTGAAACGCAAATCAGATTTAATGTTTTAACATGAGGAAGCTGTTAAGAGACCCAAAAAGCAGGAAATGGTTGCTGTGGGGCGGGCGTGCATTGTTTTATCTGTACATGGGTTGCCTCATTTATTTCCTGTTTTTTTCAGAGCGTTATGGACGGACTCTTTCCAATCGGGAGTACCATTACAATCTGGAGCTGTTTAAGGAGATCCGACGTTTCTGGACCTACCGAAGGGAATTGGGCCTGGAGACCGTGGTGGTGAATCTGGTGGGAAATGTGGGGGTGTTTGTGCCCGTGGGAATGGCAGTGCCCCTGCTCTATGAGCGTTTCCGACGGTTCCCCCAGGTTGCACTGTTATCCTTTGAGGTGAGCCTGGTGGCAGAGGTGATACAGCTGGTGGCCAAGGTGGGAACCTTTGATGTGGATGATCTGCTGCTGAATACCATTGGCGGCTGTATTGGTTATGTGTTGTTTATTCTGTGCCGTCATATATGGAGGAAGCGGATGTGAGCAGAAGAACCTATAAGTTTACAAACAAAAAGCATACCCGGAGAGGTATGATCTCCAGCGGTATGGGATTTCTTGCGCTGCTCCTTCTGGGCGGCCTTTTTTATCTTTCCTACCGGCAGGCCGGAAATGCAGGAGCGTATGCAGGCTTTCTCGGTTTTTTGGCCATGCTGGCTACGGTGGTGGGCCTGGTGCTGGGGGTTCAGGGCCTTCAGGAGGAGGACAGATTCTATTTCTTTTCCTATTTGGGCTGTATGCTCAACGGATTGCTGTTGGTGGCCTGGATGCTATTGTATGTGCTGGGAATGTAAATAAAAATGAGAATGATTCTCAAGTGTGAAAAAGGCGTAATAATACTCTGGAAAGGATTGACAGAATATGAAGGTGTGGAAGCTTTTTGAAGAGGAAAATAGGGCCATTGGGGAGAGATATGAGCTCTCGGTGGAGCGGATCGGGGCGATGGGGCAGGAGGAGACCACGAAAGAGCCCTACCGCTCCTATTTTCGTTCCATGGCAGCATTTGTGGGAATGATAGAGGAGCTGGTGCGGGAGATCCAAAACGGGGTCCTGGAGAATGGAGATTTGAAAAAGCTTGCGCAATGGAACCGGCGGCTCTATGAGGATGTAGCCGGGGATGCCTATGAAAACAGCTATGCCAATCCGGCTGTGGCTGCAGAGCGCCTGGGAGAGACCTTCGGCCCCATGCTGAGCTACCTTTACACAGAGCTTCGGGGGGCCATTGTGTATGCCTTTGAACAGCGTCTGACGGATATTACCATTGGAAACGAGCTGCTGATTCAGATCTACAACCTTTTTGAGGAGGGGGAGCCCAGACCTGAGGAGCTGCGTCAGATTTTATACTGGTGGAACAGTGATTACAGCGATATATTCCTCACCTATCGGGTACGGGAGCAGCTGGATCCTTCCTTGTCCTTTGCCTGGGATATTATTTGCGGGGAGGATCTGAGCAATCCCCGGTATCTGTATTTGTTTGGAGAATACATTACAGCTTCGGAGCTGGGAACCAGCCAATATCTGGCATCACTGCCTCAAAAGGATATTGACGCCATGGCAGCCACCTTTGTGGAGGGCTATCGCATGGGCTTTCAGGTGGCGGGAAAGCCTCTGGAAAAGAAGAAAACCGTGAATATTCGCTGGCGTCTTGGCTTTGAGCGCCTGGTAAAGGCTTCCATAGAAAATTTCCGGTCCATGGGTCTTTCCCCCATTCTTTATCGGGAGCCTCAGCACAGTCTCCTGCGCCGGCCGCAGTCCAATCCGGGGTATTCCTCTGCCGGGCCTAACCGGCAATATTGGTATGACCACAAGGGGGATGACGCCCTCTATCTGGATAAAAAGCTGGTGGAGCGAAAGCTGGGTGTGCTTCGGGCTGCCTACGAGGAATACCGGGAGCTGGCGGCGGTGTACGCGGGTCCGGCGGTTATGGAGGTGTTCGGAGAGGAGGAATTTGTTCCCCGGACCTGTCCCCAGGCGCTAAAGCCCAGTGAAAAGCAGCGGCAGCTCCAGATACAGTACAGCAGCGAGTCCGGCCGGCTGACCAACACCTATATTCCCGGGGAGGAACGGAGCTTTACCATTATCGCCTACCCGCTTCCGGAGATTGGACCGGATTATAGGGGGATTTTTCAGGAGACGGTAAAAATCAATACCCTGGATTACACCCTTTATCAGAGAATACAGCAGTGCCTTATTGATGCCCTGGATCAGGGGACCTGTGTACACATAAAGGGAGGGAACGGAAACCGGACGGATCTATTGGTGCAGCTTCAGGAGCTTTCCCACCCGGAAAAGGAAACCCTCTTTGAAAACTGTGTGGCGGACGTAAACATTCCTGTGGGAGAGGTATTTACATCGCCCCAGCTTACCGGCACCAGCGGGATTCTCCATGTAAGCCAGGTGTATCTTCATGGGTTGAATTATGTAAACCTGGAGATCCGGCTGGAGAATGGTAAAACCGTGGATTACACCTGCAGGAATTTCCCCTCGGAGGAGGAAAAACGGGCCTATATCCGGGAGCACGTGCTGTTTCACCACGAGAGCCTTCCCCTGGGAGAATTTGCCATTGGCACCAATACCACAGCCTATGTCATGGCAAAGCGGTATGGCATTGCAGACAAGCTGCCCATTCTCATTGCGGAAAAAATGGGGCCTCATTTTGCCCTTGGGGACACCTGCTATTCCTGGGAGGAGGATGTGCCCACCTGGAATCCCGACGGAAAACAGATGATGGCAAAGGAAAACGAGTGCTCCCGGCTTCGGGGGGAAGATCCGGGAAAGGCTTATTTTAACTGTCACACGGATATTACCATCCCCTATGATGAGCTGGAATACATTCGGGTACGCCTAAGGGATGGCCGGGAGATTTCCATTATTGAGAAGGGTCGGTTTGTACTGGCAGGGACGGAGGAGCTGAACCGGGCGTTTGAGGAAGAATAGTGCATGAATAGCCCGTTTTAGAATAGTTTGGAAGAAGTGGCCATTCATTAAATATATGAATTTGGGAGGAGAAGGATTGAGGAGGACCTTAAGTGAAGGGATTCGGCTGAGTGATGAGCAAAAGAAGCAGATTGCCAGTGAAATCAAAGCTTTTTATCTGGATGTTCGCGGAGAGGAAATCGGGATCATTGAGGAACAGCAGCTCATAGATTTGTTCTGCGAGCATTTGGGGCCAATTATTTACAATAAGGCTTTGGACGATTCCATGCGTTGGCTGAAGGAACGGGTGGATGACATGGAAGTGGATTATTATTTATTATATAAGAATGTCCGCTAGGACTGGGGCCGGTTTACGGAAAGGCCAAATCGGGAGATATTTTGGGAGAGAGTTGGAGAATGTTTTTGGAGAAATCCGGAGGATATTTTGGGAGAGAGTCGAAGGACGTTTTTGGAGAAGTCCGGAGGATGTTTTTGGAGAAATCGGGAGGATGAGTTGACAAGCCGCGGGAGAACAGGTAAACTTGCAGTGTATTACAGATTAAAATGTGTAGGAGCGCTGGAAGGAGCGTAGCGGTACTTAAAAAACAGCGGAAGCTCGGACAATGCCCGGAAGGAATTCAGGCCGCGAGAGCGGAATGAAGTTCTTCCAGACGCGGGGGCATTGGGAGAGCTGTAGCGGTACTTAAAAAACAGCGAAGCCCCGTACAGAGCCGGAAGGATTTACGAACGCGAAGCGGGCGAAAATCCTTCCAGACACAGGGCGCTGGAAGGGGCGTAGCGGTACTTAAAATAGGAGGACAAGTTATGGCGAGAGTTGGAATTGTTATGGGCAGTGATTCGGATATGCCGGTGATGAGCAAGGCGGCGGATATTCTGGAGGAGCTGGGAGTGGATTATGAGATGACCATTATCTCGGCCCATCGGGAGCCGGATGTGTTTTTTGAGTATGCGAAGAGCGCAGAGAGCAAGGGCTTTCAGGTGATTATAGCGGGAGCGGGCATGGCGGCGCATCTGCCGGGGATGTGTGCGGCTATTTTTCCCATGCCGGTGATTGGAATTCCCATGCACACCACCTCCCTGGGAGGCCGGGATTCGCTGTACTCCATTGTGCAGATGCCCTCCGGGATTCCTGTGGCCACGGTGGCAATCAACGGCGGAGTCAATGCCGGACTTTTGGCGGCAAAGATTTTGGCCACCTCGGATAAAGCCTTATTGGAAAGGCTGAAAAAGTATTCGGAGAAGCTGAAAAAACAGGTGGAGGATAAGGCAGAGCGCCTGGCTTCAGTGGGATATAAAAATTATTGACCCCTGTTTTAGAAAGCATGGAAATAAAAGTATGGAGCAGAAATTGGAAAAAATTTCCAACTATATGCAATGACGCGCTACGTGTGTCAGGAGGAGGGAAACAATGGATTACAAGAATGCAGGAGTAGACATTGAGGCTGGCTACCGGTCTGTGGAGCTAATGAAAAAGCATATCCAGGGAACCATGCGGCCGGAGGTTCTCACAGGTATCGGCGGCTTTTCCGGGGCTTTTTCCATGGAAAGCTTTCGGCATATGGAAAAGCCCACGCTGGTGTCCGGAACAGACGGGGTGGGAACCAAGCTAAAGCTGGCCTTTTTGCTGGATCGCCATGATACGGTGGGGATTGACTGTGTGGCCATGTGTGTAAACGATATTGCCTGTGCAGGAGGGGAGCCTCTGTTTTTCCTGGACTATATTGCCTGCGGCAAGAATTATCCGGAGAAAATCGCCTCCATTGTAAGCGGCGTGGCTGAGGGCTGCAAGCAGGCCGGTGCAGCTCTTATTGGCGGGGAGACTGCGGAGATGCCGGGCTTTTATCCGGAGGATGAGTACGATCTGGCCGGGTTTGCCGTAGGCGTGGTGGATCAGAAGGAGCTGATTACGGGAGAAACCATAAAGCCCGGGGATGTGCTGATTGGCATGGCTTCCTCCGGCGTACACAGTAACGGCTTTTCCCTGGTGCGCAAGGTGTTTCCCATGAAGGAGGAATACCTGAACACCTATTTTGACAGCCTGGGAACCACCCTGGGAGAGGCTCTTCTAGCGCCCACCAAGATTTATGTAAAGGCCCTTAAGGCCGTAAAGGAGGCAGGGGTTACGATTAAGGGCTGCAGCCATATTACCGGAGGCGGCTTCTATGAAAATATTCCCAGGATGCTGCCGGAGGGAGTTCGGGCTGTGGTGGAAAAGGACAGCTATCCGGTACCCCCTATTTTCCGCATGCTGGCAGAGGAAGGCCGCATTGAAGAGCATATGATGTACAATACATACAATATGGGAATCGGCATGATGCTGGCCGTGGAGGCAGAGGAGGCAGACAAAACCATGGAAGCCATCCGTGCTTCCGGGGAAACTCCTTATGTGGTAGGCCGCATAGAAGCCGGAGAAAAGGGTGTGGAGCTATGCTGAGGGTAGCAGTGCTGGTATCCGGAGGAGGAACCAATCTCCAGGCTATTTTGGATGCCATAGATAAGGGAAGCATTCGCAATGCCCGGGTCACGGCGGTAATCAGCAATAATCCCGGGGCCTATGCCCTGGAGCGGGCAAAAAAGCATAACATACCGGCGGTATGTATATCGCCTAAAAATTATGAGGACCGGGCAGCCTTTCATCAGGCCCTGCTGGGGGCTGTGGAGGAAAGCAAGGCAGATCTGGTAGTGCTGGCGGGCTGTCTGGTAGTCATTCCCCCCTGTATGATACAGAAATACCGGGGGCGCATTATCAACATACATCCCTCCCTGATTCCCTCCTTTTGTGGGACAGGCTATTACGGGCTGAAGGTTCACCAGGAAGCCCTGAAGCGGGGAGTAAAGGTGACAGGCGCCACAGTACATGTTGTGGACGAGGGAACGGATACAGGCCCCATTATTTTACAGAAGGCAGTGGAGGTGGAAAAGGACGACACTCCAGAGAGCCTGCAGCGAAGGGTAATGGAGCAGGCAGAATGGGTGATTCTGCCAAAGGCCATTGATATGATTGCCAACGGAGAATGTGAGGTGTGAACATGAAGGTATTGGTTGTAGGCTCCGGCGGGCGGGAGCATGCCCTGTGCTGGAAGCTTGCCCAGAGCAAACGAGTGGAAAAAATTTACTGTGCGCCGGGCAATGCAGGTATTTCCCAGGTGGCGGAATGCGTGCCCTATGGGCCTATGGAATTTGAGAAGCTGGCGGATTTTGCCGAAGAAAAGGAAATCGGCCTAACGGTTATCGGCATGGACGATCCCCTGGTGGGAGGGATTGTGGACGTATTCGAGGGGAGGGGCTTAAGAGTATTCGGCCCCCGTAAAAATGCGGCCATTCTGGAGGGCTCCAAGGCCTTTTCCAAGGACTTAATGAAGAAATACGGGATTCCCACAGCAGCCTATGAAAACTTTGACGATCCCAAAAAAGCTCTGGCCTATCTGGAGACGGCAAAGCTTCCCATTGTGCTAAAGGCGGACGGACTGGCCCTGGGAAAGGGCGTTCTTATTTGCAATACCCTAGAGGAGGCCAGGGCCGGGGTAAAGAGCATTATGGAGGACAGGCAGTTTGGCTCTGCGGGAAACCGCATGGTCATTGAGGAATTCCTGGAGGGCCGGGAGGTCTCGGTGCTGTCCTTTGTGGATGGAAAAACCATCCGCTGCATGACCTCTGCCCAGGATCACAAGCGGGCCTTGGACGGGGATCAGGGGTTGAATACTGGAGGCATGGGAACCTTTTCCCCAAGTCCCTTCTACACCCAGGAGGTGGATGCCTTCTGCAAAAAATATATTTATCAGCCCACGGTGGATGCCATGAGGGCAGAGGGCAGGGAATTCAAGGGCATTATCTTTTTCGGTCTGATTCTCACGGCAGACGGTCCCCGGGTGCTGGAATACAATGCCCGGTTTGGGGATCCGGAGACCCAGGTGGTGCTTCCCCGGATGGGAAATGATCTGGCGGAGGTATTTGAGGCCTGCATTGACGGGACGCTGGATCAGATAGAGCTGGATTTTACGGAGGACGCGGCAGTCTGTGTGGTGCTGGCCTCCGGAGGATATCCGGTATCCTACAAGAAGGGCTATCCCATAGAGGGGCTGGAAAAGTTTGAGAATCGGGAAGGCTGCTACGTGTTCCATGCGGGAACCAAGTGGGAAAATGGAGAGGTGGTCACCAGCGGCGGCCGGGTCCTGGGAGTGACAGCCATGGGGAGCACCCTGAAAGAAGCCCGGGCCAACGCATATGAGGCGGCCAAAGAAATTACTTTTACAGATATGTTCTGCCGAAGCGACATTGGAAAGGCCATTGACGAATGTGCTGCCTCTGAGTAAAGGAGGCAGCACAGGGCAAATCTGGTTTATTCCAGGGTTGTGACAATGCGCTTCAGCTCGTCAATAATATGGATGTGCTGCGGACAGACAGACTCACATTGTCCGCACTCTACGCACAGAGAGGCCTTTCCTCCGTTCCTGGTCTCGAATGCATAGTTGCTGCGGGCCCCTTCCAGGTTGTTATAGACCAGATAATTATTCATGGAACGGAACATATTGGGAATCAAAACCTGCTGGGGGCAGCCCTTCCGGCAGTAATCACAGCCCGTGCAGGGAATCTGGGGAATCTTAGCCAGCTCTGCCTGGGCTTTTTTAACGGTCTCCTGCTCAGCCTTGGACAGGGGCTCAAAATGCTCCATATAGGAGAGATTATCCTGCATCTGCTCTAGGGTGGACATGCCGCTTAGAACCGTAATGATTCCCTCCAGAGAGGCGGCATAGCGGATAGCCCAGGAGGGCAGAGAGGCGGCGGGATTTGCCTGCCGTAATATAGAGCCTGGCGCCTCCGGCAGCCTGGCCAGGGAACCGCCCTTTACCGGTTCCATAATAATCACGGGCTTACCGTGCTTCCTGGCAACCTCATAGCATTTTCGGGACTGAATGGTCTCACTGTCCCAGTCCGCATAATTGATCTGCAGCTGTACGAATTCCATTTCCGGATGCTTATCCAAAAGCTCATCCAAAACAACCGCCTTATCGTGGAAGGAAAATCCCAGATGCTTAATCAGGCCCTTCTCCTTTTTGTCTCTTAGGAAATCCCAGATGCCATATTTTTCAAAATACTGGATCCGATCCGCCCCCAGATTGTGAAGCAGGTAGAAATCAAAATAGCCGGCTCCCGTGCGCTCCAGGGAAATCTGGAACATATTTTTTGCCTCTTCCTCAGACTTTGCCATCCAGGCCGGCAGCTTGGTAGCCAGCTGATAGGAATCTCTGGGATACCGGTCTACCAGGGCAGCCTTAGCCGCCACCTCAGATTTGCCCCCCAGGTACCCAAAGGCCGTATCGAAATAGGTAAAGCCCTTTTCCAGGAAAAGGTCCACCATCTGTTTTGTCTGCTCTAAATCAACCTCTTCTCCCAGCATGGGCAGGCGCATCAGTCCGAAGCCCAGCTTGGGAATGGATTCTCCCAAATAACGCATAGAAGTCCTCCTTGTCTGTTCGTTCTTTTGTCAGTTTCCAAAGGGGAGTTTGCCTGTACAGCTGTATGATTTGCAAGCTTTTTGTAAATACTCCCCAGATAATCTTACCATTGATTGGAGATTCCCACAAGCCTTTGTTTGCCAGATTTAAGAGGCTTTAAAGGAAATCATTGTACTTCCCACGGATATTGTTTATAATGGATACAGGAAAGAATATCTGTTAAGGGTGCAGGTGTCATTTGACAAGCCATAGGTTTACGTCTATAATAGGTAAGTACATTTATATAGGGTTTTACGGGGAAAAAAGCCCCTTGCGTAGGAGAAAATGGAGGTATAAGGATGAAAGACGGGAAGAAAAACCGGCGTTTTCCGGGTTGGTATAGAGGAGGCATTGTCTGCCTGGGATTCCTGATGCTGGTTTTAGCTGGAACGGAATCTCTGGCGGCCAAGGAGGGAAGGGTAAAGGCCCAGATGGCCAATGTGCGAAGTGAGGCTGACAAGAATTCCCAGCAGGTAGCTCAGCTTCCCCAGGGCAGCACCTTTACGGTGACGGAGGAGGTTTCGGACGGAAGTGGGTTTACTTGGTATCATGTGGTATT
>CANPIM010000041.1 GCA_947574135.1 uncultured Lachnospiraceae bacterium
TGCTCCATCTTTTCTGCCGGAACCTCCAGGCCAAAGGCCAGCACCGCATCTCTTCTCTGCTCAAAGCGCCTCTGAAGCTCCTCTTTATAGCCGGAAAGCCGGTACAGCTCCAGCCGGCTTCTAAGCTCCTCTGCCGTGCTGTACAGTCTGGTACCCTGCATATATTCGTAGAGTTCCTCCATGACAGCCTCCATACTTTGCAGCCGCCGGGAGATCTGCATGGCTCCCAGGAAGGAGGCGACAAAATCCACGCCGTAAACAATGGTCACGGAGAGCACCAGCACCTTCCCCACGGCCACACTGTAAAGTCCGGTGAGATAGCTCACCACAGGATGAAACACATGAAAAAGGACCACCGAGAGAACGCCCCAGCCCAGGGAAGCTCCCAGGCAGATGCGCCCCTGAAAATTGTATTTATTTCTGCTATAATCCCACCAGCTGGTATGAAAAATCTGTTCCATGACCAGGGCGGTCACATATTCCAGGATGGTGGGAACTACCACGCCGCCCACATACAGGAGAAGCATGTTTCCGGAAATCGGCTTTAACAGCAGATACACCGTGACCGCCCCGAAGCCGTAGATAGTGCACACCGGGCCGGCCACAAAGCCACGGTTTACCAGACGATGCTCCTTGGCGGAAACATAGCAGCTCTCCCATACCCAGCCTAAAAAGCTGTAGATCCAAAACCAGCTGATCATGTGATAAAAATCCTCACCAGCCACTTGCATATCCCACATAGATATTACCTCCCTGCGCACGGCTCATTGCCTACACGCAAAGTGAGGACAGGCACCGGGGTGCTTGTCCTCATGAGATTTTTCTCTTTATTCTGCGTCCTCTGCTGCAAGCGCGTCGATGTCCACATCGGCTACGTCCTCATATTCGTTGTAAGTATCGGCCATGTTCTGCAGAGCCTTCATGCTCAGGCTGATCTTGTGGTCCACTTCATTAAAGTCCACAACCTTGGCCTCGATCTCCTGTCCGATGCTGAGCACATCGCTGGGCTTTTCCACATGCTCTCTGGAAATCTGGGAGACATGCAGCAGTGCATCCACACCCGGCTCCAGCTCCACAAAGGCACCGAAATCGGTCATCCTTGCAATGCGGCCATACACGATATTGCCCACCGCATAATTTTCCGCTGCATGAAGCCAGGGATTGGCATCCTCAAATTTCAGGCTCAGGGCAATCTTGGTATCCCGAATATCCTTGATAAGAACGGTCAGGGGCTCTCCCACCTTAAATACCTTTTTGGGATTCTCCACCCGTCCCCAGGACATCTCGGAAATATGCAGGAGACCGTCTGCTCCACCCAGGTCCACAAAGGCGCCAAAATCGGTTACATTCTTTACCACACCGTCTACCACATCGCCAATCTGGATTCTCTCAAACAGCTCTCTCTGCTTCTCGGCCTTCTCGTCCAGCAAAAGCTGCTTGCGGTTTCCAATAATGCGGCCTCTCCGAGGATTAAACTCCGTGATAATAAACTGAATTTCCTGTCCGTCATACTTTGCCAGATTCTTCTCATACGTATCGGACACCAGGCTGGCCGGAATAAATACCCGGGACTCATCCACCACAACACTCAGGCCGCCGTCCAGCACCTGGGTTACTGTAGCCGTAAGCACTTCTCCATTCTCAAAGGCCTCCTTCAGTCTCTTGCTGCCCTTTTCCGCTGCCAGCCGCTTATAGGTCAAGAGTACCTGTCCCTCTCCGTCATTTACCTTTAATACCTTTGCCTCCATAGTGTCACCTACAGATACGCAGGTTGTCAGGTCCACTGGTGTATTGCTGTATTCGCTCTTGGTGATAATACCATCAGATTTATATCCAATATTTAAGATAATTTCATCTTCTTTGACATCAATAACAGTGCCTTCGACAACCTCTCCATTTCTGATAGTTTTTAACGACTCCTCCAGCATTTCTTCAAAGCTGATTTCTGACATGCTTTTGAACCTCCTCAATGATTTTGTTTGGGGTCGAAGCCCCTGCGGTAATACCTACGCTACGAATGGATGATGCTGTCTTTAAATCCAAGTCAACAAGTTTCTGTATATAGTAAGTATTTTCACATTCTTTTTTACATATTTCAAATAACTTTTGCGTGTTGGAGCTGTTCTTCCCGCCTATGACAATCATCGCATCCACTTCACTGGCAATCCGCTTCGCTTCCGTCTGGCGCTCCTCCGTTGCATTGCAAATCGTATTTAAAACAATTATATCATAACCCTTTTTCGAAATAATTTCAACTAATTCTTTAAATTTATTGTAATTAAATGTCGTTTGTGCCACCAGGCAAAGCTTTTTTCCCGGGGAAGCAATAAATTTCTCAGCCTCCTCAGGGGACTCCAGCACCCTAACCTCTCCCTGACACCAGCCCCGAATTCCCTCCACCTCCGGGTGAGACGGATTGCCTGCAATCAATATCTGTCGTCCGTTGCCGCTCTCCCTCTCCACAATCCGGTGGATCTTCTTGACAAAGGGGCAGGTGGCATCCACGTAGGAAATTCCTCCTTGCTCCAGCTGCTCGTACACGGCCCGGCCTACCCCGTGAGCCCGGATTATCACCGTGCCTTTTGCAAGCTCTGCCAGCTCTTTTTGGTCTTTCAGCACCTGTACGCCTCTGGCCTCCAAATCCTGGACCACCTGCTCGTTGTGCACAATGGGCCCGTAGGTGTATATGGGGCTGCCGCCCTTAGAAACCTGATCATACACCGTGTCCACCGCGCGCCGGACGCCAAAACAAAAGCCTGCCGTCTTTGCCAGCTTTATCTCCATCCCAGCCTCTTCCTCCTGTCTCCCGCTGCTCCTGAAAAACAGCACATTTCCTGCCCATCTACCGCCGGATCAGCTGCCGGATGGCTGCAATCACCTGGTCTATGCTCATCTGGGAGGAATCCACCAGCACCGCATCCTGAGCCTGACGAAGTGGCGACACCTCCCGGTGCATATCCCGGTAATCCCGGTCCTCAATATCCGCCTGTATGGACTCCAGGGTGTGGGTCCCCAAAGTACCCTTTTCCTTAAGCTCCTCATAGCGCCGCCGGGCCCGACAGGCCGCAGAGGCTGTGAGATACACCTTCACATCTGCCTCCGGCAATACACAGGTGCCAATATCCCGGCCATCCATCACCACATCTGCGCTGGCCGCAAGCTTCTGCTGAAGCTCCACAAGCTTTTTTCGCACCTTGGGATAAGTGGAGCTTAGGGAAGCCATATTCCCCACCTCTTCCGTGCGCAAAAGTCCTGTGACATTTTCCCCCTCCAGTAAGACCTGCTGCTCCCCGTTTTCATAGGCAATGCTCACCTCTACCCCGGCCGCCGCCTCACAGATCCGCTCCTCTTCCGCTGCCCCGATTCCCTGACGCAGAAAGTGCAGGGCCATAGCCCGATACATAGCGCCTGTGTCCACATAGATAAATCCCAGCTGCCGGGCAAGCTGCCGGGCCACGGTGCTCTTCCCGGCTCCCGCCGGACCGTCAATGGCCACATTAAAACTCATAAATCCTACCCATCCTCTCTTCCATCAATCTCTTTTTCACAGCTCTCCTTGAGCACCGGCCGCATTTCCTGCCAGATAAGCCGTAGACCAGGCAATCTGCAAATTAAATCCCCCTGTAAGCGCATCCAAATCCAAGACCTCCCCTGCAAAATATAGCCCTGGCGTCAGCTTTGACTCCATGGTGGAGGGATTGATCTCCCTGACGCAGACACCTCCCCTGGTAATCACCGCCTCCCGGTAATCCCGCAGGCCTGTCAGGGTCAGCTCCAGATTCTTGATTTGCCTTACAAAGCCAAGCCGCTCCTCCCGCGTGATTTCGTTCACCTTTTTCTCCGGATCAATGCCCCCCAGACACAGCATCACCGGCTGTAGCTTAGCGGGAAAAAGTCCTGCAGCCACATTCCGGAACTTTTTATTGGGAGCCTGTCCAAAATCTCGCAAAATCCGGGCATCCAGCTGCTCCTCTGTAAGGGCTGGCTTTAAATCTATGGCCATGTGAAGCTTCTGCTTCCTTAATGAATTCCCTACACGGCTGCTGGCTGTCAAAATAAGGGGACCGCTGACCCCAAAATGGGTAAACAGCATCTCGCCGAACTCCTCATAGATCCTTTTTCTTCCATTATAAATGGTTACCCGCACATTGCGTAAGGATAAGCCCTGGAGCTCCTTTACCCAGTCCTCCTCCGCATTCATGGGAACCAGAGACGGCAACGTCTCTCCAATGGAATGTCCTGCATCCTTTGCAAACCGGTAGCCATCCCCTGTAGAACCGGTAACCGGATAGGACAGACCGCCGGTAGCCACAACCACGGCATCCGCATATTCTTTTGTCCCGGCCCCCTCCTCCGAATGGCGAATTCCCTCCCCGGAAAGAAGGATGCCCCTGACACGCCCCTCCTCTAAAAGCAGCTCCTCCACTGCCCTGCAAAGATGTACCCGAACCCCGGCCTGCCGCATACAGCGCCCCAGAGCTTCCGTCACATCATACGCATGATCCGATACGGGAAACACCCGGTTCCCCCGCTCTGTCTTAACCGGCATACCAGCTTTTTCAAAGAATTCCATTACATCCTGAGCTGTAAAGCTATAAAAGCCGCTGTAGAGGAATTTTGCATTGGAGCAGACATTTTCCAGAAGCTCTTCCACCGGACAGTTGTTGGTCAGATTACACCGCCCCTTGCCGGTAATGTACAACTTCTTTCCCAGCTTTTCATTTTTTTCATAAAGATCCACCCGGGCACCCTGTCTGGCCGCAAACACAGCCGCCATCATCCCGGCTGCACCGCCGCCCACAATGATTACCCGTCTCATCTCCACTCCCCTTATCCTCTCCTGGACTTTCCCCCTATTGTAGCAAATGAATTCCTTCTTGTGAACCTTTTTTCGTAAAAAAATAAACATTTTTAAGAAAATTTTTACCTTTTCCAGGAAATTCGAAAATAAAAAGCAAATGATTCTTATCATACGTGTCCAGGAAGGCCTGCCAACTATTTTTTGCTTGGACACAGGATTTGTTATGTGATAAAATTAGGTTGTGATTCAATCCCTGTGGAACTTTACTTTAGGAGGCCGATATGAATAAAAATGATGTTTATATTATCCATGGAACGCAATACAAGGAATTGACCAAACAGCTCCTCACGGCAGCTAACCTGGCAGAGGATATTGGCGACAGGAAGAAAAAGGTGGCTTTAAAGCCCAATCTGGTGTGTGCCAAGGACCCCTCCTCAGGAGCTACCACCCATGCCGAGCTGCTGGCCGGAGTGATTGAATATTTGCAGGAGCATGATTTTACAGATATTTCCATTATGGAGGGCTCCTGGGTAGGAGATCGGACCCCGGCAGGCTTTCGGGCCGCGGGCTATACCCGGCTCTCGGAGAAATATGGGGTGCCTCTCATAGATTTACAAAAGGACAGCGCCCATGCCCATGACGCCAAGGGCATGTCTATTCAGCTGTGCGACAAGGCAGCCAGTGTGGATTATATGATCAATATGCCGGTTTTAAAGGGGCATTGTCAGACCACCGTCACCTGTGCTCTGAAAAACAATAAGGGGGTGATCCCCAATTCGGAAAAGCGCAGATTTCACACCCTGGGCCTTCACAAGCCCATTGCCCATCTCAACACCATTGCCCGCAATGATTTTATCCTGGTGGACAATATCTGCGGGGACCTGGATTTTGAGGAGGGCGGAAACCCGGTGGTCATGAACCGGATTCTGGGCTTTCAGGACCCGGTGCTCTGCGACGCCTATGTGTGTGACTGCATGGGCTATTCTGTGGACGATGTCCCCTATATCCGTATGGCAGAAAAGCTTGGCGTGGGCTGCGCCGATACCTCCCAGGCTAATTTCCACTATCTCAATGAGGATACCCTGGGCAAACGCACCCATATGACCCGGCGGGTGGAATCCCTGACCAAATACACGGCTCCCAAAAATGCCTGCTCCGCCTGCTACGGCTCTCTCATCTATGCCCTGGATCGGCTAAACGAGGCGGGACGGCTGAAAAAAGGAGCCCCGGCCATTTGTATCGGCCAGGGCTATCAAGGTTCTTCCGGTGAAATCGGTGTGGGCAAATGTACCTCCTGCTTTGCCAAATCCCTGAAGGGGTGTCCCCCAAGGGCCATTGACATTGTGGAATTTCTGGAGGAAAACTGGTCCTAGAAATGTCTTTTCTCTGGGCTAAATGGTGATCTTGGTCCATTTTCCTGACCGGAACCGTAGAGAGGCAAAGAAATATCGGCTCAGCTGATCCGCCAAGACTCCCATCCAGATGCCAATGAGGCCCATACCCAAAGGATAGCAAAAAAGATAAGAGGTCAGGGGCCGCACAAGAGTCACGCTGATGGTGGAGGCCATCATGGTGTAGCGCACATCCCCGGCTCCCCGCAGACAGCCCATGTAGATGACCTGTGAAATCTGCAGGAACACAATCACTACAATCATTCGGACAATGCCCAAACCGGCCTCTATAATCTCAGCCTCCTGGAAGAAGAGCCCGTATAGGGTCCGTCCCAAAGTCAGATAGAGCACCGACAATACCAGAGACACTGCAAGTCCCATATAACGGCAGGTTTTGCCGTAAAACCGGGCCTGTTCTTCATCCCGGCGTCCCAGGCTCTGCCCGATCAAAGCCACCGCGGCAGCCTGAAAGCCATCGCCAAAGGAGAAGGACAGGCTCATAATATTCATCCCCACCTGATGAGCCGCAAAATCATTGGTTCCCATATCCGCTGCCATAACTGCCACAGCCATAAAGCCGATCCGCATAAGGATCTGCTCCACAAACACGGTATTGCTAATATGGAGAATGCTTTTCAGGGTGGAAAACAAGGGCCGTACCTTTTCCTTCCATATGTAGGGCAGGCTGACAAAGGCCTTTGGCGTGGAAATGGAAAAAATCGCCATTGTGCAGGCCACCACGGTTCCAAATACGGTGGCAAGGGCTGCACCCTGAATCCCAAGAGCAGGAAAGCCCAGATTTCCCTGGATCAGCAGGTAGTTTCCAATCATATTCACCACATTGGCCGTTACATTGGTCCGCATGGCAATCTTTGTGTTTCCCGCTCCCCGCTGCGCCGCGTTGATGCTCAGGGTAATAATCTGAAACAGCATTCCCCCCATAATAATCCGAAAATACTGAACAGAGGGTCCTAAGGTATCCTCCTTGGCTCCTGCCCAGCGCATAAAGGGCTCCGCAAATACGACGCAGCAGATGCTGATAAGAGTTCCCATAAGCAGAGTCACCAGAAGCGCCATTAAAAGCACCTGGTTTCCCTCTCTGCGGCGCTCCTCCCCCTTCCGCCTGGCCACAAGGGCGGACACTGCCACACTGAGGGCAATAAACAGGCACATGCCGATAAACTTGGGCTGGGTGGTAAGCCCCACGGCAGCCACCGCGTAGGGCCCCAGAGAGCTCACCATCAGGGAATCCACCATGCCGGCCAAAGCCACAAAAAAGGATTCCATCACCGAGGGCCAGGCCATTTGGAAGGCTGTGATAATCCCGGTTTTATGGGATCGAATCTCCTGCTCCAGCTCCTGTTCCTTTTCCCAGATCCGATTCTTCTCCTTATTCCCCTGCATTTTTTCCTCTTTCTGACACGAATGCCATGTCATTCTGCTACCATCTCTTGACAAGGTTTCGAAGTTTTATATCCAAGCTTCTCCCCTCTATCTCCCTGCTCTCCCCGCTCCCTGCCCTGGGAACGGGCAAAAAGGGAACGCCCACGACGTTCCCTTTCCTAATTTTAAGCTTTATACAGGATAGGCGCCGTTGGCCGTGTCGGCAACGGTAGCATCCATCTTTGTTTTCTGTGCCTCTCTGTATTTGAAGAAGTCCATGGCCACCTGGGGGAACAGCGCATAGGACAATACATCCTCGTCCTGCTCCTTGTACTGAGCCATCTCCGCCTCCAGCTTCTCCAGCTCGTTGGGGATCAGATCCGCCGGACGACAGGTGATAGGCTCCTCGCCCTCTGCCAGAGCCAGCTTCTGTACCTCCGGATTGAAGGGCTTTACAGTCTGGCCATACTCGCCCCGGAGAACTGCCTTGGTCTCCTTGGTCATCATCTTGTAGCGCTCACCCATGATTACATTAAATACAGCCTGGGTTCCCACAATCTGGGAGGAAGGCGTTACCAAGGGCGGCTCACCCAGATCCTTACGCACCCGGGGAATCTCCTGAAGCACCTCATAATACTTATCCTCTGCATGCTGCTCTTTCAGCTGGGATACCATGTTGGACAACATACCACCCGGTACCTGATACAACAGAGTCTTAATATCCACGCCCATAACCTTGGGATTCAAAAGGCCATTCTCCAGGCACTCATCCCGGTAGGGACGGAAGTGGTCCGCGATCTCTGCCAGCAGACTCTGATCCAGTCCCGTATCATAGGGCGTCCCCTTAAAGGTCTCAACCAGCACCTCGGTAGCCGGCTGAGAGGTTCCCATAGCCAGAGGAGACATGGCCGTATCAATAATATCGCAGCCAGCCTCCACAGCCTTCAGATAGGTCATGCCGCCCACACCGGAGGTGTAATGGGTATGAAGCTCAATAGGCAGATTGGTGGATTCCTTGAGAGCTGTCACCAGCTCAGTGGCTGCAAAAGGAACCAGAAGGCCTGCCATATCCTTGATACACAGGGAATCTGCTCCCATGTCCTCTACTCTCTTGGCAATGTCCTTCCAGTAATCCAGGGTGTAGGCATCACCCAGGGTATAGGAAAGTGCAATCTGGGCATGGCCTCCTTCCTTCTTTGTGGCCTTGGCCGCACACTCCAGGTTGCGGATATCATTTAAGCAGTCAAAAATACGAATAATGTCAATGCCGTTTGCAATGGATTTCTGTACGAAATACTCCACCACATCGTCTGCATAATGACGATAGCCCAGAATATTCTGGCCGCGGAACAGCATCTGCAGCTTGGTATTGGGCATCCCTGCGCGGATCTTCCGAAGTCTGTCCCAGGGATCCTCCTTCAGGAACCGCAGGCAGGAATCAAAGGTGGCGCCGCCCCAGCACTCTACTGCGTGATAGCCTACCTTATCCATTTTCTCTAAAATGGGAAGCATCAGGCTGGTCGGCATTCTGGTGGCAATCAGAGACTGATGTGCGTCACGTAATATGGTTTCGGTAATTTTTACCGGTCTTTTTTCTGACATGAAAATGCCCTCCTTATTTTTTTAAGTCAATGCCCGGCCCCAAGGGGCAGGGCCTGAAATCTCCAACACTCTTTTCCAACTTAAACCACACCGAAGATAGCCATAAAGGTACCGGCTGCTACGGCCGTACCGATAACACCGGCTACATTGGGGCCCATGGCATGCATCAGCAGGAAGTTGGTGGGATCTGCCTCCGCACCCACCTTCTGAGACACACGGGCAGCCATAGGCACGGCAGACACACCGGCCGAGCCAATCAGCGGGTTTACCTTTCCCTTGGTGGCAATGCACATAAGCTTGCCAAACAGCACGCCGGCTGCAGTACCAAATCCAAAGGCAACCAGACCCAGGATTACGATTTTAATGGTATCCCAGTTCAGGAAGGCCTCTGCGCTGGTGGTTGCACCAACGGAGGTACCCAGCAGGATAACCACGATATACATGAGAGCATTGGATGCTGTCTCTGTCAGCTGACGAACCACGCCGGACTCCCGGAAGAGATTTCCCAGCATCAGCATACCTACCAGGGGAGCGGTAGAGGGCAGAATCATACAAACCACAATGGTAATAATGATGGGGAACAGAATCTTCTCCAGCTTAGATACCGGACGGAGCTGCTCCATCTTGATTTTACGCTCCTTCTCTGTGGTGAGAAGCTTCATAATGGGGGGCTGAATAATCGGCACCAGCGACATATAAGAGTAAGCCGCCACTGCGATGGGGCCCATAAGAGCCGTCTGCTCAAGCTTTCCGGCCAGGAAGATGGATGTAGGACCATCTGCACCGCCGATAATAGAAATAGCAGCGGCTGCCTTGTCGGAGAAGCCCAAAGCCATGGCGCCCAGATAAGCGGCAAAGATACCGAACTGAGCGGAGGCTCCCAGAAGGAAGCTCTTGGGGTTGGCAATCAAGGGACCAAAGTCTGTCATGGCGCCAACGCCCATAAAAATCAGGGACGGCATGATTGCCCACTCATCCAATACGTAGAAGTAGTACAGCAATCCGCCTACGCCGTTTTGCGAATCCTCCGGATGCAGCATAATATCCGGATAAATATTTACCAGCAGCATACCAAAGGCAATGGGAAGCAGCAAAAGCGGCTCAAATTCCTTGGCTATGGCCAGGTAGAGGAAAACACATGCAAAGAAAATCATGATAAAATTGCCCACGCTCAGGTTGGTAAACGCGGTCTGCTGCATGAGATTTTCCAGGGTTTCCATTATATATCCCATGTTATAACCTCCATGTTTTTCAGTAACAAGTCACCATTTAGTTCAAAGTTGCAAGGATATCTCCTGATTCAATGGCATCACCAACAGATACGTTGATGCTTGCTACTGTTCCATCCTCCGGTGCAACAACGGGGATCTCCATCTTCATGGCTTCCAGAATAATGATATTGTCGCCAGCCTTTACGGCCTGTCCCACGCTGGCCTCTACCTTGAATACCTTTCCGGGCACAGATGCCTTTACCTCAATCCCGCCGGCTGCGGCTGCGGGAGCGGCGGCCTTGGGAGCTGCTGCAGGTGCGGCCTTGGGAGCTGCCACAGGTGCGGCGGCCCGCACGGGAGCGCTTCCTGCGCCGCCTTCCTCTACAGTTACGTCATATACGGTTCCGTTTACGGTAATAGTATAATTTTTCATTGATTTTTCCTCCTATTTTTAAGCCTTACGCCATTTGTTTGTGTTGGAACGTCTGATGGAACGCACGGTAAATCCATCGGTCGATGTGCCCATGGCTGCCGCCACGGCCGCCGTAATCACGGCAATCACTTCCAGATCGTCCACCTGCTCCTCCACCGGTGCAGGCGCCGCCGGAGCCGGGGCTGCCGAAGCTGCCTTTGCAGGGGCCGGTCCCTCCTCCTTTTTCTTCCTGGTAAACTTCGCCTGAATCTTGGGAATAAAGTTAAAGCAGGAAATAATCAGGCTGATTAAAATTAATACTACGAACACGCTTCCCATACCCAGAATCGTATTCAGTCCGGCCTTGGTCAGAATCTCTCCTGTGGAATAAATGGGGTCCACAGATACGGTCTGAATAATATCATTCTGGTCAAAAATCAGGGAGAGACGCATGTCATGCTTCTCAAAGGAATATACAACGGAGTAGCTGATGCCATCGTTGGTGGTCTTGCCGCCCTCGTATTCCTTCAGACCCACGTAGGCGCCCAAATCCTCCAGGGAGGACTCGTAGCCCTTGAGCATACTCACATAGGCCTCTGCAGTAAAATCAAATTTCTGTCCCGTTCCTCCAATGTAGGGGTACAGGGCAATCTCCTGCTGGAAATCCTCGTAGTTCTCCTCCAGGTTTTCAATCTGTGCCGCAAGCGCCTCTCCATTGACGGAGGACAGCATTTCCACACAGGCGTCTGCCTTGGCCTGGTAGATATCCTCCTTGGGCAGCGTCTCTTCCGAACTACAGGCTGTCAGGGCAAGGATGCACACCACCAGCAGCAGGATAGCTGTCAATCTTTTCATGTTTCTCTTCATATTATTCACCTCTCTTAAACCGTGCCGTGTTTCTTTGCAGGACGATCTTCCCTTTTTGTGAATAACATTTCAAAAGCGCCAATCACATATTTTCTGGTGTCCTTTGCTTCGATAATGCTGTCTACATAGCCTCTTCTGGCCGCAGCCTGGGCGCTGGACTGTAATTCGGCATACTCTGCTGCCTTCTCCTTCTGGGTGGCCGCGTCTGCGTCTGCATACATAATCTTGGCTGCAAGCTTGGCATCCATCATGCCGATCTGGGCGCTTGTCCAGGCATAGACCACATCGGCGCCCACGCCCTTGCTGTTCATGGCCACATAGGCGCTGCCGTATGCGGGACCGGTGATCACATTTACCTTGGGAACCGTGGCATTTGCAAAGGCATAGGTAAGCTCTGCCACAGCCTTGGCCAGATTCCGCTCAGAGCACATGGTTGCCTTGTAGCCTGTCACATTGGTCAGGCTCAGCACCGGAATATTGAAGGCGTCGCAGAATTTCACAAAGCCGGCTGCTTTCCCGGCTCCCCGGGCGGACAGCTCCTGATCGTTGTTGGCCACAGCGCCTACGGTCATGCCGTTTAACTTAATAAAGCCGGTTACCATATCCTTGGCATAGTCTGCCTTTGTCTCAAAAAACACATTGCCGTCGGAAATGCTGGACAGCACATAGGGCGCCTCGTAAACCACCTCGCCCAGATCGGCGCACACCCGGTTCAAATCATCCATGCACTCCTCATAGGAGGCGTCGTCCTCGTTGTTAGCCGGAAGCATGGTCACCAGCTGACGAATCTGCGCCAGCACGCCGGCCTCGTCTGCAACCACGTCCACCAGGCCTGCTTCCTCTGCCTGGAATTTTGCGGAGGCGCTGTTGCACTTGGAAATCTCGTTGCCCTCAATGGCATTGGGAGAATTTACAAACAGCTTCGCCTTGGCCTCCTCCATAAAGGTAAAGTCCGTCAAAGCCGGAACCACTGCCAAACCGCCGCCGCAGGTTCCGAAAATCCCGGTAATCTGGGGAATCACACCGGAGGCCAGAGCCTGGGTTTTGTAGATCTCACCAAATCCGTTCAAAGCATCGGTAGCCTCCTGCAGCCGCACGCCGGCGCAGTCAATCAGGCCGATGACCGGCGCACCCATCTTTAAGGCCAGGTCATAAAGCTTTGTGATTTTCTTTGCATGCATCTCGCCCAGGGTTCCGTTTAACACGGAGGCGTCCTGGCTGTACACATACACAAGGTTTCCGTCAATAACACCGTAACCGGTGATCACGCCGTCAGACGGAGTCTCCTTCTCCTGCATGTTGAAGTCCGTGCTTCTGGCCGTCACCAGCGCGCCGATTTCAACGAAACTGTTCTCGTCAAGTAAGGCTTCTATCCTCTTACTTGCCAAGCTTTGTGCTGTATTACTCATTTTCAGCCCTCCATTTTCTATTTTTGATAAATCTAAAACCAATTCACGCCGATTATAATTGTATCAATTATTGTACAATAGTTCAAGCCTTTTGTAGAATTTCTGTATCAAATATCAAAATGACGAAAGGGAGCCAGAAAAGCCTGACTCCCTTTGTTGAAACTGCGCAAGTATCTCTTTATAGCTTCTTAATACCCCTTGTTTACGTCTGACTCTCCCTAAAAAGGACGCCCATCTCCTGGTTTACATAATCCCAGGAAACAGCATGGGCACATAGAGAATCAGGAAGAACACCACAATCAGGCCCAGCAAATAAGGAACCACGGACTTGGCAATCTTCTCAATGGGCAGTCCCGTAATGCCTGAGGCTACAAACAGGTTGATGGCCACCGGGGGCGTAATCATACCAATGGCAATGCCCACCACAAACACAATGCCAAAATGCACCAGACTGATATTCATAGCCTTTACAAGAGGCAGGAATACGGGGGTTAGGATAATGATGGCAGAGGAGGTCTCCATAAACACTCCGGCAATCAATATAATGACGGCTATCAAAAGCATGATAATATAGGGGTTGGCGGAAACGCTGAGCACAGCGCTGGCAATGGCCTCCGGAATCTTCCAGTTGGCCAGCACCCACCCAAAGGGGCCGCTGCATGCAATGATTATCATAATGACAGCGGAAGTCTTGGCGCTGCCCTTCATAATGGTAAACAGCTCCTTGGGCCCCATATCCCGATACACGAATACGGACACCAAAATGGCATAGATTACCGCCACGTCCGCTGCCTCCGAGGGTGTAAACATTCCGGAAAAAATCCCCCCCAGAATAATAAGAGGCATCAAAATTCCCCAGATGGCCTTGAAAAAGGTTTTTCCCACATTCTTCAGGGAAAAGGCCGCTCCCTTGGGATAATTAAATTTTGCCGCCTGGAAGAGGGATATTCCAATGAGAATGATTCCCATTAACACACCAGGAACAAAGCCGTTCTTAAACAGAGTATTTACGCTCTGCTCCGCGATCACCGCATAGAGAACCATGGGCACGGAAGGAGGAATGACAACGCCGATGGTACCTGCGGCCGCAATCAGCGCAGCGGATCTGGACTCATCATAGCCTCTTTTCTTAAGCTCCGGAATCAGGGTAGCTCCCACGGCCGCGGTGGTAGCTGCGCCGGATCCGGAAATGGCTGCAAAGAACATTCCTGCAAGGACAGATACAATGGACAGACCGCCCTTGATCATCCCCAGCAGAGCCTCTGCAAACTCCACCAAAACCTTGGACACCTTTCCCTTTGCCATCAAATCTCCTGCAAAGATGAAAAACGGCACGGCAATCAGGGAAAAGGAATCCGTGGCCGTAAACATGCGCTGTATAATCATAAGGAGGGGCACTTCCCCCTTTACCATGACAACCAGGGAGGAAAGGGCAATGGAAAATGCCACCGGAACTCCCACAATCAGCAACAGAATAAAGGTAATAAACAAAAGAGCCGCCATGTTATTTCTCCCCCTTTCCCAGCAAATCTAAAATACAGGCAAGAACTGCATCCAGTGCATGGAAGCACATCAGGCCGCAGCCTATGGGAATGCAGGTATAGACATACCGCATAGGCAAACGCATGGCCGCAGAAAGCTGATTTCCCTGCTTCCCAAAATACTGAATTCCATAAAACACAGCCAGTGCAAACAATATCATACAGAATACATGTACCACAATCTGCAAAACATCCTTTGCCTTTCCCGGCAGCATATCCTGCAGCACGGAGATGGAAATATGACCACTGTGCTTATAAACGCAGCCTGCTCCAAACAGAGTGCTCCAGATCAAAAGATAACGTGTGGCCTCCTCGCTCCAGGACAGAGCCGTGAAAAAGAGCCGGCAGACAATCTGTGCGCCGGTAATCACCACCATGGCGGCCAGCATTGCCACGATTGCGACCTCTGCGATCTTATCCAGAATATCGCTGATCTTATGAATTCCACGAACAATAACCAAAATCAAACTCCCCCTTTTCTCATGGTTCCGTCGAATCCGGTATAGCTCACATGAAATCCCTTATCAATCCTTGATAAAGCTATTTCATGTGGGCTATACAAAGATACAAGAACCGCCTGGTTCCTGGATAATCCATTACCAGGCGGTCTGTTTTTCGTTTTTTACAATTATGTTCTTTCCTTACAGGCCTGCAATAACATCCTGAATTCTTTTCACATAGTCTGCATACTCTGTATACTTGTCGTAAACCGGCTGTACAGCTTCCTTGAAGGAGGTAATATCCGGCTCCTCAATAACCTCCATGCCATTGTCCTTCATGGCCTGAAGCTGATCGCTCTCCTGCTCTGCCACCCATGCGCGCTCAAACTCGGCGGCCTCCTGGGCTGCATCCAGGAAGATCTGCTGTGTCTCTGCATCCAGCTTGTTAAATACATCTGCACTCATGGTAATGATTGCAGTAGAATAAGAATGCCGATCCAGAGTTACGTACTTCTGGGACTCCCACAGGCTGTAGGAATAGATCACGTTGATGGGATTCTCCTGTCCGTCCACGGTACCCTGCTGCAAAGCAGTCAGAGCGTCGGCCCAGGCCATGGGATTGGCATTGACGCCCATAGCCTCAAAGCTTGCGGTGTACACGTCATTTTCCATAATACGAATCTTCATACCATTCAGGTCAGCAGCAGTCTCAATGGGCTTTTTGCTGTTGGTCAGGTTCCGGAAGCCACGCTCTGCGTAAGCCAGACCCTTCAAGCCGGAATCCTCCAGCGTGTCCAGAAGCTCACGGCCGATCTCGCCGTCCAGCACCGCATAAGCCTCCTCGTTGCTTGCAAAGAGGTAGGGCATATCCAAAACACCCATAGCGGATGAGAAGTTGATGAAGGGACCGCTGGTGATAATTCCCATGTCCAGGGTGCCGATCTGCATGCTCTCCAGCATATCTCTCTCTCCGCCCAGAGTGCCGTTGGGATAAATCTCAATCTTGTATGCGCCGCCTGTTCTCTCCGCAACCAGCTCCGCAAATTTCTCAGCAGCTACCTGGAAGCTGTCCTGCTCATTTACGGTAGTTCCAAGCTTCAGCACAGTAGCCTCGGTGTCGGCGGCAGCAGGCTCCTCCCCTGCATCCTCTCCGGTGGCCTCCTCTTTTTCCTCCTCAGCGGCTTCTACAGGCGCCTCCTCCTGGGGCTGACTGTCCTTGTCAGAGCTTCCGCCGCAGGCAGTCAGGCCAAGCAGCATCACGGCAGACAAAGCCAGGGCAACAAATCTTACATTTTTTTTCATAACATTTCCTCCTTAAATATTGTAAATGGTATCTTTGTCAACTGCTGAGCATTCCAGCAGGATTGACCCTATGTGGGATTTCCGTGCTCTCTCACTCCTATTGGCACCCGGAAAATTTTCAAATAAAAACAGCTTTCATCTCCAAAGAGACAAAAGCTGTAAGCTTCTGCGGTACCACTCTTTTTGCTGTAAAAACAGCCACTCAGCCTCAACAGCCCTTGGGCTGTATGTAATGAGCGACACGATAACGGATGTCTGCCGATTTGACCTACACAAATCTACATTTTTTCAGCCAAACTGTTCGAAGGGGATTTTCCCGAAAACCCAACCACCATGTCACACCGCCCCATGGCTCTCTGTCGATCTCGTAATCGGTACTCTTCCTTGTCAACACATTTTATACACGGAACATGAAATTTTATTTATAATAAACCCTTCCCTTTCATTTGTCAACTATTATTTTTATCTCCCAACCTGCGCGAAAATCAGCCTAAATTCAGCCCACAGCTCCCTCAGCCCTGCACCTTTTATATCCCTCATAGCAAAATTCAATAATATCCTTTCGGGTAATGATCCCGATAAACACCTTTTTATCGTCGATCACCGGCACAAAATTTTGATTCATGGCCTTGGATACAATATCCTCCATATTGGCGTCAATGGAAATGGGATCAAAGCGCATACGGCGGCGAACAGCCTGGATGGAAATATCCTCCGCGTCCCGCAGATTAATATTATATCGCTCTTTAATGGCCCAGAGCAGATCTCCCTCTGTCACGGTCCCCACATACTCTCCCTTTCGGTTAATCATGGGAATGGCCGTAAAGCAGCTGTGCTCCATCTTTTCAATGGCCTGCCGCAGGGTATATTCATCCTTCAGATAGGCCACCTCACTCTTGGGCTTTAAAAAAAACAGTACGTTCATGGTCCCTCCTACAAAAGCGGTGCAAACACCCGTAAAACAGCGCAAAACAGGCCTCCCCAAAAGCCCTGTCTGGTGTCTGACAGCTGTATCTCCCTGCTCTTCCCTATGGTTTTATCCGCATCCTCCTTCACCTGACCCACCAGGGAGGACTGATAAAAATAGGTTCCGCACTCAAAATGCAGGTACAGGCTGCGATAGTCCATGTTAATGGTACCCACCACAGCGATCTCATCATCACATACATAGGATTTGGCATGGATAAAGCCCGGGGTATACTCATAAATCCGCACGCCGGCCCGCAAAAGAGGCGGATAGCTGGAACGGGTCAACTGGTATACCACCTTCTTGTCCGGAATCCCCGGGGTCACAATGCGCACATCCACTCCCCGCTTGGCCGCCAGACAGAGCGCTGTCTGCATCTCATTGTCAATAATCAAATAGGGCGTGAAGATATACACATAACGCTTAGCCTGGTTTAAAATATTCAGATAAATATGTTCTGCCACCACCTCGCTGTCCAGGGGGGAATCCCCATAAGGCTGCACATAGCCATCACTTCGGAATGGATCCAGATGCCAGACATGAGGCATATAAGTCCGGAGATCCTCCTCCTCCCTGCGAAAGCCATGCCACATCTGCAGAAACATCAGGGTATAATTCCAGACCCCATCCCCGTGCAGACAAAAGCCCGTGTCCTTCCAGTGACCGAACCGCGCCTTCTCATTGATGTATTCATCTGCCAGATTTACGCCGCCGCTAAAAGCCGTATGTCCGTCAACAATCAGCATTTTCCGGTGATCCCGGTTATTCATCACCAGAGACCAGAGCGGCACAAAAGGGTTAAAGGCCATGCATTTGATGCCCTTTTGCTCCAGATACCAGTCGTAGCCCATGGGAAGCAGGGAAACACAGCCCATATCATCGTAAATGACCCGGACCTCCACCCCTTCCCTGGCCTTGCGCTCCAGAAGCTCCAGGATGCTATTCCACATATGACCCTCGCCAATAATGAAATACTCCAGGAAAATGAAATGCCTGGCCTCCTCCAAAGCACGGAGCATATCCGGAAACATGGTATCCCCCAGGGCATAATACCTCCCCGTGGTATTTTTGCAGGCAGGATATCTCGCCACCGTCTCCGTGTAGCGCATCTGTCCAGCCACATAGGGGCTTAGCCTCTCTATCTCTGGTATGAGAGATTTCCCCTGGGCATAAAAGCAATCCGTCTCCGCTCCCACGTTCTCCAGCCTTTTGCGCAGCTTTCTGGAGGGCTTTTTATTTCCCACCATGAGATACAAAAGACCTCCAAAAAGAGGCGCCAGCAGAATGGGCACAATCCAGGCCAGCTTATAGGCCGGATTTTCCTCCTTGTTAATCAGCCACAGAGCCACAAAGACGCTCAATATCGTAAGCCCAATGCTGATGAATACAGAATAATTGCTCAGCCGAACCAGAATCACCAGAAACCAAGCCAGCTGCAAAAGAAGCGCCACTCCAAATATCACTACTCGATTAAATAAAAGCTTTAACAGCTTGCGCATATGCCTTTCTCCTATGTCTTTTCCCTATTTCATTTTACCATGAAACCACAGTTTTTCCAATGCCCGTCCCAATATTTCATAGAAATTTAAGATTTCCTCTAAAGCAAAAAAGACGCCCGGGGATACACTTCTCCCTGGAAAGCGTCTTTCTCTGCGCCTGATTTTTTGTGGTTGTCTCAATACTTTTGTGGATCTTCCTCCTGCCCGGAAAGACCCTGCTCCTCCTTAAGCTCCCCTGCCGGCCTTGCTCCCAGATACTCCTCCAGGGTAATTCCCCGCTGGGTAATTTCTCTGGCCGCCTCCTCCCCCACATAGCGGAAATGCCAGGGCTCATAGATAATGCCCGTAATATCCGTCCGTCCATTGGGATACCTTAAAATAAAGCCGTGCTCCCAGCAATGCTCCTTTAACCACTGAAAGCCCTTGGTATTTTCCTGCTTTTCATCAAGCTTCCGATATTCGGCGGATACCAAATCCACCGCCAGCCCCAGCTGATGCTCGCTGGTTCCCGGCACAGCCACCACCGTAGCGGCCAATCTCTGGGCCTCCTCATAGGTGTGGCCCTTTTTCACATATTCTGCAACCTGCTCCTGGTGCAACTCCACCTGCTTATTCATATCCCGGTAGGAGGAGGTCACATAGATGGTGACCCCATCCTTTTTGGCCGCCCGGATCATTTCCTTATAATCCTCCACAATCCTGGCATCCAGCTGATGACCGCTCCCGATGCTCTTAAGCTCCACCGTAAAGTCCTCCGGCACAGAATGGGTGCTGTTGACCAGCAAAAGATTCCAATCCTTTGAGAGCTGTTCCTCTTCCGGCTTTTCTTCCTCTTTCGCCTCCTCCGGCTCTTTTTCCGCCTCCCTGGCCGCTGTCTCCGCAGCCATTCCCGCCGGACTGGCTGCTCCTATGTAAAAATTTTCATTCCCTGCCTGTACCCGGGGCGCCTGCTCCTGAACGCCTGCCGCCAACAGCTCCTGTCTGGACATGGTCTCTATGTATAGAGCTCCCACAAACACACCCATAATAAACGTCAGCATACCCACGCCTAAAAATCCCAGCAATAGCTTTCTCCTCTGTCTGCGGGCCTGATTTCTTCTTGACCCCCTCCAGGGATCCTGCCTCCAGCCTCTATTCCTCATGTATTTTACGCTTCCTTCTTTTTCCTGTATCTCCGGTTCCCTATAACCACTATATCTTGTATATCAGTATAAAGGATTTCCCGGGAGGGCGCCACAAAAAAAACGCAAAATATTCTGAAGATTTTCTTAAGCCCGGGTTCTCAATACTCTTTTCCTCTGACGATCCTCACAGAGGCCATGTAAGACACCCCTAGGGACGCCAAAGCCAATATAATCCCTCCTCCCACTAGCAGGATCAGCAGCTGTACCTCTGAGAGCCCCTCTGACCACAGAGTCAGATATCCCCTTTTGGTAAGCCATATCACACCGTACACGACCCCGAAAATTCCCAGATATATGACAGCCATCATCATCCGGGCCTTCTCGGCCCCCAGCTTGTAGATCAGAGGAACCACAATGCTGTAGACAACCAGGAAAAGACATCCCATAACCCCTCCCACGCCCACCAGCTCCAGAGGATTCTCCTGAATGAAAAGATTCAGAAAAACACTGACCAGGATTCCCAGTGCCATACCGCTCCCAATCAAAAGCAGGAGCAGAAGGTATTTTTCCTGAACCAGGTTTTTTCTGGTCAAGGGCATAGTCAGGGCGTATTTGTCAAACTGCGCATATTCGTCATAGGAAAAGGTCGAGGGGATGATCATGGCCGTACACAGAACCAGGTACATGGAGATAAAGGAGGGATTTTTCATCATCACGCTCCACACGCACATCACACCCAAAATTACGAGATATTGCTTTAGCATTCGCTTTAAATTCAGCAGATCCTTTAAAAGTAATCCTGTCATTGTAAGCTCTCCCTTCTGAAATACTCCCATATATATAAGATTGTCAAAAGTGCAAAAAAACTCATTCCTCTTCCCTCACCAAAAATACCAGAAGCTCCTCCAGGGAAATTCTGTCAATCACATAGCCCCCGTCCCGCTCCAACGCCTCCCGGTTATCCACCAGCACCTCATAGCCAAAGACGCTCTCTCGATGTCCCCGGCAATGTTGGGGAGGCAGCTTCTCATACTGCTCCTTACTGCAGCGCACCAGTCCGTACTGATAGATAAGAACATCCTTATTTTCAAAGAGCAGCACTCTTCCCTGATGAATGAGAAGAATATAATCCGAAACCTTCTCAATATCACTGGTAATATGGGAGGACAAAAAAATGGTGTGCTCCTCATCCTGTATAAATTCCAGAAACAGATCCAGAAGCTCACTGCGCACCACCGGATCCAGCCCGCTGGTGGCCTCGTCCAGTATAAGCAGCTTCGCCTGGTGGGACAGGGCCACAGCCAGGGAGAGCTTCATCTTCATTCCCCGGGAAAGCTCCTTGTATCGGGTTCCCTCCGGCACTGCAAACCGCTTCAAATACTTCTGATATGCCTCTTTGTCCCAGCTTCGGTAAATGCGCCTCAGGATCTTCTCCACATCCCGTGGGGTGACATTCTCCGGAAAATAGCTCTCGTCAAAAACCACCCCGATGCCCTCTTTCCAGGCGCCGTCTGCCTCCTCCGGACAATGCCCCAAAAGCTCCACGCTTCCTTCGTCTTTTTGTATCAACCCCAGCATGGCCTTAATGGTGGTGGTTTTTCCCGCCCCATTCTCCCCGATAAAGCCCACAATGGTTCCGGAGGGGATTGTAAAGGAAACCCCGTCCAGGGTAAAGCTTTTGTATTTTTTCGTCAGTCCTCTCACCTTGATTGCATCCATATGCTATGCCTCCTCGTACAGAAGTTTTACAATATCCAACAGCTCCCGCTCCTCGATTCCACTCTGGCGGGCCACCTCCACTGCTGCCTGCAAATGCCCCTCCACCAGGCGCAGCCGCTCCTCCCGCACCAGCTCCACATTGGCCTCCCGGACAAAGCTACCCTTGCCCACCACCGTAGTGATAAAGCCGTCACGCTCCAAATCCTCATAGGCCCTCTTGGTGGTAATCACGCTGATGCGAAGCTCCTTAGCCAGCAACCGCATGGAGGGCAGCGCATCTCCGGGCCTTAGCGTACCGTTTAAAATCAGATTCTTCATCTGCCCGGTAATCTGCTCATAGATGGGCTTGCCACTGGAATTGCTGATAATAATGTCCACCTCATCACCTCTCTGTATGTAGTTCTTTATTTTATATAATGTATATATCATATATATACATTATTGTCAATATACTTTTTTAACCATTTTTCAGACAAAAAACCGGGCTGCATACACAGCCCGGCCTGTAAGCCTTCCTCCTGCTCTTTTTTATGCTGCATGTTTTTAATAGCATCTGCGCACTGCCAAAATGGTCCGATAGGTAGCGGAGTTAGTGGTAATGCCGGTCCGCTCCGTACTGGCATGAACGATCCGGCCACCTCCGATGTAGATTCCCACATGATTGGGATAACAGATCAAATCTCCCGGCTGAGCCTGGGCATAATCCACCAAACGTCCTGCACCCGCCTGGGCCCCCGAGGTTCGGGGCAAGGAAATCCCGAAATGGGCAAACACTGACTGGGTAAATCCGGAACAGTCCGCGCCATTGGTCAGGCTTGTCCCACCAAACACGTAGGGATTTCCGATAAACTGCTGGGCATAGCTGGCAATCTGACTGCCTGTGCCGCTTCCGCCTCCTGTGCTTGTTCCGCTTCCGGAACTGGTTCCGCCTCCCGTACCAGACGTGCCGCCTCCCGTACCGGATGTCCCGCTACCAGTGGTTCCGCCTCCCGTACTGATCGTCCCCGTACCGGCCGCTGCAGCCGCTCTCCTGGCCTCCTCCGCCTTGCGCGCCTCCTCCCGCAGCCTTTTGATCTGGGCATCCTGCTCGCTGATGGTCTTGCGATAGTCTTTGGCCTTCTGCTGGGCACTGGCCAGACGGCTGGAAAAGTCTGCCTCCTGGGATTGCTTCTCGGCAAGCTTGCGCTCCACATCCGCCCTCTCCTGCTCATACTCTGCCTGGAGAATTTCCAGCTCCTCCTTTTCCGTCTCCAGCTGGGCCCTGTACATGGCCACCTCTTCCTTGGCCTGTTGATATTCCTCTAGCATCCGCCGATCCTGGGTGTGAATCTCCTGGGCATAATCTGCCCTGGTCAAAAAGTCCGCCAGACTCTTGGTCTCCAAAAGAAGGGCCAAATAATCTGTCTCCCCCTCCTCGTAGATAAACTGGATCCGAAGCTTCATAGCCTCATACTGATCCTGCTCCCGCTGGACAGCCGCCTCATAATCCAACTGAGCCTGGTTCAGCTGGGCCTGCTTCACCTCCAGATCGTGCTCCAAAAGCTCCAGGTTCAAAACCAACTCGTCCAGCTCCGAATCCAGACTGCTGATCTCCGCTGCCACCGCTGCCCGCTGATTTTCCAACGACGAAATCTGGCTGTTGATGGAATCCAACTCCCGCTGGGCCTCATTCTTCTTCCTCTGAGCCTCCGAGATGCTGGTAGCCGAAACCGGCGTGGCCACACATAAGGCGCAGACCAAAAGCCCAGCCATCCATCTTTTCCTTCTATGTAAAAAACGCTTCATCCGTTGTACTCCCTCTCCTTACCTCTCCAAACCATAAAAAGCTTATCCTATGTTTACTGCCTTGTATTTCATTATACTGGCAGGCCTTGGGAAACACAAGGCCTTTCCCTTAAAAAAGTCTCTGGAAATTCTTAAGATTTTTTTGAATTGAGGCATCTTTGTCAATAGCGCTGGCTGACATTGCCCGGGCAGAAGAGAAAATTACCCGGGCAGAAGAGAAAATCACATAGACTTCCCAGACTGTTTATGGTACAATACTTCTCCAGAAAAAACCGTCTGTGTATCTACAATTCATAGTCTCTGTAAAGAAAGGAGGTTCGCCATGTTAGAAAATCAAAAACTGGATCTAATTCTTGTCATGTTGGAAAAGCTGGATGATAAATTTGGCAGACTAGATCACAAAGTTGTACACCTGGAGGAAAGATTTGACAGACTGGAAGAAAGGTTTGACAAGCTGGAAGATAGGTTTGACAGACTGGAGCAACGGGTTATTCAGCTGGAGGAAAAGGTGGAAGCCCTGCAAAAAGACGTCGCCGAAATAAAGCTGGTGCTGGAAAATGAAATCCGAAAAAACATCAGTCGGGCAGCTGAGGGACACCTAGATCTGTCAAGAAATCTTCAAGAGCTGGTAAAGCCCAATTCAGAAATGGAAATGCTCTCTATCCGTATATTAGAGACAGACATGAAGGATCTAAAGCAAAAAATCTCATAGGCGTGACAGGAATAAAGAAGCCTTTATGCATGGAACAGCAGATTTTTACATATCAAACTCTTATCAGAGGAATTTCACTTCCCAGGGACACAGATTTTTTTACGCCATGGAACAGCATATTCTGCCGGAGGGAGAGCTCTGCGTCAAGGACATTGCCGTCTCTACAGGCATGTCACAAAGCTCTATTTCCCACCAGCTGAAAGCTTCAAGCAACTCCGGCGCCAGGTCTTATTCTTCTACCCCTCAAATCTAAGCTTTTCTGCCCCTTCCAAATCTTTCCACACAAAACAACCGTCCTGGCAGACTAAATAGCCGTGCCAGCTGCCCTCCTTGGGAATGGAAACGGAACCGGGATTCATGTAAATATAGGTTTCATGCTCCCGGCATACCGGCACATGGGTATGTCCATGAAGGAGAATATCCCCGGGCTTTAGCATGGGCAGATGCTCCTCATGGAATACGTGTCCGTGTGTCACAAACACCATCCGCTCCTTTGTCCCCCTTTCGTCTCCTCTCCCCCTTGGCACATACAGCCAGGCATAATCTGCCATAATAGGAAACTCCAGCACCATCTGATCCACCTCCGTGTCGCAGTTTCCCCGGACGCAGAGAAGCTCCCGGCGAAGGCCGTTGAGCATGGAAAGGACCTCCTTGGGGGCATATTCCCGGGGCAGATCATTTCTGGGACCGTGATATAAAAGATCCCCCAAAAGCACCAGCTTGTCCGGCTGCTCTCTTTCCCATGCCCTTAAAAGCTCCCTGCAGTAATACGCAGAGCCATGTATGTCCGAAGCAATCATTAATTTCATTATTTTTCCTCCAGGCTGCTGAGATACTGGCTGTAATCACTGGACAGGGCGTGGGCATTTTTCGCCTTTTTCCTGCTCACGTTTACCTGGGCCTTGGACTTGGTAATGCCCTGCAGGGTGCCTGCTCCGCCTACGCAGCCTCCCGGACAGGCCATGCCCTCCAAAAGATAGCCATCGTAAGTTCCCTTTCTGGCCTCCTCCAAAAGCTCCCTGCACTCCCTGAGTCCCTCGGCGCTGGCCACCTTCACCTCCCGATCCGGCTCCAGCTCCTTGATACAGTTTACCACAGCCTGGGCCACTCCGCCGCTGACCGCAAAGCCTCTTCCGTCTCCGCTGGACTGGGAGAGCCCCTCGTCCTTCTCAAGCTCCTGGAACTTCACGCCCTTGGCCTCAAACATGGCCATCACCTCCTCAAAGGTGAGCACAAAGTCCACATCGCTTCGAATGGTTCTGCGGCTGGCCTCCAGCTTCTTGGCCGCGCAGGGCCCGATAAACACTACCTTACAGCCTGGATGCTGCTTTTTCAGCAGGCGGCCGGTAAGCACCATGGGCGTCAATGCCATGGAAATATGGGAAGCAAACTCCGGAAACAGCTTTTTCGCCATTACCGACCAGGCCGGGCAGCAGGAGGTTCCCATAAAGGAAATCTTCTCCGGCACCTCCTTCATAAAGTCCTTGGCCTCCTCAATGGTGCACAGATCCGCCCCCACAGCCACCTCCATCATATCCGCAAAGCCCAGCGCCTTAAGGGCGGCGCGCAGCTTTTCCGCCGGCAGCTCCTTTCCAAACTGTCCCACAAAGGCAGGGGCCACGGCGGCATAAACCGGTATACCGGTTTTGATGGCGTGAATGGTCTGGAAAATCTGTCCCTTGTCAGAGATGGCCCCAAAGGGGCAGTTTACCAGACACATGCCACAGGACACACATTTATCATAGTCAATCCGGGCCCGCCCCAGCTCGTCCGTCTGGATAGCATCCACCCCGCAGGCCTTGGCGCAGGGCCGCTCCATTTTCACAATGGCGCTGTAGGGACAGGCATTGAGGCATTTGCCACAGCGGATACATTTTTCCTTGTCAATCACAGACCGGCCGTTGACAATGGAGATGGCATCCTTGGGACATACCTCCTTGCAGGGATGAGCCAGACACCCCTGACAGGCGTCGGTTACGCGAATCTCCCCGTCCGGACAGGCATGGCAGGCAAAGCTAATGATATTTACCAGAGGCGGATCGTAATATTTTTCCGCAATGGCACTCTCCTCAATGCCGTCGGATATGGGCGCATGCTCCGTAAGCTTCCGAAGGGGAAGGCCAATGGCCAGGCGCAGACGCTCTCCTACAATGGCCCGCTCCAGAAACACACTGTCCCGGTACTGGGCTACCTCGCCTGGAATGATTTTATAGGGCAAATCAATGATTCGGGAATAATCCCCTCCCTCATAAGCCATACGGGCTACTTCTGTAAAAATTTTCTGCCGGATTTCCACCACGTTGGTATAAACGCCTCTAAAACTCATACGCTGCTCCTCACTTCTTCCTAGATTTTCCTGAAGTTCTTATGGTTCCCATTTTACCAGAGATATATGCCTTTGTCAAAAACCACTTTCCCAGAGCTCCTCCAGCACTTCCAGAGTTTTGGCAACCAAAGCCTCTCCTCCGTCCGGCCCGCAGACTGTGGAAGCCGGCTTGGAGCTGTAGGAGCCGCCCCGGACAGCCGCCTCCGTAGGCAAATATCCTCCACAGCCGTTGGACAGCTGGACGATAAATACCTGCTCCGCCTCCGCCCGGGCCTTGATTCTCTGGGCAAAGGCATGAAAGAGCTCAAAGGGATTGGTAGCCACCGCCACATTTCCCAGCCGGAGAATGTGACAGGTAAACCGGTACAGGCCCGACTGGTTCTGCTGCCGGTAGCGCAGGATTACCCCCTGGGGCTCAAAGGCTGCCACCAAATCCGGCATTTCCATGGGATGCTCCGGGGAGAACCGGCTGTGGATTTCCTCCACCTGCCTTAGGGCCTCCTCATAGTCTTCCTGGCTCACCTGACGGATGGGCAGCTCCATGGACAGAATCCGGTGGGCAAAGACGGGCGCATAGTCAATATAATTCCGGGCCGTGCCATACCCTCGTCCCACGACCTCCCCAATCCGCTCCCCGATATTCTGGCAGAGAAGGGTCATGTCAAAATCCCGAAACACCTCCCGGCTCTGACCTCCCCAAATCTTGAGGGCCTGGTGATTGGTCTTGGAAATATGCACCAGATCCACCGGCGCCAGATCTCCTGCTGCGCCGCAAAGAGGCAGTACGTATACATTCCGTCCCAGCCGCTCCCGAATGGCATTTCGGGCCGGTCCCCAGTAATCTGCGGATATAAAGTAATGAAGCTCGTACACCTGAGAGGGACAGGGCACATTGCAGGCCACACCGGTTACCTGGCCTTTGTCGTCCCAGGTATAGAGAAGCTCCACAGCCGTGTCAATGCCGCCCTCAAAGCCCACAAAATTTTCTGCCGAGCAGTCTCCGTACATAACCGAAACCGTTCCTTCCTCCCCTGCAAACTGAGGTCTCCGGTTAAAGGCCACGGCCGCATAATCGTGGGCATAGCTGATTCCCCCGGGCTTTCGATTTTCCCACGCCGTCACAATCAGATCCCGGATACGCTCCACAAAATACCGCTGCCCCTTCTCCCTGCACACCAGCCCCTTGGGCTCCTCCAGCCGGGGCAAGATCCCCCTGTCATAAACCATCTCATTTTCCACCCGCATAAAGTCCTCATAAAAGGAGGTGGCATTGTGGGTATGCGTTACATTAAAGGAAATGGCTTCAAAGGGAATGTCCGCATAGGGCTCCAGAGACAGCCGCAGGGGCTCCAGGGCATGCAGGGGAATCTCTGTCATATCCATGGAGACCAGTATCGCCTGGGTCGCCCCATTATCCAGGGCCAAAGCCGTGGCGGTAATGGGATCGTGTACATAGCGGGATACCCGCTGATACATTTGTCCCTCCATTAAAATAGGACCGTTGGGCGTAATACTGCACTGAGACCATCCAACCATGAGTTTACTGTTTTTCATTTTTCCTCCATTCTGCCGCTTCCACGACTATGTAAAATTTTTCCATTTACTACCTGCTTACATGCCTCTTTTCTCCTCCCTTGGAGAACCGGTGGACTCCCGTATGATCAGCCGGCTCTGAAGCCCCACATTCTGCACCACATGGGTCTTGGGATGCCAGATGGCGTCCAGTAAATTTTTCACCGCCATTTTTCCCATCTGCTCAATAGGGGTTGTGACTGTGGTGAGAGGCACCAGACTGTAGGCGCTCATAACATTACTGTCAAAGCTTACCACGGAAATATCCTCCGGCACCCGGATCCCCTGCTCCAAAAATGCCCGTATGGCTCCATAGGCCATCTGGTCATAGCTCACCAGGACTGCCGTGGGCAGCTCCTTTCCCTGGCTCAGCTCCAGAGCCCGCAGATAGCCGCCCTCCTCAAAGCGCTCCTTCCCCTGCTTAATAAATGCCGGGCATGGTTCCAGCCCACGCTCCCTGAAAAGCTTGCAAAAGGTTTGATACCGGGCCAGGGAACGGTATTCCCCCAGATACCCGATCCTCCGATGTCCCAGGGACAGGAGGTGCTCCAGGGCCAGGGTCACGCCGCTGTATATTTTTATGTAGATAGAATCCAAAAGATAGGGCAGATCTACGTTGGTCAGAAGCAGGGCGGGAATCCCGCTGTCCAGCAGGCATTCATAGGTTTCCTCCGAAAAGGAGCCGTCACAGCTGACAATCATACCCTCCGGCTCAAGCTGACACATCTTTTCCACATAAGGATGGATATCCTCCCCAAATTCCCGGGTTAGCATAGCTATCATATGATATCCCTGTTCTCCAATGCTGGCATTCAGACTGTGCATCAGCTCCGCATAATAATGGCTCTGCACCTCCGGCAGAATCACTCCAATAGTTTTTATTTCCTTTCTCCGGGATTTGCGGGCCGTATAGCCCATAGCCTGGGCTGTTTTTTTGACCAGCGCCGTGGTGGCCTCACTGATCTCCGAACTCTGATTCAGCGCCTTGGAAACCGTGGAAACGGTCAGACCGGTTTCTTTTGCAATATCCTTTAATTTTACCATGGCATATCTCCGTTTCTCCTGATCTAACGAAATTTTTCGTTGATCCGCATTTACTATTTTCATTATAACCAAACGTTCTCCAGGTTTCAATAAAGAATATCTCACAATTTTTTAGATAATTTTTGTATATAATTTATTTACATTATAAAAATCCATGTTCTATTTCATTTTTTCTGTTATTTATAACGAAATTTTTCGTTGTTCAGAGGCGTTTTATTTTTGCCGTTGGTAAAAGCTTGCCTATGTCTCTGTGCTCTGCCCGCCGGCGGCAAATCTATGCGATAAAATTAGACAATAAAATTAGACAAAGAATTGGATAAAATGAATTGACATTCCCAAAGAACCGCCTTATACTTACCCTTATACATGACAAAAGTATCCGCAGAAACCTCTGGAACGGCCCACAGTCGAACCGGAGGCCGAGGAAACTCTGGAGAATCCCATTGAATTGGGTGCCGAAGGTGCAAAGCGGCCACGCTGAATCTCTCAGGCAAAAAGGACAGAGCAGATGTTGATAAAGGGTAAAATCCTGCTTTCTTTTTATTTTCCGGAGCTGTCGAATGGATCGGCAGCTTTTTATGTGGAAAGCTTTCCCAAAATCAAAGCCGGAGATTTTTTCATGGATAACCCCCGCGAAATTCTTCCAGACACAGGGGCATTGGGAGGGCCTTCGCGGTACTAAAAATAGGAGGCATAAATTATGGAAGCAGTGTTAAAGGTGGTACAGACCATCAATCTGTACTTATCCGACTACATTTTGGTAGTCTTGTTAATCGGATGCGGTCTCTTTTTCAGCTTCAAAACCCGGTTTGTCCAGGTCCGGTGTTTTGGTGAGGGAATGAGGCAGGTTTTTGGAAAATTATCCCTGCGTGGAGGCAGGCAGGAAAGCGGACTCACCTCTTTCCAGGCTCTGACCACGGCCATTGCAGCTCAGGTGGGTACTGGTAATATTATAGGCGCCTGCGGCGCTATTTTGACAGGCGGCCCTGGCGCCATTTTCTGGATGTGGATCATTGCCTTTTTTGGCATGGCTACTGTCTATGCAGAGGCCGTGCTGGCACAGAAAACCAGGACAGTGGACCAGGACGGCTCCATCCACGGCGGACCCGTGTATTATATTTGCAGGGCCTTCCCCAACGGCTTTGGCAAATTTCTGGCCGGCTTCTTCGCTGTGGCCATTATCCTGGCCTTAGGCTTTATGGGCTGTATGGTGCAGTCCAACTCCATCGGGGAAACCTGCAGCAATGCCCTGGGCATTCCCACCTGGATCATCGGAATCCTTGTGGCTTTTGTGGCTGCCTTTATCTTTATCGGCGGCATTCAAAGACTGGCATCTGTAACAGAAAAGCTGGTGCCCATTATGGCTGTTATCTATCTGGCCGGCGGTTTAGTGCTTCTGATCTGCCGCATCCAGTATGTGCCGGAAACCTTTGCCATGATTTTCCACTATGCATTCCAGCCCCAGTCCATTATCGGAGGCAGCCTGGGCTATGCCCTGAAAACGGCCATCAGCCAGGGAGTAAAGCGGGGCCTTTTCTCCAATGAGGCTGGTATGGGCTCCACTCCTCATGCCCATGCCATGGCCAATGTGTCCGATCCTCACGAGCAGGGCGTGGTAGCCATGGTTGGAGTTTTTATTGATACCTTTGTGGTTCTCACCATGACCGCTCTCATTGTTATCTCCACTCTGTATGCGGGAGACGGCGTTCTGGCTGGAGGCGCTGCAGAGGGCGTCAACCGCACCAATATGGCTCAGCTGGCCTTTGGCTCTGTGTTTGGCAGCACAGCCAGCAATCTCTTTGTGGCCGTATGCCTGCTGTTCTTCGCCTTCTCCACCATTATCAGCTGGAACCTGTTTGGGCGGA
>CANPIM010000042.1 GCA_947574135.1 uncultured Lachnospiraceae bacterium
GAAGTTATTGCTCCATTACAAACGAAGATGGCGTCTTTTGAACAAGCCAAGAGTACAATCATCAATAGTGCTCTTGGCAAAGCTTTAGGAATGACTGCCAGCACAGCTCTTGAAACAATATCATCTAAAATAGCAAATATAACGAACCGGGGAACTTGGACAGGAAGTATTACTACATATAACGGAAAAGTTATAATTCCTGCTGGTTATCATAATGGTAGTGGATATGTACAAGCCAGCATAACAAATCGTGGAGCATGGACAGGTACTATTACAACTGCGAATGGAAAGATAACAATTCCTGCTGGTTATCATAATGGTAGTGGATATGTACAAGCATCCGGACTTTATGTTCCACCACAAAAACAGAGTGGTACATATACTTGGTATGGGATGCCAAAAGGAAAAGTTATGACAAAAGTTGTAGTTTTTCCCACAGCATTTCCTGGAAAACCTTCAGTCACTATATCTTCTCCTGAAGTGTATGATTATCAAAATGACACTAAATATTTGTCTGCGACGATTGTTGCCATTACAGCAACGAGTTTTTCTGTGAATGTTACAAGTAGTTATACAGGAGGAGACATCCTGCATAATATGCGATTTACATGGGTTGCTCAATATTAATATTTTACAATGTTATACATTACCTTCAAATAATAATTATTAGATTTATACCAAAACTATTATAAAAAATTTAATGTGGAGACGTTTATGTAAAAATATGAAAATGAATTTAGCAAATTCCCCATGAAAAATAACGAAACATAATTTTAAAAATGTTGATGATGATATTGCATCAGTTATTAACCAAATTAAGTCTTTGCAATCGCAAGGGTTATATGGACAAGCATCTCGTATTATAGATGCAAATAAAAAAGATGTACTTGAACAATTCATTATTGATGCTACTACATTTAGAACATGGGAAGAAGAAATTTATAATACACAATCATACGCAAAGCAGGTACAGCAATGTATATATTTTGATAACAATGAACCCGATTGCCAGTATGGAGATGTTTGGATTGGGGCATGAAAAATGATAAATACAATGTCTATTTATCCTGATGGTATCGATCCGATGACTTTCTTTCAGGATAATAATCTGGAAAAGATTGATGTAATTAATATTTATAATGCGTTAATTTCAGAAGAAAAATATAAGGAAGCAAATAATTTTTTAAGTCAGCAAGAAGGTATCTACGGATTCTTTGCTGACTATTTTAATTTAATAGAAAACCGTATTTACAGTTTACAGGAATATATAATAACAAAAGAAAAAATAAATCCTTTTGTTCCTTTTGAATCTGATGATGCAGATGAAGAACCGCCATCTATATTGAAAGGAGACATTTGGATTTAAAAACAAAATATAATAAACAATCACTGACACTCTTACAGGGTGTCTTTTTTATTGATGAAAGGATGACATTATGGCAATTAATGAACAAATTGTAACTGGTAGAAAATTTAGAAAATTAATTGATGAAACAAATAAAATATGGCAGAGAATATCTTTTTGGACTAAAGCAACTGATGTAGAATTTAACGATGGAAAAACTGCTGAACAAAAGCTTGGAACAATTAATGGTATTACTTCAGATTTAAATTGTGAAGATCCAACAATTGCTGCAAGTGCAAGGTCTGTTAAAACATTAAATAACACTATAAATAATATGTCTACAAGTATAAATACTACCTTAAATAATAAAGCCAATGCATCAGCTCTAGGAACGCAATGTATTTTTACTTTATCTGGCACCACCCTAACAATTACACCAAAGTAAATGGAGGCGGATGAAAAATGGCATTAATATACAACAAAACAACCATTCCAAATGGAGCAAACATAACATATAGAAATGTAGCATTAGAAAAAATAATTTATAATGGTGTAACCGTTTGGGTTAAACAAATCTTAAAACCTGGTAGTGTTTTATCTGTCTCCGCTTCTGGAGGAACATATCCTGATTTAATATCTTTTACCTATCCAAATGCAACAACTTCTGCTGATCATTCTGGAAATCCCGTGTTTCGATCAAACCATTATTGGGATAATCGTGCTTGGTTGGATTCCTATAGTGGTGAAGGGGCAAATGAATTAATTGATAGCCTTAAAGGTGGATGCATTCACTTCAAAAGGAGTGCAAATATTACTGTAGCAGTAACATCTTTATCATTTATTGCATCTGGTACGCCAAATGGTATCTATAATAACTGGGGAGATCCCTGTTTAAGAAAAAACCGTTATGTAATCTCTAAAGGTGAGAGAAATTATATGAATAGAACAGAATGGACGGCAATTCCTTCTTCCAGTTATCCACCTGCGTGGACAGGGGATGTAAATGCAAACGATTGGATTGATTTATGGTGTAATGGAATGGTTTTTGGTGGTGGTAGTAATAGCGAGAATGATACAACGGCATGGGGTCAAATGGCCGCCATTTATTCAACAAATTTAAGGATTACGATAAATAGTATATAAACACATATAATATGTCTGTATGCAAATATACAGCGTTACAGAGGTATAACATGGGGTAACTATCCCCCATGTACATATTGGAGGAACTAAAAAAGTTAAAACAACAAAACGAAGTATTAAGACAAAAAATTTATGAACTAGAAGAAAAAACAAGTTACATAAATTTTGTGACATATAAGAGTGGACTTGCGCCTGGCCATGAAGCTGTGAAGGCTGCCATTTCATCTGTGCCGGCAGTATCTGGAAGTAAAGTAAATATTATCTTTTATAAAAATTTATCATCTATGGATGAGTTATTGATAGGACAAGATATAGGGCTTCCGTATCTAGCATATCTAAAAATATCATATTATGAAGGAGTTAAAATTTATGTTAAAAATCCTTATGGGTGGACTATTGCAAAATTAAAGCAGGAAGTCGAAACAAGAATAATTTTTTAGGGGATACAAACTCCCTTGCGTTGTTAGATGAAATAGAAAAGCTAAGAAATAAAGTTGAGGCATTAGAAACATGGAATCAGTATGTTAATATAGCCAATAAAATTACTGCTGATGACACAAAATGTGTCATTACTAATGCATATGTGGAAAATGGAGTAGTGGTTATACTTTTTATGCTAAAAAGGAATTTTTCAGGTGGTGTGAATGGCATTTTTACCGTAGTTGCTGAGTATGCTCCAAGGTCAATTATCTACGGGACGCACTGGGTCACATCAGCCTCCGCTGAATTTAACAAAATAAATTACATACTCATGAATCCACAAGGGACATGTGATGTTTGGATGAGAGAAAAACTTGAGTATGGCGAACCTGCGTAATTTATTTACCCACTTAAAAATTAAAGGAGATATTAATTGTGATAGGAAATTACTCCCCACTAAGTATTTTAAAAGACATTGAAACATTAAAAAAACGAATTAATGAACTAAAAAACAAGAATAATGAACTAGAAAATACGCTCCAATTAATGAATAAAAATATATCGAAAAAGATACCTTCAACATCTATCACCGATTTGACAGTTGCAGGAAATCCTCTTCAAGTTTTAAAGAATAAATGGAATGAGCTTTCGGACGGAAATCAAATAGTAACTGTAGGCTGTGGGTCTATAAATATAGCAATCGTGCAAAAGGTTCTCAACGGGCAATATGGATGCGCACTTATTATTGGATATGATGTAGGAGCACCTATATATGCAACGAAGGTTCTTGAAAATTGGAGTCATTCTGTACTATCATAGTATACTAAATAATTTATAAGGAGGATATAATGTCAGATAAATCAAACTGGGTGGTTGACACCCGCCCTGAAAATATAGACACATACACAGAAACATCTGGAGACCAGGCAGCTACATATAAACTTGTGGATACACATCCGATTATCGGTAGAGTATTAGATAAACTTGCATTTTTCAGGACCCATGCTGCGGCTGTTTGGTATAACAAGTTGACTGGGAAGAGTGTGAAAGATAAACTTGATGAATTGGATGAAGCACTTAACAATGTTTCTGGTACGGTGGAAACGGTGGATCCTATGACTGCGACGGTGGCGGGATTTGCAGCGGATGCATTAAAAACAAAAGAAGTTATTGCTCCATTACAAACGAAGATGGCGTCTTTTGAACAAGCCAAGAGTACAATCATCAATAGTGCTCTTGGCAAAGCTTTAGGAATGACTGCCAGCACAGCTCTTGAAACAATATCATCTAAAATAGCAAATATAACGAACCGGGGAACTTGGACAGGAAGTATTACTACATATAACGGAAAAGTTATAATTCCTGCTGGTTATCATAATGGTAGTGGATATGTACAAGCCAGCATAACAAATCGTGGAGCATGGACAGGTACTATTACAACTGCGAATGGAAAGATAACAATTCCTGCTGGTTATCATAATGGTAGTGGATATGTACAAGCATCCGGACTTTATGTTCCACCACAAAAACAGAGTGGTACATATACTTGGTATGGGATGCCAAAAGGAAAAGTTATGACAAAAGTTGTAGTTTTTCCCACAGCATTTCCTGGAAAACCTTCAGTCACTATATCTTCTCCTGAAGTGTATGATTATCAAAATGACACTAAATATTTGTCTGCGACGATTGTTGCCATTACAGCAACGAGTTTTTCTGTGAATGTTACAAGTAGTTATACAGGAGGAGACATCCTGCATAATATGCGATTTACATGGGTTGCTCAATATTAATATTTTACAATGTTATACATTACCTTCAAATAATAATTATTAGATTTATACCAAAACTATTATAAAAAATTTAATGTGGAGACGTTTATGTAAAAATATGAAAATGAATTTAGCAAATTCCCCATGAAAAATAACGAAACATAATTTTAAAAATGTTGATGATGATATTGCATCAGTTATTAACCAAATTAAGTCTTTGCAATCGCAAGGGTTATATGGACAAGCATCTCGTATTATAGATGCAAATAAAAAAGATGTACTTGAACAATTCATTATTGATGCTACTACATTTAGAACATGGGAAGAAGAAATTTATAATACACAATCATACGCAAAGCAGGTACAGCAATGTATATATTTTGATAACAATGAACCCGATTGCCAGTATGGAGATGTTTGGATTGGGGCATGAAAAATGATAAATACAATGTCTATTTATCCTGATGGTATCGATCCGATGACTTTCTTTCAGGATAATAATCTGGAAAAGATTGATGTAATTAATATTTATAATGCGTTAATTTCAGAAGAAAAATATAAGGAAGCAAATAATTTTTTAAGTCAGCAAGAAGGTATCTACGGATTCTTTGCTGACTATTTTAATTTAATAGAAAACCGTATTTACAGTTTACAGGAATATATAATAACAAAAGAAAAAATAAATCCTTTTGTTCCTTTTGAATCTGATGATGCAGATGAAGAACCGCCATCTATATTGAAAGGAGACATTTGGATTTAAAAACAAAATATAATAAACAATCACTGACACTCTTACAGGGTGTCTTTTTTATTGATGAAAGGATGACATTATGGCAATTAATGAACAAATTGTAACTGGTAGAAAATTTAGAAAATTAATTGATGAAACAAATAAAATATGGCAGAGAATATCTTTTTGGACTAAAGCAACTGATGTAGAATTTAACGATGGAAAAACTGCTGAACAAAAGCTTGGAACAATTAATGGTATTACTTCAGATTTAAATTGTGAAGATCCAACAATTGCTGCAAGTGCAAGGTCTGTTAAAACATTAAATAACACTATAAATAATATGTCTACAATTTAAGGGATATTAAATCCTTTTATGTTAAAATGTTCATATATATTTATAAAACGCCTTATATGAACAAAATAGATCGTCATAGACATATAATAAGGGTGGTCATTTTCTTAATTAACTTTGAGTTGATGACTACCCTATTTTTTACTATTTTTAATTATATAATAAAAACATTTAGATAAATATAAAATGTAAATCCTGCACTTATCTAAATGCTTTTGATACAAGACGTACAAGAATCTCCTTTCTTGTAAATTTTTAATCGAACGTGTGTTTGATTAGATCATTGATTAGATCATTTTTTTAAATAAGAGAAACCCTTTAAATAGAGGATTTTCCACGTGGACCTGAGGGGGATCGAACCCCTGTTTCCGCCGTGAGAGGGCGGTGACGACTTAACCACTTGACCAATGAGCCATGTGCATCACATTTGCTTAATGTACCAGATATTTTCCAAATTGCAAGCATTTTTTGAAATTTTTGAAAAAAGATCGATTTGTGCAGATTGCACAATTTCAATCCGTATCTCCCAGACAGATAATGGTAAAAGAGGAGGATGTCGAAAACGGTCAAACCTTCTAACCACAATTCCTTCCTTATTTAAGCTTTTCCCGAAAGCCTGCCACGGCGCCGGAAATATCCGCCGCCTTTAAAATCCCTGCGGAAACCCCCAGCCCATGGGCTCCGCACCTTAACGGCCGGTCGCAGTTTTCCAGGGTAATGCCCCCCACAGCTATGTCCGGGATGGGCACGGCAGATAAAATTTCCCGGTAAACTCTCGGCTCCAGAGGGATGGCATCCTCCTTTGTGGTCGTGGCATACCAGGCGCCGCTGCCCAGGTAATCGGCGCCGGCCCTCCAGGCTCTTACAGCCTGCTCCCGGGTCCTTGCAGTGGCCCCGATGATTCCGTGGGGAAAAAGACGCCTGGCCGCCTCCACAGGCACATCCTGCTGCCCCAGATGCACCCCGTCAGCTCCGGACAGAAGGGCAATATCCACCCGGTCATTCACCACAAACAGAGTATGAAACCCATGGGCCAGCTCCCGCATTTTTAAGGCCCTGCGCAGATACTCCGCCGAGGACAGGTTCTTTTCCCGGAGCTGGACCACATCCACACCGGCAGACAAGGCCGCACAGACAGGCTCCTCGCCCCCGGCAAAATCTGCAATCAAATATAAAATTCCCTTCTCTCTCCTCAGATTTTTTTTCTGCATTCTCCGCTCCTCTTCCTTCCTGCCGCTTATGCTTCCTGCCCTTTGTATCTATCCATCCGCCGGCCATTCATCTGCCTTCCCGCCCTTCCACCCCTTCCTCAGACAAATGCGCCGCCACATAGGCCACAAATTCCCGCTGTCCCTCAAGGGCGCTTAAGCCGTCCAGCAAAAGCTGCCGGTAGGCTCCGTACCCCCGGGCCTTCGCTGCCTGCTCCTGAACCATTCCCAGGGCCAAAAGAGCGCCCTTTGCCGCCAGAACATATCTTTCCCGCTCCGGCAGCAAAAGCTCTCGGGCCGCGGCGCAAAGCGCCCCCAGAACGGCCCCTGTCATACAGCCGGTTCCCACCATGGGAAAGGCAGGCTGTCCCTTATGGGCAAGCTTCCAGAGAAATCCTGTCTCCCTGCAAAAAATCCGGTCCTCCTGCCCCGTAACCACATACAGGCGCTGGTCAAAACAGGCCTCCTTTTCTCTCCAAAGCCCCCTATGCCGCTGAACGGAATCAATGCCCTCATGGGTGAGCTCCCCGGTGAAGAGGGTATGTATCTCCGCCTCATTTCCCTTTATCACTCCCTGCCAGGGAATTCTCAAAAGCTCTTCCAGATTTTTCCGGCGATAGGAGCTGGCCCCCGCCCCCACCGGATCCAGTACCACGGGACAGAGGCGCCCTCCCGCTGTCCCCAGAGCCAGACGAGCCGCCTCCTGCTTTTCCTGAGTGGGCTGCCCCATGTTAACCACCAGGGCATCCGCGTAGGAGACGATTTCCTCCATCTCCTGAGGGCACACAGCCATGAGAGGGCGGGCGCCTATGGCAGCCAGGGCATCTGCACACCAAGAGGCGGACACACTGTTTGGCAGCATATGGACCAGAGGCCGTGTCCGGCGAACCCGGGAAAATAAATCCGTAATTTTCTCTGCTGTCTCCAAAGCTTCCATATAATATCCTCTCCTTTACTTCCCTCTGTTCCCTGCCAGCTCCGAAAGCATCTGCCGAAAGCCATGATACAAGGGCCCGTTTCCCTGCCCCAGCCCCGGAGCATGCAAAAGGGCTCCGGCCACATAGGTCTTGGCCTCTCCTACCGCCTCCGGAAGGGACATTCCCGCCGCCAGGTTACAGGCAATGGCGCTGGACAGGGCGCAGCCTGTCCCGTGGCTTCCCTTTGCCTCCTGTATCTGCTCCCCCCGGAACCAAACAAGCTGTCCCTTATCACACAGAAGGTCATAGGCTCCCTTTTCCCGGTGGCCTCCCTTCAAAAGAACAGACGTTCTATATCGTTTGCAAAGAGCATGGGCCGCTTCTTCCATAAAGGAATCTTCCCTCCCAGTATCCTTCCATTCACCCACAGGCGCTCCTTCCAAAAGCCCAGCCCGCTCTTCCTTCCAAAAGCCCGGCTTTTTCTCCAGCAAGGCCCTGGCCTCCGGCAAATTGGGTGTCAGCAGAGCCGCCAGAGGAAACAGCTGCTCCTCCAGCGCCTCCACAGCCTGAGACTTTAACAATAACCGGCCGCTGGTGGATACCATCACCGGATCCACCACCACCGGCCCGTGCTCCCACCGCCTCAGGGCCTGGCTTATCAACTCCACATTTTCCCGGCTGTACACCATACCGATCTTTACGGCATCCGGCCGGATATCCGAGAGCACGGCCTCCAGCTGTTTCTGTAAAATTTTTCCAGAAACCTCCTGAACAGCCAAAATCTCCCGGGTATTCTGGGCAGTTACCGCCGTGACGACGCTCATACCAAAGCAGCTATGGGCCTCTATGGTCTTTAAATCCCCCTGGATCCCGGCCCCGCCTCCGCTGTCAGACCCGGCAATAGTCAAGACGGTTTTCACAGGCTCCTGGCCTCCAAAAGCCCCTTTAAGGCCTCCAGGGCCCGGGAGCGGGCCAAAATTGCCAGCAAAAGCGCCGCCATACAGGTGCCTCCCAGGGTGCTGATTAGAAAGGCAGGCACATAGGTGAAAAGAGCCGCCTCCTTTCCCATGATAAAGACAGCCACCGGCCAGCAAAGCGCCCCGCCCAGGATTCCCGTGCCAAAGACTTCTCCTGCATAGGTCCAGAGCAACTTATGGGTCCTTTGGTAGGCAATGCCGCACAGGCAGGCCCCCACCATGCTCCCCGGAAAGGCCAGAAGGCTCCCGGTTCCCATAAGATTCCGAATCAAAGAGGTGCAAAAGGCCATAGCCGTTCCGTAAACCGGCCCCAGAAAGATCCCGGCCAGCACATTGATAAGGTGCTGTATGGGGAAGCACCGGGATGCGCCCACGGGAATGGAAAATGCGGATAGACAGACACCTAAGGCCACCAGCATCCCGGCAGCCGAAAGCTTTCTTGTTGAAAATTTCATAGATTTCTCCTCCTCTCACTCATCAAAAATACTGACGATTTCTCCGTCCAGAATCCGGTTCATATTCCGGACCGCGCAGAAATTGCCGCACATGCTACAGGTATCCTCCTTCTCCGGCCGAGCCTCCGAGCGATAGCGCCTGGCCTTCTCCGGGTCCAGACAAAGCTCAAACTGCCTTTCCCAGTTAAGCTGCTTTCTGGCCAGGCTCATCTCATAATCCTGCTCTTTTGCCCCCTTCATCCCCTTGGCCACATCCGCCGCATGCGCTGCAATACGGGAGGCTATAATGCCCTCCTTTACGTCCTCCACATTGGGCAGACGCAGATGCTCCGCCGGGGTCACATAGCACAGGAAGGAAGCCCCGTGCATGGCCGCAATGGCCCCGCCGATGGCAGCTGTAATATGATCATACCCTGGGGCTATGTCCGTCACCAGAGGACCCAGCACATAGAAGGGTGCTCCGTGGCACAGGGTCTCCTGCATTTTCATATTGGCGGCAATCTGGTCCATGGGCATATGACCCGGCCCCTCGATCAATACTTGCACATCCTTATCCCAGGCCCGCTTGGTCAGCTCTCCCAAGACAATCAGCTCTTCCATCTGGGAAATGTCCGAGGCATCCGCCAGGCACCCGGGACGGCAGGCGTCTCCCAGGCTCAAGGTCACATCGTATTCCCGGCAAATGTCCAGTATCTCATCAAAATGCTCATAAAAAGGATTTTCCTTTCCCGTCATCTCCATCCAGGCAAAGATGATGGAGCCTCCCCGGGAAACAAGGTTCATAAGCCGCTTATTTTTCTTAAACCGCTTGGCCGTGGACCTGTGAATTCCGCAGTGAATGGTCATAAAGTCCACCCCGTCCTCTGCGTGCATTTTTACCACATCCAGCCACTCCTCTGTGGTAATATCCTTCAATGCCTTGTGGTAATGCACCACCGCGTCGTAGATAGGTACTGTGCCAATCATGGCCGGGCATTCCCGGGTCAGCCTTCTGCGAAATTTCCGGGTATCCCCGAAGGAGCTTAAGTCCATAATGGACTCCACCCCCATATCCACGGCCATTTGTACCTTGTCCATCTCCATGTCCATGTCCCTGCAATCCCGGGAAACCCCCAGGTTCACATTGATCTTTGTGCGCAGACAGCTTCCGATTCCGTTTGGCTCAATACTGGTATGTACCTTGTTACAGGGAATAACCACCCTGCCTTTGGCCATATGCCCCATAAACTCCACAGGATCCATCTGCTCCTTTTTGGCCACAGCCTCCATTTCCTTGGTGAGAATGCCCTGTCTGGCCGCATGCATCTGGGTTGTGTACTGCATACATTTTCCTCTCTTTCCCGCCTTGTTGGCGTTTGTAAGCAGAAAGCTCTGACCTGATGACATCCCCCGGAGGGCTTTTGCTTTCCAGGATGCAATTTCCCTTAAAGCAAAGAAAAACGCACCCTTTCGGATGCGTCTATAATTCCCACTCTATCTGCGTTTCGCTAACTTCCTACGCCGGCATGATCCGTATCAGGTTTAATGGGTCGGAATCGTTCGGAATGCTTCCCTCTCAGCCTGGCGCGCCAGACTCCCCAGAGCTATGCTGTTATGCTAGTATTGTAAGGGATCAGTCTTGGAATGTCAACCCCCATCTTCCATCACGCCCTCATCTTCTCCTTTTGCCCCCTTCTTCTTTGGAAACAACATCCCATACAAACTATAGATCTCCCCAAAATAATCCGACACAAATTTCCCCGCCTTCTCCCCATACCGAAGCCGGTTTCCCTCCGCCTGTTCCCCAAAGGGATTCTCCTTTTCCTTCTCCAAAAAGGCCTTCCAAAAGGCCTTCAGAGGTTCCCGCTTTTCCTCCTCCGCCTGATTCTCCATCCAGTCCTCCACCTCATCCCGGCTCCTTTTGCTCTCCCTTAGCATTTCCTGAATCAAAAGAACCGGATTGTTGGACACAAAAAATCCAAGGGAAATTCCCGGCTCCAGCGTTTGATCCCGAAGCATAAGCTCCACCCGCTCTAAGTCTTTCTGGGTTCTATAGGCGGCCCGGTAATCCTCCAGGAGAATTTCCAGCTGCTTCATCAAATGAAACTTTAGAAAAATCCTGGTCTCCTCCCGATCCTTCCTGATCTCCAGCTCGTCGCACAGACAGATATAATTCACCTTCTGATTGGGAATCTGGGTGATCTTCCTGTAATTCTGCCCACATGCGCACACATAATTCCCCCTGCTCTCGGAAATTTTCCGCCCGCATCTTCCGCACTGGAGATAATTGTGCTTGCCGCTAATGGAGATTTTAAACCGATCCCACTCCTGTAAGTCATCACACAATCGCACCATATAGGAAATGGGATCCGTCAGGTATACCATCCGCTCTCCCTCCGGAAACCGATCCGTGTGCCGGTAGATGGCAATGGCCGCCGTCTCCAGGATGCAGCGCTGCATGGCGTCCAGGGTGTAGACCCTTCCGTTGTGATAAAAATGCATCAACAGGCTCAGGGCCGACAAAACCCCGTGATCATCCTCCTGGTATTTCTTCTGGATCTCCTTAGCCTCCACCAGCTGAAAGAGCCGGCTGTCCAGCAGACAGGACTTGAGCTCCGCAAAGTTTACCTTCACCATGGGACAGAGGATCCGAAGATAGGGAGGATACTCTGTCATCTGCTCCGCTGACCTGAGGTAGTAGGCCAGAGGATATCCAATATCATGGAGAAGGGCGGAGACCATAAAGGCTTTATAGGAAATTTCCTCCAACACACTTAAGAGCTCCACTTCCAAAGGCTCCCTGGCCGTTCTGGGATGCAACCTTTTAAAAATTCTCTCCGCCTCCTGTCTTAAATAGCGGGTGATTGGGCTCTGGGCCTGGTAAATATTTTTTGCCATGTCCCTTCCATATTTGCAGTCCAGGAGCAAAACAGAGCCCAGATAGGCATTCTTCATCTGGTGCTTGGCATGCTCCCGGATATTTTTGGACTGACCCTGGGCGTCATGCTCCAGAAAAATATGATTTTCAATCACTCCGTAGTTGTTGATAAAAAGCTCCTCCAGCCCCTCCACCCCAACATACTCATGAAGAAATTTCTCAAAGCCCTCCAGCAGGCAGGCCTGCTTCTGCGCATCCTCCGCTCCATATAAAAGGCTTTTGGAGCCCAGAAGCATGGGCGCATAGCGCTCCGTCCGACCATACGCCTCTCTGGCTACCTCCAGGCGCCATTTTGCCGGAAGCCGCTGATCCTCCTGGTAAAACAGGGTCTCAAAATATTCATACATCTCCTCATCGCAAATCCGAAAGCTTTTGAAATTTCCCATGCCCTTACACCTTTCTTTTACTCTTTCTTACTCTCCTTTTCCTTCTGGTATAAAATCTGATAGCTATCCTCCGTAAACACATACCATTCCGTGTGATTTTCCACCACGCTCTCGCTTCCATAGACGCTGAGCTGGGCAATGTCCTCCGAATACCTCCACCTTCTTATGACAAGATTGTCATTGCACAGCTCCTTTCGCATTTTCCCCACAATATCCCTCCAGCCCTGCTCCACCTTCTCCGACCAGGAAGTGTCCAGATACCCGGAATAATTTTGAATGTCATTGAGCACCACCTGGATATTCCGCCTGGATGCCAGCTGGGGAAGCGCCTTGATGGTGTCGTTGAGACACTGGATGCACTTTTTCATATGGGCGGAATCCAGGGTGGTCACGTAATCCTCCTCAATCTCCACCTTCCCCAGGGTCTCCTGCTGATAGCATTCCTTCAGAATGGCCTGCTCCATATCAGAGAAGCCGGGGGCGCAGTCCAGGACAAATAAGGTGGCCGGCACCTCCTTCACCTGCTCCCGGATAAACTTTACCACCTTATGCAGAATATCTGCCGCCGCAATCCCCTGATGGTTTACATAATGTCCATTTCCATAGACAGAACGGATCTTAAGCTTGGGATTCAAATAGGCCACATAAATGCTCCCACTCTCTTCGTCCAGGGTGAGGGGCACCTCCACAGGAGCCTCCTGCTTTTCAAAGCATTTCGCCTCCGGCAAACGCCCATCCCGAAAGAGGAAGCAGGTCCCGGTCCCCAGAATATCCAGGTCCATATAGATAATATTTTCGTACTCCTCTTTCCCGTGAAACAGGCTGTCAATGCAGTGGGTCAGAGCCAGGGTGGTTTTTCCCGCCCCGCCCTTAAAAGAATTCACAAAAATCACCTTCGCTTTTGTACTCATATGCCCTTATTCATTCCTCTCCTGTTTTCTATTGCCGGGCCTCTTCCCGCAGCTCCACAAGCTTTTTAAGCTCCAGAAGCTTCTTTCGCCCCTTTTCCTCCAAAATGTGCTCCTTTTGCTCGCTTCTCCAAATGCGCCGGAGTATTTCCGGATCGTACTTCTCACAGTATTGCTGCGCCGACTGACTGTCTATCACGGCCTTATGCGCAATAAACTGCAAAATCTCCTGGATGGTCACGGCCTCCATGCAGTCGTCCTCCAGGGCCAGCGTGCTCCTTCTCTCCTCCAGCTCCCTCTCCTGATAATGGGTGGTAATAAGCCCTCCCTCCAAGAGCCTTCGGACCATGAGCCCGGCCGGCACGCTCCGAACCCCCTCCGACCAGTAATTCATCCACAAATCCCCAAAATACCGGATCAGAATATTTTTGCCCTTGGGAAAGTCTTGGAAGCTCCATTTCAGCCATTCCTCACAGGCCTCCCGCCAGGCCTCATCCCCCTGCTTCGGGTTCTCCATATAAGCCGTACACAGGCTGTGAAACTCCCCCTCCTCCAGGTACAGCTCCATATCAATGTCCTCGATCTCCCCACACAGAAGCCCGGGCATATCCGGAATCTCCAGAAACCCGCTGTAAAAATCGGACAGGGAATAACGGATACGGGCCTCTCCCTTTACCGGCAGCCGCTTCAGCCGGTTATCCCCGGCAAAATTAATCAGGGTAATGCTCTTTCCATTGTCGTTTTTCCGGTGGGCCTGGATAAAGCTGTCCTTATAAATCTCGTTGAGAATCCCCGGATTGGAGCTGAGCATCACCACGGTGCGCCTGGAATCCTCCGAAACCACCCGATTGATATAGGACAGCACCCGGCCGTCCGGCTCCCGGCTCTTCCACTGCCAAAAGCCCTCCTCCCTGCTTTCCTCCGCCTTCTGAAGAGTATCCCACAGAATCTGGATGTCACAGGCTCCCTGAGTAAAATACCGGTCTGTCTGCTCCTCCACCCGGATCTGGCTCAGCCTGTTCTGGAGCGCATTCCCACCCGCCCGAAAGCGCTCCATACGGGGCTCATAGTATAAAACAGAGCTGTCGGCCAGCACCACCATATCCGCCTGGGAGACCACCCTTTCCATGTCATATCCCTTTGGACCCCGGAAATCCTTTCTCCCAAAGCGGAACCGAACCAGATCGTCGGTTCCCATCATATCCCACAGACCGGCCAGCTGCTTTTTCAGCTCCTCCTCCCGGGAGGACAGGATCCGAAAAACCACCCTCCCTATATTACACCCGGGGGACTCCGAGATCTGTCGAATCTTATCTATAAGCTGAGGAAAACCTCGCAGATCGCTGATCTCCACCAGGGCGATGGTGATTTCCGTCACCAGAGGATGCCGCAAAAGGTAATCCGTAATCTGTTTATACACCATCCGAAGATCCAGGGCGGAATAGGTCACCTCCCCCTGGGTGCTGGCGAATTCCACTGCCCCCTTATTCCATACGGTGGTATAGTCCAGGGCGTAGAGTTGATCCTGCCAGCGCAAAAAGCTTACCGGAAACTCCATGCCAAGCTTTCGGATAAGCGCCAGCAGGGTCTCCCGGACCGGGATCTCAATCTGCTCCTCCGTCTCCTGCTCCAGGGCAAAGGTATACATTTTTTGCAGGCCCAGAAAATAGAGCACGCAGACTGGATGATAGAAGGGCATTTTGATCCGTTCCCCGTCCAACTGACAAAACAGATTCTCCAGACCGGACACAATTCCCGCCTTCAAAAGCTTCTGCCGAATCATTGCATCGGTAAGAGCAAAGGAAAGAAGCTCAAGGTACGCCTGGGTGTATGCCGCAGACACCTCACAAAAGCCCTTGAGACAGACAGGCGTAAATTTCATAACCTTGGGATAGGCCGCAGTAAAAGCTTCCTGAAAATTTCTTAGCTTGTCTAAAAATTGCCAGATACGCTCCCCGGGTATATTCATCTCCCGGATCCTGTTTTCCAGCTGCTCAAATTGCTCCTCATAGTCCTTTGGATCTTCCAGGGCCCGATACTCCTCCCAGTCAAGGGCCCACTCCTGCTCCTCCTCCTTCCGATCCTCCAGCCAGCACTGTTCCAGCTCCTCCACCGTAATGTCTGGCTTCTCCACCAGCCAGTGTCCATAGGAGCACTGCTCCTGCCTTTTCTCCTCCGGGGCATCCCCGGAAGCCGGCGCATCTCCTTCTCCGCCTCGTGCCGGTCCCCGCAGCCACTCCTTGGCCACCCCATAGGAAATCTTCTCCCGGATGGCCTGAATATCCCCCCGGGCCAAATTATCGGAGACAATGCCCTCCCCCTTTTTGATTCGATTTTCCAGGAGAGCCTTGGTCAGACGCCGCTCCACCACCTCATCCTTGGAAACCCGGATGATTCGCCGGATCTCTCCCTTGGTGAGGACCTCTCTGCTCCTGACTCCCCAAATGCCAAGCTGGGGCAGATTCCGGTTCATCCTGTCAGGCTTTATCTGGTCCCCTGCCACACAGTCGCAGAAATATGTAAAAAATTCCCAGAAGCTTTCTTCCCCTTCATTGAGAATCACATCCAGAAAATCCCTGACCTTCTTGGACAGCTTCAGGGAAAAGGCTGCCTCCATGCACTCCCAGAAATCCTCCCGCCTCTCTCCCTTTACAGAGTATTCGTGAAAATCCTTGAGAGAATCTATCTGCTTTACCCCTTCCCCGGACAGCAAAACAATGCGCTTCACCTCCGGGTCATTTCTCACCTGCACAGCCCTTGCGTAATCGCCGTGCTCCACAAGAAGAACCTCAAACTCCTCCGTCTCCATATGGTCCAGAAGCTTAAGAGGCTCCTCCTCCAGATCGCACAGAGAAAGGAAAAACTCCTCCCTCTCTCCCGTAAGCAGCCGGATATATTGCCGGATATATTTGATAAAAAACTCCTGCATCTCCTGGATTTCCGTCATAGTAATTTAAAATCCCCTTTCTCCTCCGGGAGTGTGATAACATAGCCGCTGTCCGAAAGCTTAATGAGACAGTTGATGCCGCCAAGCATATCGATAAAAACCCTTTTGTTTACGCCGTACTCCTGGGCTGACAGGGAAATCCTTGCAGCCCGAAGGGCCTGTTCCCCCTGTGCTGACTTCACCAGCAAAATATGATACCGCTCCTGCAAATCCCGGATAAAATGGTCCAGATAATCGTATCTTTGCCCCTTTCTGGCCAAATACAGCCTGATATAAAACTCAGACAGGGTTTCCGACATGGCAAAATATTTTTTGCTGGATCTGTTCTGGGGAAACACCATATCAATCTGCCTGCCACTGGTGGGCAGAGCCGAGGACATCTTGGTCAGGGTGGAGCCCTGCCTGGAGCCTGTCAAATGAATGTACCGTACCACAAACTCCTCCACGGAAAAGGGCTTTTCCTCCCCCTCCTTAAGCCCAAAGGCCTTTCTCACCTCCTCATAGGCAAGCTTCCTTAGGCGTTTACTCTGAAAGGTCCCAATCAAAAATTCCTCAAACTCAGTCCCATTGACGGTTACCTTTCCGTTCTTGGCCAAAAGGAAAATGCTTTCCTCCTCCGGATTTTTCCGTCTGATGGTTTTTATGTAAAAGGCCTTCAAAAGCTCCGGAAACAGGGACCGGATATCTGCGTAATTATTGCAGCAGGCCCTGTGAAAGGCTCCGCTTAAGCGGCTGTCTCTGGCCGCCCCCTGACAGAGCATATAGACATTTCTGCCCTTCCGGTATACAATATATTGGATTACATAGCTGGTCAGCAGCATGGCAAGGTAGTTATAGCGCCGATAAAAATCCAGCTTCCGAAAATAGGCATGAGTCAGCAGCACCTCCAAATCCTCATTCAGCTGATCCGAAAGCCTGCGCATGCGGTTGCGCTCGGTGAGGGTTAGCATCCCCCAAAAGCCCTGCCAGACCTTCCTGTCCACAGGCTTTTTCAGTTTGATCTCCTCCTCCTGGCATTGGAGCAGGATCTTGATAATATAGTTAATCCCCGTGTTATCCTGAAAGATATATTCCCGAAGAAGCCCCTGCATGCGGCCAAAATCATAATCCTTTCCCAGATTTTGCAGATAAAATAAAAGATGCCGCAGATTGGCCGGGGTACTCACCAGCATGTCCGGCATAAAGGGAAAATAAAAATGCTTGTTTTCATTTAAGCGTCTGTTCTCCGCCCGGATGCTGTCCTCCCCCAGATATCTCCGAAAAAAGCTGTCAAAGGAGCTCTTTAGCAAGTCCTCATTCTTTTCCTCCTCCGTGTAGAGGGTTCCCTTCTCCTGAAAGGCAGCATAGTTGTACTCCTGTTCCACATTTCTGGAGGTTTCAAAATAGTCCAGGAGAAAATTGTTTGCCAGCAAATACTTGGGGGTCTCCGGCGCGGTAATCCCCACATAGGCCGCCAGACCTTCCCACGCCGTCTCTCTTTTTCCCGTATTTTTGTTCAAAACACGCCTCCTTAATCTTCCCTGCGAATGCGGATGCTCCGGCTTTTCTCGTCAGAGAAAATATCATCGCTCTCATGGACCAGCAGAGAAAAATCACATTGCTCCCGGGTCTTGTCCTCAAACCGCACAATCACAGACTCATAGGCCTCCCCCCGCTCCTGCAAAATCTTTCGGTAGAAGGTATTCACCGCGTATTCCTCCATGGTCAGCTCATTCCGGTTTAGAAAATAGTCGTCATTGCACAGCATCAGATAACGGAACTGCCGGTAATCCATGAGCAGGCTGATTAGCTTCCGGTCCTTTTTGGACACATAGCTCAAATAAAATTTATTCCACAGCCGGGAGGATCGCTCATTCTTTTTCCCGGGCTGGATGTCATACCTGTGCCAGATCATGCTCAAATCCTGCATTACCATAAACTCCAGCCGTATCTGATTTCCCAGAATCATGGGCGTGTCCGTGACCACCAGGCCTCCGTCGCTCTTCCCCTGGCTGCTCATTTTATTGATGCCCCGTTTCAGACATTGGAGGGTGGTGTTTCGGTCCTTTATGGTGTCATAGTGAAAGGGAGGCCGGTTCATATACTCCAAAACCTGATAGAATTCCACCAGATAGTCCACATGGAGCATAGAAAAATGGTCCTGCCCCTCCTCAAAGAAAAGCCAGCGCCGGTAACGGATATAGTCCTCCTTGGTCTTGACCCTCCTGGGGGGATACTCCCCTCCATTCAGGGCCGGATCCATGACGGCTACCTTGTGAAGCAGGTCGTCCCGGCTCTTCTCAAACACCTGATAATACAATACCTGCTCCTTTGAGCCTCCCCTCTCCACATAGGCCCGGCGCTCCTCACAATCCTGCCCAAAGGTAATCATATAGGAGAGCAGAGACAAAAGCTCCCGAAAAGTAAGATGCCCTCCCGTGAGATAGATGGCATTGCACAGGGCCCGTACAGCCTCCGTGCCGGCCTCTGACAGAAGCTTTTTCATATTGGTTTGAAAGGCACACTCCCCATAACAGGGACAATGGGTCTCAGTACAGGTAAGAGCCCCCTTCTCCTCTTTCCCCTCTGTCAAAAAGCTTTTTACAATCCGTCCAAAGGCCGCCTTGTCCTCGGCCAGATTGCGGTTCTCAAAGTTGCAGATGTGCACATCCTCCCGCGCCCTTGTAAGCTCTCCCATAAGGGCCATATCATACCGGATCACCGCCTGGGTAAAAATCCCCACATTGGCCGAGATGACCAGCTTCTCCTGCTCCTCCCCGTCAAGGACGCCCCGCAGCTTTTCCATAAGCGCTTCCTTCTCCTCCTCCCCCAGGGCGGAAAAATCCGTATAGATCCGGGAAAACCCATACTCTCTAAACAGGGGCTCCAGGTTCCGCATCATCCGTGTTTTCCCGTCCCCGGCCTCCCCTGTGAGGAGAATCACCCGCAAGCTTCCAATGGAATCCCGGATTTTCTTCTCCTCCGGCAATTCCACATGAAAGGTCACGTCCGTATTTCGCTCATCCATCATAAAGCCGTGGGATTGATATTGCCCGCAGTATCGCACCAGCTTGGCTATTGCTTCCTGTAATGTCATTTTGTTTTCTCCGTGGCGCCACAGGGCATTTCGCCCCAGCTTTTCATACAAGTCCTTTTCTTCTGGTAATATGTTTCAGAGAGACATTTTTATTATATCGTATGTCTTGGGTATTGGCAAGTAAGCATGTTTTTTCCGGGTTTGTTTGTTTTTTGGGATTCCCTGTAGTATACTAAAAGAAAAACGTTGTTGTAAAAAAGTCAATAGAGACGAAAGGAGACAGATTTATATGCCCTTACCAAAAAATAAGCTCCACACTATCCGGGATATCTATGCCCTTCCGGAAGGTCAGCGTGCAGAATTGATTGACGGACAGCTGTACGCTATGGCGCCCCCTGGCCGAACACATCAGCAGCTTTTGCTCTCCCTGAGCAGGAGGATTGCCGATTATGTGGACGCAAAAAAAGGAGCCTGCGAAATTGACATCGCCCCCTTCGCGGTATTTTTAAATAAAGATGATTTGAATTATGTGGAGCCGGATATCTCTGTGATTTGCGACAAGAATAAACTTGACGACAAGGGCTGCCATGGAGCCCCTGACTGGATTATCGAGATCGTTTCCCCCACAACCCAGCAAATGGATTATGGCATAAAGCTTTTTAAGTATCGTACAGCCGGCGTCCGGGAATACTGGATTGTAAACCCATTGAAATCTACCGTCATGGTCTATGATTTTGAGCATGAAACAGGAACCCAGCAGTATTCCTTTGCGGATACTATTCCCGTTTGTATTTATGAGGAACTGTTCATTTGTCTTTCAGATTTCCTCTAAAACCAAGAATTTTTCTCCTGTGAGGGCTCCTGCAAGATAGATTTTACCAGCTAGCTTTTCCAGAACAACAAAAGGGATCCAAAAAAGGGCTGCTGCAGCAATACTTTTATCTGCATTCCTGCAACGGCCCTATCTGTCTAAAAGTCTCCCCATTTTTACATCGGCAGACGATTTTCTCCTTATTTCTCCTGCTCCTCCGCAGCCGCCTGCTTTTTGCGCCGCTTCACCAAGATCACTGTCATGACAATGAGAGCGGCCAAAGCGCTGGCTCCCACTACCACGGCGCCCAGCATATTGGTGGCGCCTTCCTCCAGGTTGCCAATGCGGTAAGCCAGGGGTACCTCCTCCTCGTCCAGGTCAATGAGATCCTCAGGCCCTTCAGCCAGGGGTACCTCCTCCTCCTGCATATCTAACAAAGGAACATCCTCGCCTTCCTCGCCTTGTTCCCCTTCTCCTTCATCAGGCGCAGTCGCTCCGCCACCGCCGCCTGTACCGGCTCCGCCGGGCTCTACCACGGTAACGCCGCCGTTAACGACGGTCTCCTCCGTGGTCTCACCGCCTCCGGTTCCGCCACCGCCGCCACCGGCGGGCACAGGGGTGTATACAAAGGTAAAGACATTATCCGCCTCATTTTTGGACAGGGTCTTGGTCAGGTTGTAGGCCTGGGGCTCGTAGCCCTCAATGTACACAAAGGCCACCACCGGACGGTCCCCCACATTTCCGTAATAGGTACGGCTGGGAGCCAAAGCGTTTCCCGCCGCATCCTGGTAATGAATCACATAGGAAACCATCTCTCCCCGGATACCGTAGGCCACCACGTAATCCTGATCCTGCTCCACCCGGAAAGCCGGAGAGGTGACGGTATCATTGTCATACCCGCCCTTGCGCAGCCCCCGGACGTAATACTGGCTGTTCTCCTCAAGGTTTACCCCGCTGCCCTGAATATCGTCAAAGGTGACCGTGGAACCAGCCTCCAGATTTTCCACAGTAATGGCGGATCCGTCAGAGCGCATGGTCACCTGGGCCGGCACCCGTCTGTTCTGGGCATCCACCACCTGAATCTGACCGGTCCCCGGAAATACTCCCTGATTCCCCGCATAAAAGGTAATTTGATAGGTGTAGGGCTCCTCCACCTCTGCCGCAAAGCTGTTCAGGCTGCACAGCTGAACCATCAGGCAAAAGGCCAGCAGACCTGCAAAAAGCCTTCCCCGTCTATTCATAGCCTTCCCCTCCTCTGCTCTTTTTCTGATAGATAACGGCGCAGATCAACAGAGCCAGCCCGCTAATCAACGTAATAATGGACCAGCGCACCATGCCGCCGGGATCTCCGGTCTGTACGGAGCCTACCATACGAGTCTTGTTTTTACTGCTGCCCGGGGTAGGGGTGTCCCCGCCGGCGGCTCCCTCCACGGCGAAATTCAGCTGCAGCCTGGCCAGGGTATTCTGGTAGGCATTGCCCTGGGTCTCTCCGTTTAAGGCCACCTTTAAGGTAATATGCCCCTGACCGCCTTTTCCCAGCCGGTCCAGATAAAAGAACTGCTCCAGGTTATCCGTGGCCTCGTGAAGGCCCTCACCGGCGGCCGTAACGGCCTCGCCACCCACGCTCTCACTGCTGTAGAGAGTGGTGCTCTCCCCCTTGCCGTTTACATAGGTCAGCACATAAGTGTAAGCGCCGCCCTTAGCGGAACTGCTGTCCTCCAGGCTTTGCAGCACCTCATTGCTCATATACCAGTCCGTATCCCGGTCAGAGCCGTTTTTCACCGCCACCTGAATCTCGATGCTGTCCCCGGGCTGCAGGCCCGTAACCTCCTCCGCAAAGGCCTTGGAAGTAAAATTACTGTCTATGGCATCTCCCGTAAACTCCGCCTTCCAGCCGTCCTTTCCCTTATAATCATCCGCATAGGCGGTGATGGTACTGCTCACAAGCATAAAGGCTGCCAAGGCAAGACAACCATATCTCTTTTTCATTTTCCACTACCTCCTGTCTTTGTGCTCCTCTTCTGCTTTTTCCCCGCCCCGGGATTCCATTCCAGCAGGGATGCCAGTATCTGCAGCAGGATTGCAGTCACAATCATGCCTGCGGCGGCTCCCTTTCCCTGACGGCTTGTGAAGATTTCCGCCACACCTCCCACCCGGGGAATAGAGCGGGTCACCTTCCCAATAAAATGGTCATAGGGAATGGGATTCATATCCTCCGTCTGATTGGCGTCACCCTTGGTAATAAATTCTCCCATGAGAACCCGGTTCTCCACCACCCGATGGGTAATGATAGACGCCGAGTCCCTGGCGCCGTAGAAGGCAATCACATCCCCCTCCTGAACATTCTCCGGCTCCTGCGCCTTAATATAGACCAGGCTGCCCACGGGAATGGCCGGCTCCATACTGCCGCTTACCACAGAATAAATCTGATAGCCAAAGAGTCTGGGAACCGTGAGGGGAATACAGGCTGCCACCAAAGCCACCAACAAAAGCATTCCCAAAGCCCTTATGCCTGTGGCCAGTGGTTTTTTGCCCTTCGTTTTTTCTGCTCTATGTTCCATCTTCTCTCACAGTGCCTCTTCTAGGGCTGCTCTGGAGCAGACGTGGAGGGCTTTACTCCTCCTCTTGTCAGGCTTAAGGACCCGTCCCCGCCAATGGCCACATCCACGCCCCAGGCGCTCTTAATGGCATCCACGGCATTGTGGGTCTGGACTGCGTCTACCTCGGCCTTCAGATTAAAGCGGTAGCCATCATAGGCAAAGGTAGTGGTAATGGTAGTTCCCGTGGCTGTGGTGGTTCTGGTCTCCGTTACCTTGGTTCCAATCTCCGGATTGATCCGCAGCACATCGGAAAGGGGCGCAGTCTCCTGCCCGCTGGGCAGCACCTGGGTGTAATAGAGGACCGTGCGCTCTCTGGTGGAGGCATTTTCATCCTCAATCCAACCGTTTCCCAAAAGATTCAGCTCAATAAGCTCCGGGGAAAGCTCCGTATCCACATTCTCCCCGTCCTTGGTCCAGTTTTTGTGGAGAATCACCCGCACATAGCTGTCAATGGTTCCGCTGTTTCGCACACTTAAAGCCTCGGGATATTTCTTTCCCAGAACCAGCTTTTCCTCTTCTCCCAGCATATTGGCCAACAGCTCTCCTGTATTCTCCTGCCACTTGTCATTCACGTAATTCCGGTGGCTCACCACCTGGCCGTTCTCCACCAGGCTCACCCCAATGCTGGGGACCTCTATCTGCATTTCATAATTTTCACTGTAATAGGTAAGGGCCGCCCGGGTGCTCCCCACTGTACTCATAAGCAATAAAATGGCCGAGGCCCCAAAGAGCAGGAAGGATTTATTTAAAAAAGCGTTTTTCTTCTTTCTCATTCCTTACCCTCCTCCCCTTTTACCGTCTCCTGGCTTTCATTTTTCACCACGTCCGCTGTTCTGGACCAATCCACCTGATCCCAGGACAGGGCATTTCCCTCTTCATCATAGGGCACCGGTGTACACTCCTGAACAACTATGACGTTAAAGCTCTCCGTGGCCTCCAGCTTATCAATCTTCACCAGAAGGGATCCTGTGGTCTCTCCCGGAGCCAGAATGCCGTGCCAGTAATAATACCCTTCCGGACCGGCCGACCAGCTGCCTCCCGACCCGTCCACGTAATCCAGCTTATATTTTGTCCCTGCAAAGGTCTTTACCCGGACATAGCAGTCCTTCTCTCCCGTGTTGGTCAGGGTGATATCCTTGGTCCAGTCCTTCACCACCTCATTGGGTATGGTGGTGGTAAAGCCCAGCTCCAGCTCATGCCCTCCCTGGGCCGTCACATAGGTGGTAAAATACGCCATGGCCTTGCCTGTGGCCGCACCGGCTGTCAGCACCAGGGCCGCAGCCGCAAGACCCAGCATTTTTTTATTCCGCATTTTCTTCATGCTCTACAGCCCTCCCTGTCTCTTGGGTGGAATCCTTCAACTGCTCATAGTCCCAGACTCCCTCAGGGGTCTGCGCTCCGCTTCCGGAATCCGTGCCAGCATCGCCGCCCTCCGGCTCCGTGTATATAAAATGGTTCACCACGCTGGTTCCCCCATTGAGCCGCTCATCATAATCATTGGTAAAATCCACAGAAGCTGCAGCGCCGGGATGATCCGGGTCATTGGCCACAATGGTGGTGGTTTTCTCCGGATCCGAGACCACCTCATAGCTGGCACCGCTGTATACCTCTTTTACAGTTACCGTGGCTCCGGCGGGAATCCGCTCCGCCAGCTTCACAGTCCTAGTCCCCGGCTGGTCAAAGACTATGGAAACCACGTCGCTGAACACAATGTCGTCCTTCTTGGCATCCACCTGGAAAATAAAAGTGGCGCCTCCCAGCGTGGCGTTATAGGAGTTAAGGGTCTTGGTGATCTCCAAATCCCCGTATCGGTTCTCCTGGCTGGGCTTTAGGCTCACCCTCACTTGATAAATCCAAGCATCGCTGTCCCCCTCCTGCTGGTAATCGTTTCCCGGAAGGGATACCAGATAAGGGGTAAAGCGATAGATATACTCCGGAGACTGTACCTCCTTGGCCGCCACCAGATAGAGCCCAGTGGAAAGATTGGTTATCTCATTTCCATTTCCGGAATTCAGAGTGGCCGTTTTCACAGGGGAGAGCTTCCCTTCCTCCACCTGCTTCATGGCCGTTTCCGCCATCTCCAGCCACTGGGCCGCCTTTGTCTCGGAGCTTACCCCGGCAAGCTCGCTCTTTAATGCCCCATAAAGGCTGGTATCCCCGGTTTTGGGCTCTATATATTTGCCGCTTACATTTACATCCGCCACCTTATAGAGCTCCACCTCTATGAGCAGCTTCTCCAATTCCACAAACCCGGTCAGCTCCTGCTCCCCGCCGTCCCCTGTGGTGGGATCTCCGCTTTCTCCCGGCTTCTGCTCTCCCCCTGGCTTTTGCTCCTCCCCGGGCTGGGGCTTTTGGGCATCCACAGCCAGATCAAAGGAAATCGAACAGTCCGTCCTTTCCGTCTCAATGCCTATGGCTCCATGAGCCACATCCGTCCGGATGGTCAGCGCCAGCAGGGCAAAAACAACGGCCAGAGCGACGCCAATGCTCCTTTTTTTCACCATTTTCCAATACCTCCTATTTAGAAGTTCCGCTACAGCTCTCCCCATGCCCCCTCTTCTGGAAGAATTTCCCCACGCTTTCGCGTCCTGAAATCCTTCCGGGCATTGTCCGAGCTTCCGCTGTTTTTTAGAGTTCCGCTACAGCCCTCCCCATGTCCGGGCTTTTGCTGTTAATCCTGGTTTGACCGGCGGGGCCGGAACAGGAATTTCATAAACAGGATTATCAACACGGTTACCGACAATCCCAGAATTAAGTACAGCATATAGTAATTCTGCACAGATTTCAGCATGGTATCCACCGGAGTGCTGGCCACCTCTTCCTCTCCTTCGTAGGGAATCCGGGTTCCCCGGACCAGGAGCCGGTGACTGTTCACACCATAGGGAGTGCAGGTAAAGAGAGTTACGTAATCCTCCCCCTCCTCTATGCAAAGGGCCTCCTGCAAGGTGTCCATGTCGTCCTTATCCACCATGGGTAATATCTGATCCACCTCATAGGCCAGGATCTCATCCAAAATATGGATGTAAAACCGATCCCCCCGCTCCAGCTGGTCCACATCCGTGAAGAGACGGGCGCTGGGCAGGCCTCTGTGGGCTGCCAGTACACTGTGGGTGCTGGTTCCTCCTATGGGAAGCTTGGTTCCGTTCAGGTGGCCGATGCCGGTCTGGAGCACATCGTCACCCGTTCCATGATAAATGGCTAGGCGGATATTGATTTTCGGGATGGACATATAGCCCATAACTCCGTCTCCTGCTGCATTGAGAACCCCCCAGTATTCCGTATCTGTCAAATCTGTATCCGTCTCCCCGAAGGCATCTCCGTACAGATTATTTTCCTGTAAAAGATCATTGAAGCTTCTGGCTAAATCCCATTCTCGGGTGTAATCCTCCGGCTCCATCTCCGCCACCGCTTCCTCATAGCTGGTAATCAGCTGGCTCTGCCGGTAGGTATTCCACTGATTGGATACGGTGGGATAGACCAATATTCCAAATCCGGCCAGGAATAACAGGCCGAAAACAATATTCATCAGTTTCCTCTTCATGGCTCCTGTCTCTCTGTCTGTCCTTCCGGCTTTTCTGTCTGCCCTTCTTGCTTTTCCGGCCGTTCTTGCTGCTCTGCCTCTTCCGGCTCTCCTTCCGCCTTCCCGGCAGGACCTTCCGGCTGCTTCTCTGCAGGCTCCTGCCCTTTGGCCTCTTCTGCAGGCAGAGTCTGCCGGGCGGCCTTTCTCTTCTTTCTGTCAAGGAAGAACAGAAGAAGGATAAAGCTTCCGGTAACGGAAAGTCCCACAATTACCCAGAGCAGGTAATTGGTATGTAGGCTGGGCCCCAGGGCTCCGGCGGCCACCACCTCATCCTCGATTTCCTCATAGGGCACCCGGCTTCCCCGCACCAAAAGCCTGTGGCTGTTGACACCATAGGGGGTACAGGTCAAAAGGGTCACCAGATCCTTTCCGTCCTCCGCCGCCAGGGCGGTGGTATCCTCCGGGTCCACTACGTTTATCTCATCCACCTGGTAGCAAAGCACCTCATCCAGAATATATAAGAGAAAATAGTCTCCTTCCACAAGCCGGTCCAAATCGGTAAACAGGGTGGCGCTGGGAAGTCCCCGGTGGGCTGAAATCACTGCATGATTCCCCACTCCTCCCACCGGCAGGGAGCTGCCCTCCAGATGGCCTGCCGCCGTCTGCAGCACCTCCTCCTCCGTGGTATGGAAAATGGGTAGCTTCACATCGATTTTAGGTATCTGTACATACCCCATCATTCCGTTTCCCGTCAGATTCAGACAGGACATATATCTCTCATCCGCCTCCTCCGACCTCTGGGCTGTGGCAAAAGAATCGGGAAGAATGTAGGGCTGCAGGGAATTGTTGTAGTCCTTGGCCTGGAGCATCTCCGTATCATAGGAAATGGCTCCCGCCTCTGTCTTTTGCGCCACCTCCTCATCGTAGGTGGTGATCAGCTGGCTCTGCCGGTAAGTATTCCACTCATTGGACACTAAGGGATACAGCAGCAAGGACAACCCGGCCAGAAATAAAAGAGGCACTATTAATTTTGCAAGTAATTTTTTCATCCGGACTCTCCTTATTGCTGTAATTTGCTGCATGAACCGGGCAGAACTCCCGGTTTTTGTTATACCGGAGCGGGCTTGCACCCACCCCGGTCCATCCTCTATTGATAGATTATCTTATGTAAGCGTTAAGCCTGACTGCTATTTCGCCCCTGCTTATTTCACTTTCTTTCTGCGGCTTGCGAAGAACAGGCCGGCAGCAATGATCATGATTGCACATCCGCCAATGGTGAAGATGGTGGTACCGATGCCACCGGTGGAGGGAAGGCCGATAATCTTAGTGTTGGGAACCTTCTGGGTATCAGAATTCACATTGCCCGGAGTCTGATCCATTTCACCTGTTGTATCATTTTTCTTGTATGTTGCCGTATAGGTAGAGGTTTTCTCGGTATCCTTCTCAATTACTGTTCCGTCCACTTTAATCACATAGCTATTCAAAGTTCCGTCCGTATTATACTCCGCTGTAATCTCTACCGGAATTTTCACGGGATTCAGGGTGTAACCATCCGGTGCCTTCGTCTCCTGAAGCTCATACTCACCTGCATCCAAACCTGTGAACTTCAGATAACCAGCACTGGGTTTTATATAGCTGTCTGCGTTTATCGGAGTACCATTTTCATCTACTTCTTTTCCAACTTCTCCAATGCCAGATATGGTCGTATAAACTTTATTAGTGGTTTTATTTGTCAAAGTAAAGGTTGCACCATCCAGAGGCTCTACTGTTTCCTCCCCTGTGTCAGGATTTTTAATAACCTCTCCTGTTTTCAAAAGCTCTTCTGTTACAGTACTTCCAAGTCCGTTGATGCTGGCATCAATACCAAAGGTATAATGATAAGTTCTCTTTTCTTCTGTTGTTCCCTTGTCATTCGTGGTCGGATTGTTTGTATATTCTGCCTTAACCGTATTGGTATTTTTATCAAAGTTGAGACCTGCATTCTCATTCAAGGAAGCATTATACCGTACGGTTACATCCTTACCTCTATGTGCCAAAATATAATCGGAGGTAAAGGAAATCGTCATAGTGGTTATGCCAGTATCAGAATCTGTTGATGATGTTACTGTATAGTCCGTGCCCTTAACAGGAGGCGTAGCTGCTCCAGCTACCTCTATCACGTTTACACTATCTGCTACCAAAGTCAATCCCTTGCTCAAGGTATCAACAATATTAAACTCTACTTCCGTATACTCATCGCTGTATCCTGGAAAAGCAGTCTTTACTTCAAAAGTAATTACGTCGCCGATGGCTGTATCATTACCATATTTATTATTATCCTTTTCAAGCGGAGAAACAATTTCCTTGGTAATTCCAGGATTCATAGATTTTGCAAACAAGGTCTGCCCATCAATAACGAAGTCTGTTGTAGCATCTACACTTCCACCAATCTGATCATTGATATCACCAGTTTTATCAGTCGAATAATATACACTTGCAATCATCGGATTGTAGGCTGTCATATCATCCGTACCATTCTTTGTTACCAGAATCAGATACATACCAACCTCAAGTTCTGCTGTGTAAACTCCTGATCCTTCTGGTTTCTCACTGAGTGCTGTTCCCTCATTTGCATCTACAGCTTTTGCAATATCTGTAATTTCTTGAGCAGTGGGTTTGGATAAATCTTCAATCTTATAGTCACCTACTTCGATTGCCGAATATCCTGTAAAGCCAAAATCATTCCAATTACCTTCTGCAATCTTGTAAGCTTTAACTGTAGCCCCTGTCTTTACTCCATTGACCGTAATTGCCGCACTGTCACCTGGCACCGGCTTGTGCTCTTCTGCCAATGCCGTCACCGACATCCCAAGAACCATCACCATGGCTAACATCATGGCTAAAAACTTTTTCATTTTTTTCATAATCCTTTCCTTTCTTTTTGTGGGTCTTGCCCATAATTTTTATTCCCTGTGTTTCCGGTGCGGCCGGTTTAGTCTGGCCGCACCCTCCTACGGTTTGGAGAACCGCTGAAAAACTCATCATCTCCTGACCCTTTCAGCACCTCCCCGCATTTTTTTCTTATATAAAATCAGGGTTCCTGCCATCATAAGCAGCGTACCGCCGATTGTATATACGAAGGTTCCTACGCCTCCTGCCTTTGGCAGCTCGTAAAGCTCTTCATTTTTAATCTTCAATGTAAATTCCTCCGCGTCTGCCATAGCGTTTCCTGACTCCACACTTCCGTCTCCCTTCACCGTAAAGCTTACCGGCTCTTTCAGCAGAGAATGCCCTGCGGGAGATTTCAGCTCCGTAATGGTGTAGCTGCCCGGTTTCAGGTTGTTTATGGTCACGCCGCCCGTGCCGTCCACATTCAGATCGGTCTGCGTCTCCGTAGTGATTCCTGCCGGAATCAGTACCCATTTCTGCGCATCAGTTCCGTTATAGGACCACAAGTGAATCTTTTGATTTTCCTGTGCCGTAGCTTCATTCAGGTCCAGACACCACGCGTCTCTCGATCCGTTAGATGTGGAGATACGGAGTCCGGCATCCCCGTCTGTAACATACCAGTTCTGGTTCGCATAGGTTATGGCACTATCATTCCAGACCTGGACTTTGGTTCCGTTCGAACAATTTCCGCCGTCCAAATCCAGCCATTTTCCGGCAGCCACATTGCGGAAGCTGTAAAATTCTCCCTCTTTCTTTATCTCGAACAGCTGGTTCGCATTCCCTGTCCGGTTCTGTAATACGGCCGGAGATCCATTACCGGTTCCGTTAATGCCTATCACATAATAGGGATTGGAAGCCAGTGCAATATAGTATTTATCTTTCCGGGACGCTTCTCCTTCCTCGTCATAGGGTGTGTAGCCTCTCTCCTCGTCATAGATAAAGGAAATGGTTTCTCCTCCCTCATCCTGAATCGTAAAGATAGCGCCTGTCAAAGATTGACCACTCTCCCCCACCTTCTGAAGTGTCATCTTCGTATCCGGATAGAAGCCGCTGTCATGGAATGGAGACTCAAACAGCATGACATTCATATCCTCGGCCTTTGGCATTTCCACATTCAGAATCGTGGTTTTTACCAGCTTGCCCTTGTCGTCACGGGATGCAACTGCATCCGAATCCCGCGTGTCGTCATCGCCGCAGTCCACACTGGTGGCATTGAGCTCAGTGATCTTCGTATCGCCATTGCCGTCCGTAAACCGCACCGCATAGGTTCCTGCAGGCAGGTCCGTAAACTTATAGCGTCCGAGTTCATAGTTAGCAGCTTCCCCTGCACTCTCTGCGCGCACGCTGATCTGTTTTCCGGTCTCAATGAAAATCGGCTCATTTGTACCGGCATAGCAGACATTTTCATAGGAATTCTCGTGCTCCGGACTCGCCCCCTCCTTCAGTCTCAGCAGCTCTACCTTCACGCCCGAGATCCGGATCTCCGTATTGGGATCATCCTGCAGGCCGTCCCGGTTGTAATCCATCCAGGTCAGGCCTTCCAGGGTACGTCTGACCGTAGGCGTCTCCGTGGT
>CANPIM010000043.1 GCA_947574135.1 uncultured Lachnospiraceae bacterium
TGCAGTACCTTTTGCCTGATATCCGGCTGCACAAGAGAAAAAATCTCCTCCAAATCATGATTTCTGCTAGCCGTCAGCTCATAGATGGTATAAAAATAATCCATCTCAGATTGAAAATCTTTGGCTCCATCTTTCTCCATCTTCACTACTGAAAGTGTATGCATCATACGCTTGATGGGCAGATAAATATAGGCTGTCAGCTCATATGCTATTAAGAAACTGATACAGAGAAACAAAAGCAGCAGCGGCAACACATAGGAGGGCAGCTCCTTTAAGAAAAACAGCCCCGTCTCTCTGCATACTGCACAGATACTTCCAACCGTATTTCGAAACGTCACTGCAGAAAAACAATTCCCTGGTGGTCACATACGGCGTTTTTTCGGAAGCCAGAATCTCAGCCACCGGAACATGCTCCTCAAACCTGGCCTGATTCAAAAAGCAAAACCTTTCCGCAGTAAACACCTAGATAGATCCAATCTCCCCATTGGTCCACAAAAGCTCCTCGGCTGCTTTTTTCGAAAGCTCCAAAAACAGAATCCCGGTATGATTGGGAACTGCATTAAAAAATCATAGCAAAAAAAGATTCTTCCTCCATAGAGAAAACAGCTGATTTGATTCCCCTGTGCGTCAGTAGACACCTGCCTTGGATTCCCCTCCACATAGGAGCGCACCACGTTCCGCATGGAATGGGTCTTTAACGGCTGGCAGAAGCCATTGGAGGTATAGATCACATCATCGGAAGAGCTGTAAAAATAAACTCCCTCTGCATAACTGCTTCGCTCAGAAAGTCCTGATAAAAATTGAATAATGCGGTAATTTCTCTCCTCATTAGACGTCCCCGGCTCCTCAACGACACTTAGCAAATCCTGATTCTGAGATGCCCAAAGAAGTGTCTCCTCCGATTGCTGAATCACAATATCCATGGCTGTCTGCACCTTGTCAAGGGCTGTCTGTGCAATGGCGCAGATACTCTGAAAATATCTTTCCTCTGCTGCCTTCAACAAAGCTCCCACCAATACACTGCTGAGAAATCCGGAAAGCAGAAGCATGCACACAAAAATGCGGACATAAAGACTTTTTTTCCGGAAACGAAGAATGGAAAAAGATTCCCCTTCTCTTTTTTTCACTTTCAACTATTTCCTATGCCTGACCAGCTCACAGTCCAACAGTCATCATCTCCCCTTTTCCAATATTTTCCTCTCCCGACAGCTGCCGCCCCATGAGCACACCCATGACAGAGGCCATCATAAGCCCTCGGGTCCAGCCGCTGGAATCTCCCAGACAGTGAAGCCCTTCTATATTGGTCACAAAATCCGGGGTCATTTTAATGCGGTTGCTGTAAAATTTAAGCTCCGGAGAGTACAGAAGGGTCTCATTGGAGGCAAAGCCCGGAACCACGTGATCCACCGCCTGGATAAAATGAATGATATTGGTCATGGCCCGGTAGGGCATGGCGGCCGTAATGTCTCCCGCCACCGCATCGGGAAGGCTGGGGCGCACGTTGGACTGGCTCAGCTCCTTGGGCCAGGTTCTCTTGCCTCCCAGAATGTCCCCGTACCGCTGAACCAGAATCTTTCCGTCGCCCAGCATATTGGTCAGCTCCCCTATCTTCTGGGCATAGGCAATGGGCTGATTAAAGGGATGGGTAAAATTGTGGGAGCACAGAATCGCCAGGTTGGTATTGTCAGATTTCAAATCCTTATAGGAATGGCCGTTTACCACTGCCAAATCATTGTCGTAATTCTCCTGGCTTACAAAGCCCCCGGGATTCTGGCAAAAGGTCCGCACCTTATTCTTAAAGGGCAGAGGATAGCCGATAAGCTTGGACTCATAGAGCACATTATTTACATCCTCCATGATCTCATTGCGCACCTCCACCCGCACGCCGATATCCACGGTCCCCGGCTGATGGGCAATGTCATGCTGCTCGCAGAGCCGTTCCAGCCAGTCCGCCCCCTTGCGTCCCGTGGCCACTATCACATGCTTTGCCAAAACAGTCTCCTCCTGGGCTTCCCTTCCGGCGTCCGTTATCACTGCGCCCTTACACACATTTCCCTCCACCAGCAGATCCTTGCACACCTGTTCAAATAAAATCTCCACTCCGTGCTCCAACAAATACTGCTCGATGCTGTAATAAATCTCCTGAGCCTTTTCCGTGCCCAGATGACGAATGGGACAGTCCACCAGCTTTAGGCCCGCCTGAATGGCCCGCTTGCGGATATCCTTGACCTCCTTTTCATTGCCTACCCCCTCAATGCGGGTATCGGCGCCAAATTCCAGGTAAATCTTATCCGTATAGTTGATGGTCTCCTGGGCCAGATCCGCCCCGATAAGGCTGGGCAGATCCCCGCCCACCTCATAGCTTAAGGAAAGCTTGCCGTCGGAAAAGGCCCCTGCCCCGGAAAAGCCCGTGGTAATATGGCAGTAGGGCTTGCAGTTTACACACTGCCGGGTCTTGGACTTGGGACAGCGGCGCTTTTCCCCCGGCTTTCCCTTTTCCACCATCACAATTTTCTGCTGGCTCCCCCGTTTTATCATCTCCAGGGCCGTAAAAATCCCTCCCGGTCCTGCCCCGATAATCAATACATCCGCTCGCTTCATCCGCAATTTCCTCCTTATCCGGCCGTCTCTTGGCCAATTCCCCCTCTATCTCACTTCCCTTAAAATCTCATCTGCCTTTCCTGAAACCTCCTACAGCTCAATAAGCTCCTTGGGAGAGTGGGTCAGATTCCGGCAACCGTCCTCTGTGACCACCACCATATCCTCAATGCGCACGCCCCCAAAGCCTGGCACATAGATGCCCGGCTCCACGGTTTCTATCATTCCGGGCCTCAGTATGGTTTCCTCTCCCTTGGACAGAGCCGGCCTTTCATGGACCTGAAGGCCCACGCTGTGTCCCAGGGCATGGCCGAAATATTCCCCATATCCCGCCTCCTCAATGACCTTACGGGCCACACCATCCGCCTCTTTTCCCGAAATCCCGGCCCTCACGGCCCCAAGTCCGGCCAGCTGAGCCTCCAGCACAATCCGGTAAATCTCCCGTTGTCTCTCATTTGCCTTTCCCAGGACAACAGTTCTGGTCATATCGGAGCAATACCCCCCAAAGCGACAGCCAAAGTCCAGGGTAATAAAGTCTCCCTCCTCCAGCTTTTTCTGGGAGGGTGTGGCATGAGGCATGGCAGAATGAAGGCCCGAGGCCACAATGGAGGGGAAGGCAATGTCCTCCGCCCCGTGAGTTTTCATGTAAAACTCCAGCTTTGCAGCAATGGTAAGCTCTGTTACCCCCGGCCGCAGCTCCCCCAAAAGGTAGGTAAAGGCCTCGTCCCCAATGGCCTCCGCCCGGGCCATGCACTCCACCTCTGCCTCAGTCTTTATCTGGCGGAATACCCCAAGAGCCTCTCCCAAAGGCACCCACTCCCGGACAGAGGACAGCTTCTCCCGAAATCCCTCCACAGCCGCGTAGGTCATCACCTGGTCCTCAAAGCCCAGGCGCTCTGTGTTATCTTCCCTTGTAAGCTTGAGAAGCTTCTCCTTGTAGCCCTCCTGCCGGCTCACCTCTGTCACCTGGAAGTCCGGGGCTTCCTCCTTGGCCTGAAGGGTATAGCGGCTGTCTGTCAAAATCACCTGCCGCCCACGGGAGAGATAGAGATATCCTGTTTCCCCCGTAAAGCCGCTTAGGTACCGCATATTAGAGCCGTCCGCCACCAGCACCCCGTCAAGTCCCTTTTCCTGCAAAAAGCCCCTGATTGTTTTCTCTATTTCCTGCATCCCTTTTTCACTCCTCCGCATGCTCTCTTCCTTACTAAAATATCAGGCCTTCCTCTTTCTGCGCCGGTAAAAATACAGCACCACCCTTTCCAGATACCGCTTCAGCACAATCTGGATTTCCTCCTTGGGATGGATGGGCTTTACCAGCACCGTATAAAGGCCGGTCCGATTGGCCCCGTAAATATCCGTAAACAGCTGATCTCCCACAAACAGCGTATTCTCCCGGCTGGTGCCCATCTTTCTCATGGCAGCCTCGTAGCCTCTCACCGAGGGCTTCCCAGCCTTAAATATATATTGGGTGTGAACCGCCTCACTAAAAAGCTTCACCCGGGGCTCCTTGTTGTTGGACAACAGACAGGTGGAAAAGCCCAGGCTCTCCAGTCTGGCAAAGAGCTCCTTGGCCTGCCCGTCCGCCGGCGCATTATGGGGAACCAGAGTGTTATCCACATCAAAAATCACCCCCCGGTAGCCCTCCTTAAAAAACCTTTCATAATCAATGATATAGGCGGATTCCCTGTCCTCCCTGGGATAAAAACCTTCCAGCATTCCCTGTCCTCTCTGCTCCTGTCCTCTCTCCAGCCGGAGCACAACAAAAAACGAAGCAGGTTCCCAAAGGCGGCAAAACATTTTCCCAAACAACGGCGGAAAACCTTCAAAGCCCCTGCCTCGTAAGCTTCTTTTGCAGGCTATTTATCTAAAATTTTCTTAATCTCGTCCAAAAAGGTGTTTACGTCCTTAAACTCCCGGTACACAGAGGCAAAGCGCACGTAGGCCACGGAATCCAGATCCCGAAGCTTATCCATAACGATCTCGCCGATATCCTTGCTGGCAATCTCCCGCTCCTCCCGCTTAAAGATCTCACTCTCCACGGAATCCACCACCTGGTTAATATCCTTTAGGGCAATGGGACGCTTATGACAGGCCCGCAAAACCCCTCCGGCCAGCTTATCCCGGTCATAGGTCTCCCGGTTATTATCCTTTTTTATCACAATAATGGGAATGGTCTCAATCTTTTCGTATGTAGTAAACCGCTTTCCGCAAAGATCGCAAAGACGGCGGCGGCGAATGGTGAAATTATCCTCCGCCGGCCTGGAATCAATGACACGCGTGCCATCCTGACTGCAAAACGGACACCTCATAGGCTCCTCCTCGTATATGGGGTAATCTCCCCTCTGATGTTAAGTATAAACAATCCGCCAAATTCTGTCAAACAGAATGTGCTCTTTTTCTCCCCCGCCACATAGAATAAAGCAAACCCCTTTGATTGGAGTATTTCCCCATGCGATTCTGTGAACTAAAGGAAAAGGATGTTATCAATGTGTGTGACTGCAAGCGCCTGGGAAATGTGGCAGATCTGGAGCTGGACCCCAAAACCGGTCGCATTGAAGCCCTAATTATCTTCGGTCCCGGAAAATTCTGGGGCCTGTTTGGCAAGGAATGTGAATGCATCATTCCCTGGTGCGACATTAAACAGATAGGTCCGGATATTATTTTGGTGGAGCTTCCTCCGGAAAAGGCCCGGTGTACGTGACACACCGGGCCCCCGGCCCTACCCATTGATCTTCAAATATCCCTTCATGCTTTTCAGGGCATTTTTCTCCAGACGGCTGACCTGGGCCTGAGAGATGCCGATCTCCTCCGCCACCTCCATCTGGGTCTTTCCCTGAAAAAAGCGAAGGTCAATAATATGCCGCTCCCGCTCCGGCAGCTTTTTCATGGCCTCACTGAGAGACAGCTCCTCGATCCAGTATTCCTCCTTATTTTTCTTGTCACTGATCTGATCCATCACATAGAGGGTGTCCCCTCCCTCGGTGTACACCGGCTCATACAGACTCACCGGGCTTTGAATGGCGTCCAGTGCAAACACAATCTCCTCCTTGGAGATCCCCACCTCCTCTGCAATCTCTGTCAATGTTGGCTCCCGCAGATTTTTCCGCAGAAGGCCCTCCTTGGCATAGATGGCCTTGTAGGCCGTGTCCCGGAGAGAACGGCTCACCCGGATGGAATTGTTATCCCGAAGATAGCGCCGGATCTCCCCAATGATCATGGGCACAGCGTAGGTGGAAAATTTCACCTCCAGATCCGGATTAAAATTGTCAATGGCTTTCATCAGGCCAATGCAGCCAATCTGAAACAGATCGTCCACATTTTCATTGCTGCTGGAAAAGCGTTTGATCACGCTTAGGACCAGGCGAAGATTCCCCTTGATATACAGCTCCCGGGCCTCCTTATCCCCCTGGGTAATGCGCCGAAACAGGGCCTCCTTCTCCTCATTATTCAGAAGCGGCAGCTTCGCTGTATTCACGCCGCAGATTTCCACCTTATTCAAAGCCATGGTAAGAACCCTCCTGATGTATTTCTCTTTAAAATGATTCTCAGAAGGGTTTCTGAATATGCGGCTTTGCAGAAAATTTTAGAAAGTTTTAGCCCTTGACAATTTTTCTTTTTTGTGAATCAGAAAGGATTTCCTTGTAACCTGTCCGATTTTTGTTTATAATAGGGAAAGATGTTTGACGACAGGAGCGCTCTTATCTATGAAAATATTGGCAATCGCTGACCAGGAATCCTCCTACCTCTGGGATTATTTTACACCGGAAAAGCTGGAGGGCATTGACATGATCCTCTCCTGTGGGGATCTAAGCCCCCTCTATCTCTCTTTTTTGGCCACCTTTTTCCATGGCCCTGTGCTGTATGTTCATGGGAACCATGACGCCTGCTACAAGGAGACCCCTCCCGGAGGCTGTATCTGCATAGAAAACCGAATTGTGGAGTATCACGGCGTGCGTATTCTGGGCCTGGGAGGCTCTATGCGCTACAAATCCGGCCCTCATATGTATTCCCAGCAGGGCATGAACCGGCGTATCCGCCGGATGGGCCTGCAGCTTTTTAAACACAAGGGCTTTGATATTCTGCTGACCCACGCCCCGGCCTACGAGATCAGCGATGATCAGGATCTGCCCCACCAGGGCTTTAAGGGCTTTGTCCGGCTTCTGGATAAATTCTCCCCCCACTACATGGTCCACGGACATGTGCATCTCACCTATGGGTATAATATCAAACGGAGCGTGCAGTACAAGAATACGACGGTTATCAATGCTTACGAGCGGTTTATTTTCGAAATTTAGGAGCACTCCCCAAAATAGCCTGAGAGCAAAAAATATCCCCGCAGAATTCCCCTACTTTCATCCAGGGACTTCCACAGGGATATCTTTTTTATTCTTTTTCTACAACAGTGCCAAGGACAGGGCAGGCACAAAGGTCACAATTAATACCACAGCAAACAACACAATCAAATAGGGCCAAACGGATCCCAGAATATCTGTCATGGTAATCTTCCCAATCTGACAGGAGAGAAAGAGATTTACGCCCACAGGAGGCGTACACAGGCCCACCGCCAGATTCACCACCATAATAATGCCAAAATGAATGAGGTTTACGTTATATTGTGTTGCAATGGGCGCCAATAAGGGGGCCAGAATCATAATGGCCGGCCCAGCATCCATAAACATCCCCGCAACCAGCAAAAGCAGATTCACCAAAAGCAAAAATACATATTTATTGTCGGAAATGGAGGTAAAGAACAGCGCCACATCCCGGGTGATATTCAGCCGTCCCAACAGCCAGGCAAACACGCCTGCGCAGGCAATGAGAAACATGAGAATGGCCGTGGTGGCTGCGGACTCCGTAAGCGCCTTCATCAGGGTCTTTCCGTCCAGCCTCTTATAGACAAATTTTCCAACAAGAAAGGCGTAGGCCACAGCCACGGCGGCCGCCTCTGTGGGGGTAAACAAACCTCCGTAAATGCCTCCCAGCACAATCACCGGCATCAGAAGGGCCAGCAAAGCCTTTTTAAAGGACTCCCAGCGCTGTGTAGGGCTGCTCTTTTCAACGCCCTTGTAGCCCTTTTTGCGGCAGATCATAAAGGATAAAAGGACCAGACACAGGGCCATAAAAACACCGGGAAGAATCCCTGCCTTGAACAGATCCCCGATGGAGGTCTCTGTGGCCACCCCGTAAAGCACCATGGGAATGGAGGGCGGAATAATCACTCCCAGCTGACCGCTACAGCACTGTACCGCAGACGCATAATTTCTGTCATAGCCCTGGGCAATCATAGCCGGAATGAGAATCCCTCCGATAGCGGCAATGGTGGCGGAGCTGGAGCCGGAAATGGCCGCAAAAAAGGCCGAGGTCACAATGACCACAATGGTGAGACCTCCCGTAACATGCCCAAGCATGCTCTCAATAAAGCCTACCAGCCGGTCGGAGATTCCCCCTGCCTCCATAAGCGCACCGGCCAGCACAAAGAAGGGCACGGCCATAAGGGGAAAGGAATCCACCGTGGTAAACAGCCTCTGGGGCAGAATCACCAGGGAAATATGAGTGGTTAGCTCCAGAAACAGGGAGGAGGTAACAGCCAGGCTCACTGCAATGGGAATGCCTGCAAACATGAGAACAAACAGTAAAACCAAAAGCCACAGACTCATGCGCTCTCCTCCCCTCTCCACTCCTGAAAAATAACCTCCAGACAATTTAAAATAGCAAACAGGCTTCCTGTGGGAATGGCCATATAAACCGTCCACATGGGAATCTGCATGGCCGCAGATACCTGAGATCGGGTGGTAAAAATCCAGGAAATGCTGTTCTTGATTACCAGAATAAAGAACAGAATCAAAAACCCATAAATCACGATTTCCCAGATTCTCCGCACCCGTCCATGGTACCGATCCACCAGAAGATTTACAATCATATGTCCCTTATAGGAAAAGGCATAGGCTGCTCCCCAAAACACCACGTACTCCATGAGATAGCGGGTCAGTTCCTCGGACCAGGGAAGAGCCATTTTCAGCATGCGAAAAATCACCTGGGCCAGAATGGTGACAGACATCAATGCCAGAAACAGGGCAATGGCCACCTTTAAAAACCCGTTAACACCCTTCATTACTTTTGAATACTGTTTCATGACGCTCTCCATGTGATACCTGAATTTGTCAGTTCTCTAATGCCCGAATTTTGTCGATGATATCCTGATAGTCCTTCCCAAGCTCCTCATAGACGCCCTGGGTGGCATCCAGGAAGGACTGCCGGTCCACATCCTCGTTTCTCACAATCTCCACCCCTTTCGTCTCTGCAAATTCCAGCTGCTTCTCATCTGCGGTCTTTAAATATTCCCGCTGCTCATCCCGGGCCCAGATAGCTGCTTCCCGAAGCACCTGCTGAACCTCCGGCGCATATCCGTTGAACTGATCCAGATTCATGGCCAGAATCGCCGGTGCATACAGATGGTTGGACACGGTGAGATACTTCTGGGTCTCATAGAATTTTGCAGGGATCAGCCAGGTAATGGCGCCCTCCACAGCATCCACCACCCCCTGCTGCAGAGAGGTATAGATTTCCGCCGTGCTGATAGGGGTGGGATCTGCTCCCAAGGCCTCAAAGGTAGCCATATGTACCTTATTTTCCATGGTACGAATCTTGATTCCCTGCATATCGCCTGCACAGGTAACGGGATGGACACTGTTAAAAATTTGACGAATTCCATTTTCCGCCCAGACAATAACCTGAATTCCGTTTGCGCCGATTTTCTCTGTGTACTCCTCTCCAATCTCCCCGTCGAATACCCTTTTTGCGTGATCATAATCCTTAAACAGGAAGGGGAAGTCAAAGGCATAGACCTCCGGCACAAAATTTCCCAAAGGCCCTGTGGAGGTAAAGCAGAGATCCAATACCCCCAGCTGCACGGCTTCCAGCATTTCTCTCTCCCCGCCCAGCTCCGAGGCGGGATGAATGTTGATTTGAATCTTTCCCCCGCTTAATTCCTCCACCTTTTCCTGAAAACGCACGGTAAAGAAATGCATGTGATTCTCCTCAGACGCTGCTCCGGGATGCCCAAGCTCCAGCTCCATTTCCGGGAGGGCAGAAATATCTATCCCAGTCCCTTGATTTCCTGCTTCCTCCGAAGCGGTCTTTGACTCCTCCGTCTTAGCCGGCGCCTCTGTCCCGGCGTTTTCCTCCCTGGGCGGCTCCTCCGCCTTCGTGGATCCGCAGCCTGTGAGCATGGCTCCCACCAGTGCCCCTGTTAAAAGTAAAACCAACAACTTTTTCATACGTTTTCTCCTTTCTTCCTAAAAGCCTCTTATTTTCTCCGCTTTTGTTTTCCTGCGGGAAATATCTACTGTCCATTCCAAAATTCGAATTCTATGCGCTTGTATACAGGCCGTCCTCCCTTTATGGTCGCCATGGGAAGAAACAGATGGTTTCCTTTCACCTGATTTCCATAGCAGTCCTCATAGGTAATGGGATGCTCCTCCAGCCGCAAAACTGCAATGTCCGCCGCTGCCCCCGGCTCCAGGGTGCCAATCCGTCCCTTTAGCCCCATCTGCTTTGCCGGCGCGGCGGTACAGGCCCGGATCACCTCTCTAAGGGGCATCCCTGCGTCCAGACAATAGGACATTACATACAAAAGGTGGAAAAGCAAATGCCTGTATACGCTGGTGGAAACCGTGTCCGTGCTGATCATGTCCGGCAGAAAGCCCTGCTTAAGAGCGCTCCCAAGAATCCGGAAATCGTAATTATATCTTCCCGCCGCCAGATCAAAAATCACCCCTCGCTCCCGGGCCTCCAGAGCCGCCCTGTGAATCCGTCCCCCCTCATCAAGCAGGGTGTAGCCCTTCCCCTGAAAGGCATGGCAGAGAATGTCGTTCTTTTCCAAAAGCCCCAGGATCTCCCTGTAGGGCACCTCCGAATCCGTCACATGCACACACAGGGGACAGCCCAGCTCCTTTGCAATTTCCTTTGCCGCCACAAGAGGGCCTACTCCCTGTCCCCTGGTAAAGCCCCTTCCCATGCGAAGCTTAAGACCCAGCATCTGCTCCGGATAATACCGCTCAAAGAGCTGCCGGATTCTCTCCCGGTCATACAGATCGGGATCGGCGTTCTCCGGGTGGAGCTCCGTAGTCACTCCAATGGCCGACACATGGAGAAAGGCCTTTACCCTGGTCTCACAATTTGGGATCACATAGCGCACAAAGCCCTCAAAGGCAGCCGTCCCTGTGGACCCTGCGTCCACCGCCGTGGTAATCCCGTTGGGAAGGGTCATGAGATCGCAGTGGATCCCCGCATCCCCCAGACCAAAGGCAAGGTGGGTATGGAAATCAATCAGCCCCGGCACCACCAGACAGCCCCTTGCATCCATCACCTCACAGTCCGGGGGAACGCTTCCCTCATAGGCCACAATTTTGGAATCCCTTATCAGAAGGCATCCCATCTCCTCCCGGTCCCTGGCCGGATCCAGAATATGTGCATTTTTAATCAGAAAATAAGACACGCTTGCTCCTCCTTTGTGTTACAGCTTATCAAAAAATGTTTATAATAGCACATTTTTATTTTTAAATAGTTCATTTATGCACATTTTCATATTAGCATTGTTTCGTCATAATGTCAATAAAAAAAGATAGATTTCCTCTGTTTCTATATAACTTTAATAAAAGCGCAAAAAAATACGATGGAAACCCTCAGGGAGACTTTCCATCGTATGTTCTGTTTTTCGGTTTTATATACTAACAAATTTCCACCAGGCGCAGATCCCCGTTTTGCAGGGTGTCCGCCAGGCGCTTTTCCGCACTCTCCACGCTGGAGCCGCTGATGACGCTCATGACCAGCTCTATATTGGCCATAATCCCCAGGTAGCTGTTGAAGAAGCTGACTCCATTGCTGAAGGTCAGCAGCACATGGGTAGCTCCGTTACAGATGCTCTCCGTTATCTTATCCGTCATCACCACCAGAGGGCAGCCGCTCTTTTTAATTAAATCCAATGCCATATAAGTATATTCGGATCGTCTTGGGAAGCTTACCACCACGGCGCAGTCCCGCTCCGTGAGATCTGCCAGCTCTCTGGAATTCATGCTCCCATCCGTAAGGGTAATCACATTCCCCCGGCAATATTTTAAAAGCCTGGAAAAATAATCGATCACCCCCCTGGCCATGTGAAACCCCACCAGATAGACCCGCTCCGCCCGCATAATGGCCTCGGAGATCTGAATGTATTTCTCATATCCGTTTCTTAAAAAGGAATCCCGAAGCTCCTTCACCTGATTGGCGCTGCAGCTCTCCAGTATCTCATACGCGTCATGGTTTCTGGTTCCCTTTAAGAGCTCAATATAGGGCCTGTCGTCAATGACCCGCTTGGCCTGGTCCAAAACCTCCGCCTGGATATCCTTCTTAAACTGGTTAAAATTTTCATACCCCAGCTTGGCTGTGGCCCGCATCACCGTAGTTCTGCTCACCTTTACGGCATTTGCAACCTCCAGAATGGTATAGTAGCAGGCCTCCTCCTTATGATTGAGAATATGATTTAAAACATTGCGTTCACTTTTTGTCAGATCCGCATGGCAGATTCTCTCGTCAATTCCCATACTGCTATATCATATTCCTTTCCTCTGTCATTCCCACCCTGGATCCGATATCGCCACAGCCTACATCCCCAGCTCTTCCATAAGCCTGTCAACCTTCCTTCTCTCCTCCTCAGAAGCCGCCACCAGGGGCGGATAGCTGTACTCACTGGGAATCACGCCCTTTTTATGCATGGCATACTTCACGGCCGTCACAAAGGGATTGCAGATCTCGAAAAAGCCCATCATCCGGTTTACATGTTTTTGGGTCTCCATCACGGCCGGAAAGTCTCCCGCCTCAAAATCCCGGGCCCACTTGGAAAACACCTCCGGTGCCAGGTTGGGCAGGCCGCCGATGCTGCCGGCGCCTCCGGACATGAGATTATGGATAAAAAACTCATCGTAGCCGCTGTACACCTCAAAATCCGGGAACACATCTGTCATAACCTGAATCAGCCGGCGGGTGTGACCCATATCCGGCACCGTATCCTTGTACCCGGCGATGTTGCTGTATTTTCTGCGAAGCCTCAGAGCAATCTCCGGCTTTAAATCATAGCCCGTGCAGCCTGGAAAGTTATACAGGTAAACCTTGCCCTTTACCCTGGGCACAATGGCATCGTAGTAAGCCTCTATGCTGGCGTCAGACAACTTAAAATAATAGGGGCTGATGATCATCACCCCGTCGGCTCCCTGCTCCAGGGCATAGTTGGAAAGCTCCACCGACTCCTCCGGCCGCATACGGCTGGTACCCACAAACACCTTCATTCTGTGATTCACCGTCTCCACAGCAAACTTGGCCGCCTCCTTGGCCTGCTCCATGGTCATGCTGAAAAATTCCCCCGTGCTGCCCAGCACCACCATACCGTCGCTGCCCCCTGCAATCAGGTGCTCATACACGCCCTTGTTTGCCGCAAAATCCAGATTTCCCTTTTCATCAAACATGGTGATCACTGCCACATAAAATTTTGCCATTCCTCTTTCCCCTTATCTGTCCTAATTTTGTTTCCTGATACCTGCTACCAGGCTATTTAATACTCCACAATGGCGCCCTTGTCCGCCGAGGAGGCCGTCCTTGCATAGAGACGCAGATATCCTCTGGGAATCTCCTTTTTAGGCAGCTCCCAGCTCTTAAAGCGCTCCTCGATCTCCTCCGGGGATACCTGGAGCTCCAGCCTTCCCTCTATGACATCAATGAGAATCTCGTCCCCGTCCTCCACAATGGCCAGGGGACCACCCTCTGCCGCCTCGGGCGAGATATGCCCCACAAAGCAGCCGTTGTTGGTGCCGGAAAACCGTCCGTCTGTAATCAGAGCCGCTTTTTTGGAGAGCCCCATGCCGTACATATACTTCATGGCCTTAAACATCTCCCGCATGCCGGGGCCACCCTTGGGTCCCTCATAGCGGATCACCACCACGTCTCCCTCCCGGATCTCTCCGGCCAGAATGGCTTTTTCCGCCGCCTCCTCGCTGTTATAGCAGCGTGCCCGACCCACAAACCGGTGAAGGGCCGGGTCAATGGCTCCCGGCTTGCTGATGGCCGTGTGGGGCGCCAGATTTCCCTCCAGCACCGCAATGCCGCCGGTGGCAGAAAAGGGCTCCGCCACGGTTTTGATAATCTCCGGATTCTCCGGGTATGCATAAGCATACTTTTTCAGATTCTCCCCAAGGGTCTCTCCCGTACAGGTCATTACCCGGGTGTCCAAAAGATCTCCCAGCCGCTCCATAACCCTGGGAATGCCCCCTGCCCGGTAAAAGGCCTCCATATCCCATTTGGCCGCCGGATTCACCTTGGCAATCTGGGGAGTGCATTTATTAAGCTTCTCAAATTCCCGCACCACCTCCATGTCAAGCTCCGCCTCATTGGCCACAGCGCTTAAATGCAAGACTGCATTGGTAGATCCACAGATGGCCATAGCCACCTTGATGCCGTTTCGAATGGCCTCCGCACTCATAATCTGCCGGGCCGTTATCTGCTTTTTGGTAAGCTCCACCACGGCGCGCCCCGACAAAAAGGCGCTGCGCAGACGCTCTGCATAGCTGGCCGGTATAAGGGCGCTCCCCGGAAGGCTCATGCCCAAGGCCTCTGCCACACAGCACATGGTATTGGCCGTTCCCAAAAAGGAGCAGGAGCCGCAGCCCGGGCAGGCTGTATCCTCCAGGCGTGCGTATTCCTCCTGGGAAATTTTTCCGGAACAGTACATTCCCTTGGCCTCATCAATGGAGGTCAGATCCGATTTCCGGCCGTCAAACTCAATGCCCCCGGCCATGGGACCTCCTGTCACCACAATGGCCGGAATATCCAGCCGGGCCGCCGCCATCAGCATGGCCGGCACAATCTTATCGCAGGAGGCCAGAAGCACTACCGCATCCAGCCGATGAGCCTGCACCTCGATCTCCACGGAATTGCAGATAATCTCCCGGGAGGGCAGTATGTAATTCATACCCTTATGTCCCTGGGCCACTCCGTCGCAGGCAGCGATCACTCCAAATTCCACCGCCGTGCCCCCGGCGCTGTAGATCCCCTTTTTCACAAACTCACTGACCTGCTTCAGATTAAAGTGCCCGGGCACCAGCGTATTCCAGGTGCTGGCAATCCCCACCAGGGGCTTTCCATCCAGCTCAAAATCCGTATACCCCATGGCCTTAAACAAGGAGCGGTAAAAGGGCGCATCCTCCCCCGCCATAATCTCACTGCTTCGATATGCCATTGCTTTCTCCTATCATTTCCGTGTACCTTGTACACTTTTTTATACTTCTCATTATAAAACCCTAGGAATATTCTGTCAATAAAGAGGCGATCCGCCTGCCTGGCGACAGACACCAGGAAAAACGTCCTGGTGACAAGACCTCCTCCTCTTTCCCAGACATTGGAAAAGGCCATACTGCGCCTGCGCCCAGTATGGCCCTATACATCAGATTAAAGAGCCCTATGCCATGGCTTTTCCATTGCCGCCCTCCTTACACAGTCACGTCAATGGATACACCCTCCAGAGAGGGCATAGCCCCTCCCAAATCACCGGCTCCCAAAGCAGCTCCCCCATCCAAACCGGCGGCTCCGGCCACAGCCCCGGCAGCGTCCCCAGTCAGCCCTAAGGTTTCCAGGTTAAGCTCCCCGCTCCCCGGAGACAGAGCCTCTGTCAGAGCAGAAATGGTTTCATTAGACTCATTTTTCCCGTCCTCCGCCAACTCCTTCCTGGCATAATTCCGCTCTTCCCGGCGGCGTTTGCTTCTCTTGGCCCGCAGCTCCTTGCGAAGCTCCTCCTCCTTTTTCTCCTGCTGTTTCTTCTCCGCCCTCTTCCGGCGTCGCTCCAGCTGCTCCTCCTTGCCCAAATGCTGAAGCTTCTTCTGAATCCGTTTCATAAGCTTCTCCATGCGCTTAATCATCTGGGCAATTTTCTTTTTCTCCTTCTCGTCATTACAGGCAATAGAGGACATCTTGAGATTTACCATGGCCCGCATGGCCTTGGAGGATACCTGCTGCACATCCACCCTGGTCTCCGCCCGGGACAACATGGCCGCCAGCTGCCCCACAGACTCATCGGGAGAGGTGGATTTCATTCGAAAGCCGCCTCCGGACTCCTTGGCCTCCTTCTCTCTGACCAAAAACTCCATAAGCCCTCTAAGAGCTCTCTCATCCTCCGTCTCCTCCCGGCCTGCTGTTTTTTTCCCTGTCATCTCCTCCTGGCCTGCTGTTTTTTTCTCTGTCATCTCCTCCTGGCCTGCTGTTTTTTTCTCTGTCATCTCCTCCGACGCCTGCACTGCTTCCCTCTGTCCCCATACTCCGGAGGCATATGCATTGGCGGCCGTTCCCGACCAACTCGTTGTTCCCGAAACTCTCATAAGTTCCCCCCTGTCCTTAGCATCTGCGCCGCTACCTTGGCTTTCACGCTTCTTTACCTTACATATCGGCGTTTTTTCCATTCTTTTAATAGCCAACAGGTCTTTAAGGAAGGAATTTTCAGAAAAAAGCATATTTATTCATATTTTAAGATCTCTTTTTTCAGCCGCCGGATAATCTTCTTTTCCAGCCGGGATATGTAGGATTGAGAAATTCCCAAAAGATCCGCCACCTCTTTCTGGGTCATCTCCATACCCAGGGGATGTCTGAGCCCAAAGCGAAGCTCCACAATGGTTTGCTCCCGCTCCGACAGCTTACAGATGGCCTTTTTCAGAAGCTTCCGCTCCATCTCATTCTCAATGTCCTTGTAGATCACATCCTCGTCTGTGCCCAGAATATCCGACAACAGAAGCTCATTTCCATCCCAGTCCACGTTCAGAGGCTCGTCAATAGACACCTCCATCTTTGTCTTGTTATTCCGCCGAAGATACATGAGGATTTCATTTTCAATACACCGGGAGGCATAGGTGGCAAGCTTAATGTTTTTGCTGCTGTTAAAGGTATTGATAGCCTTAATTAGCCCGATGGTCCCGATAGAAATCAGATCCTCCCCCCCCACCCCTGTATTATCAAATTTTTTTGGTATTTACACCACCAGCCCCAGGGGATGCTCAATGAGTAGGGTCCGGGCGCCTCCTCCCTCCTCGGTTCCCAGCCGCCTTATAGCCGTGGCTTCTGCCTCTGGCTCCAAAGGAGCCGGCAGCACCTCTGCGCCTCCTATATAATGAACATCGCTCTGCCCTCCAAACAGGAAATTGGAAAAGCCTGAGACCATTTTTAACTGTATTTGGTTTGGTACAGCCACCTTAATGAGCATTTGTTTTCCTCCTCTAATTGTCTACTGCATTTGGATTCAGGATCAGGGTATAGGATCCGTCGCTGGAGAGAGCTTCCTCCACAAGGGCAAGAACCGGCCGTTCCACCAGACAGGTCCGTCCATTCAGCTTCACCGTCAGATAATCTGCTATCAGAGCCTTGAGCATGCCATCCTTTTTCCCCACACTGTGATAGGAAATTGGAAATAACAGCTCCTCCCGGGAAACCTCCGGCTCCAGAGCCCTCTTCTCCACAAGGCTGACTGGCTTTTGATGAAGGGGATCGTATAATTGATTCCCTGTATCCCAAAGGCCTGTCAATGTCCGGCAGACCCCTCCATAAAACAGAGTGACCTGGCAGAGATAGGCCCGCTGTCTCCGCACGAAAAATATCCAGCGCACAGCCAGCTCCAACAGCAGTAATCCCGGCACAGCCAAGAGCCACAAGGGCCATTTGCCCGGCCAAAACATCTCTTCAAGCCAGGTAAGGATTCCCCCCAGTAAAAGACTGCACACATAGAGCATCCCCACAGCCCGAAGCAAGGGCCCTATCCCCCGGATCCCAAATCCAAGCTTTACCATAAGCATGCTGATTCCCACGTAGGAAACCAGCATCCCTGGTACTGTCCATAACAGAGAGAACCAGCACAGAATACAAAAACTTAAGCTTCCTATCCCTGCAGCCATGCACATCCGAAGCTGTGTGGCGGAACAGCCCAGGATTTGACGCACCAGGCGCAAAAGCAGGTAATCCAGTACCAGGTTCTCCAGAAACAGTACGTCTATGTATAATTCATAATACACAGGCCACCTTCTTTCTGTTCTCATTATAGGGGAGGTGTTACACGAAAAGTGTCGAAGCCCCGGGGAATCCTCTTCCTTTTTGTTTCCCGGATTCGACAAAAAAAGCCAGCTCTCCTCACAGGAAAGCTGACTTTTCTCTTTACGACTGTGGCCGCAAAAAAAGAGACCGCACATCCTGGCGCAGTCCCTTATCTGCTATTTACTACTTATTCTTTTGTAAAAATTCCGGAATCTTAATTTCCGTCTCCTTCACTTGGCTTTCCGTCCTTTTGGGAATATTCAGCCCCGGCAAAGGCTTCACCTTAGGAGTCTCCTGAATACTGATAATGGGATCCACGGTGGGTCTCACAGGGCCGCTGGCTACCTTCGTATAGGGCATCTTGGGCAATACTTTATTGTTTCCGCTTTCGCTTAAGCCTGTTGCAATTACTGTGATGGTGGCCTCATCGGTGTATGTATCATCGTACATGGCACCAAAGATTATGTTGGCTCCCTCTCCGGCCAAATCCTGCACATAGCTGGCCGCGTCGTTGGCATCCATGAGGGAAATATCTCCGGAAATATTGATAATCACATGGGAGGCTCCCACAATGGTGGTCTCCAGAAGAGGACTGGCAACGGCCTGCTTTACCGCCTCAGTGGCCTTCTCGTCTCCCTTGCCGCTGCCAATGCCAATATGGGCAATGCCCTTGTCCGTCATAACCGTCTGCACATCGGCAAAGTCCAGATTAATCAATGCCGGCAGATTGATAAGATCTGTGATCCCCTGCACGGCCTGCTGCAAAACCTCGTCCGCCTTTTTCAGAGAATCCGGAATGGTGGTCCTCCGATCCACAATCTCCAAAAGCTTATCATTGGGGATCACAATCAGAGTATCCACACACTCTCGCAGCTTATCAATGCCTGACAAGGCATTATTCATCCGAACCTTCCCCTCAAACTTAAAGGGCTTGGTCACAACACCCACTGTCAAAATCCCCATATCCTTGGCAAGCTTTGCCACAATGGGCGCCGCGCCGGTTCCCGTACCACCGCCCATACCGCAGGTGACAAAGACCATATCAGCCCCCTGGATAGCTCGTCCAATGTCCTCGCTGCTCTCCTCCGCAGCCTTCTCCCCGATCTCCGGCTTGGCTCCGGCTCCCAGTCCCTTGGTAAGCTTCTCCCCAATCTGTATGGTGCTCGGGGCCTTACAGTGAGTCAGAGCCTGCTTGTCCGTATTAATCCCAATGAATTCCACTCCGCCGATCTGCTCGGTGACCATTCTATTTACTGCATTATTCCCGGCTCCGCCCACTCCAATAACAATAATTCTCGCTGCGGATTCCAGTTCATTTGACATAATTTCCAACAAGGCAGTCCCCTCCTCTTCTACTTTCCGTTCCCAATCTATGATGAGCCGCCACCCCCGGCCACTTTATCCCAAACATTCACGTATATTATCATAGCGTTTTTTTAATAATTAATCAACTCTTTTTTAAGGTTTTTTGTATTTTTCTCAAACATCCCGCTTAAAGCTAATGAGACTGGTGTCCTCTGTGTAGTTTTCCATGTGCAAAGTTCCGGATTCTCCCTCAAGCTCCGGCAAAAACTGCTTCACCCGGCCGATCTTCTCCTCCAGAAGCTCTCCTTTTCCCAAAGCCACCCTTACATTTGCAAAATGAAGCTGCAGCTCCAGATTTTTTTTGAATTCAATCTGATCCGGATAGAGCTCGTGTTTCTGAAGAAGCTGGGTCACATTGAGGATAATGGAAAACACCTGGTCATCCTCCACCTCCAGCTTCTGATATAAAGCCTGGGAGGTGAAATGAAGGCCTGAGATCTCCGGCACATCCTCCCGAACCTCAGAGGTGCTTTCCACCACAATGCCATCCTTATCAAAATACAGGTTTGTCCCCAGATATGACACATATCCGATAAGGCTCTTTTCATAGACCCGTATCCGCACCTTGCCGGCAGACAGAAGGCTCACCTCAATTTTATCTACAAAGGGAATTTGCTCTGTGTGAAAATACCGGTATTTCAGGTACAGATACAGAGAATTTTCAGAATATCCATCACAAAGGATCCGGTCCTCAATTTCCTCTGCCGTATAGTGGCTGTTTCCCACCACCTCCACGCTGCGAATGTGGAAAATTCCCACCAGAGCCAGGGCCAGCAAAAGAAGCAGAAGCAGCACCACTGCCCCTGCTATCCATTTTCCTCTTTTTTGTAGCATTCTCCTATGGCTTCTATCACGCATATCCTCTATCCCTTATCCTGGTAGGTCCATCCCATCCGTCTGTCATGGGCTGATGATATTTTATCACAATTCCAAGCTTTTTTAAATCCCTAATAATATTTTCATAGCCCCGGAAAATATACTGGCAGCCCGAGATACGAGTCACTCCCTGGGCGCTGGCGGCCGCGATGCAAAGAGCAGCCCCACCCCGAAGCTCCCGGGCCTTTACGCAGCAGCCGGAAAGCTTTCGGGCGCCTGTAATCACCGCTGTGTGGTCCTCCACCTGAATCTGGGCCCCCATACTTCGAAGCTCCTCCACGATCTTAAAACGGGCCTCAAAAATGGTCTCTGTGATACGGCTCACCCCGTCAGCCCCACACAGGGCTGCCATGAGAGGCGACTGCATATCTGTGGGAAAGCCGGGATGGGGCGCTGTATGAATCTCTGTGACGCTCCTACACCTTTTGGGTCCCCGCACCACCAAAGCTCCCGGCTCCCGGGAAAGCTCCACGCCCATTCTGTGAAGCACGGGAAACATGCCCTGCATATGACTCACAGGAGCCCGCAAAAGAGCCGCCTCTCCGCCGCAGGCCGCAGCCGCCATAAGATAGGTTCCCGCTACAATCCGGTCTGAGGCGATGGTATACTCCCCGTCATGGAGCTCCTTTACCCCTGTGATCCGAATGCTCGGGGTTCCGGCCCCGCTGATTTTCGCTCCCAGGGCATTCAAAAAGCTGCACAGCTCCAGAATCTCCGGCTCCTGCGCCGCTCCCAGGATCCAGGTGTCTCCCTGAGCCAACACCGCAGCCAGTATAAGATTCTCTGTGGCGCCTACGCTTGGAAAGCGCAGAGAAATCCGGGTGCCTGTAAGCTTCCCGCACCGGGCCTCCACCAGCTCCTCTCCCTGGGTAAAACTAACCCCCATCTCCCGAAGCCCCTGTAAGTGCAGATCAATGGGCCGCTCGCCGATGACGCATCCCCCCGGATAGGGAATGACTGCCTGGCCCAAACGCCCCAAAAGGCTTCCCAAAAGGGTAATGGAGCACCTCATTTTCTCTGCATGCTTCTTAGATATGACAAAGGAATCCAAAGAACTGGCATCGATCCATAAAGCCTCTCCCTCCCAACCGGTATGGCAGCCCAGCTCCCGCAAAATCTTTTGCATTTCCTCCACATCCCGGATTCTGGGACAGTGGTGCAAAACACTCCTGCCACCGTGCAAAATCGCCGCTGATAATATGGGTAACGCCGCATTTTTAGAACCCTGGATGCACACCTGGCCGGACAGAGGCCTCCCGCCCTCAATCTCCAAATATTCCAAATCTTTCTTCCTCCTGTGCCATCCTATATCCTATGATATTCACAAGAGAAATTATGGTTCCTTTTTCATCTCCCGGGAGACACTTAAGGCCAGCCCCATCTCCGACAGCAGAAACAGAACTGATGTTCCCCCGTAGCTGATAAAGGGCAGGGTAATGCCTGTATTGGGAATGGTGTTGGTCACAACAGCCACATTCAGGATAACCTGAATGAGAATATGTCCCATAATTCCCACAGCCACCAGGCTTCCAAAGAGATCCTGCACATTCTGGGCCACCACCAATAGCCTCCAGATTAAAATGAGAAAGAGAAAGAGCAGACACAGGGCCCCCATCAGCCCCCACTCCTCGCAGATAATGGAAAAAATCATATCGTTCTGGGCCTCTGGCACAAACCCAAGCTTCTGCATGCTGTTTCCCAGCCCAACCCCAAACATGCCTCCGGAGCCAATGGCATACAGGCCCTGCATGGTCTGATACCCCTTCTCATAGGCCTCCGGATTGCGCCAAATAGCAAGCCGCTCTAGGCGGTAGGATTCCACACTGAGAAACACTGCGATAAATCCCACTCCCAGGGCTCCCATGCTGATAAACTGCAGATATTTGGGGCTGGCCACAAAAATAAGAATCACCCCAATGCCCAGAATAATAATGGCTGTGCTCAGGTTGTTGGTCCCCACCAGACCCACAATGGGAAGCACCACCAGAATCACCCGAAACATCTGACTGATTTTTCCCATTTTCTTTACCCGCAGAGTAACTGTCCGGGCCAACAAAAGGATCACCGCCAGCTTGGCAAATTCTGCCGGCTGAAAGGACAGCGGACCCAGGGAGAGCCACCGCTTGGATCCATTGTACTCATCCCCGAAAAACAGCACTGCCGTGGACAGCACCAGAGAAATCCCATAGGCCAGATAGGTATAGCGCTCCCAGATCCGGTAATCGATCCGGGATACCACCACCATCGCCACCACCCCCAAAGCCGTGGCAAAGGCCTGCTTCTTTAGGTAATAGGCGGGATCGGCAAATTTCACCTGTCCATTATAGGAACTGGTACTATAAAGCATGACCAGTCCAAAGGCCATGAGAATCAGCACGATTCCAAAAAGACTGTAATCAAAGGCTGCCCTTCGTCTCTTTCGTTGCTCCATGGTTTTTTGACTGGTCATGTCACCACTCCCTATTCACTTTTCTCCTGGTAATCTCCTATTCCGGAAGCTGTCTCACATATTCCTTAAACATGCGTCCCCGCTGTTCGTAATTGTCAAACATCCCCCAGCTGGCACAGGCCGGGGACAAAAGCACCGCATCTCCTGCCTGTGCCCTGTCTGCACACTCCTGCACAGCCTCCTCCAAGGTTTCTGCAAAGGAAAAGTTGGAAAATCCCTGTTCCTCGCAGGTGCGGGCAATCTGCTTGGCCGTGGCTCCAATGAGCACCAGCCATTTCACCCGCCCCGGAAACACGGAAACCCAATCCTCAAACTTTACATGCTTGTCATAGCCGCCCCCAATGACAAGAGTGGGACGGACCATGGCCTCCACGGCCTTGATGGAAGCATCCGTGTTGGTTCCCTTGGAATCGTTGTAATAGGCCACGCCCTTTTTCTCCGCCACATATTCAATCCGATGCTCCACAGCCGTAAAGTGGGTAACGGTCTCCCGGATAATACCAAAAGAAACTCCCATGGCTGCCCCAATGGCTATGGCTGCCATGACATTCTCATAATTGTGGGCTCCCAGAAGCTTAAGCTCCCCTATTTTACAGATCTCCGTTTTTGTCGTCCCGTCGCTGTAGAGAAACCGGTCATCCTCCAGGTACACACCCTTATCCAATATATGCTGGCGGCTGAAATATATGACCGAGGCCCGGGTTCTCGTCCCGAAATCCCGGGTTCTCTCATCGTCATAGTTGAGGACGCACACATCGCCTTTTTTCTGATTCTGGGCAATACGCTCCTTGGCCTCCACATAGTTTTGCATGGTGTGATGCCGGTCCAGATGATCCGGGGTAATATTTAAAATAGCACTCACCTGAGGATGAAAATCCTGCACCGTCTCCAGCTGAAAGCTGCTGATCTCCGCCACAGTCACGGCCTCAGGGCTCATCTCCAGAGCCGCCGCCGTATAGGCCTTTCCAATATTGCCCACCACATAGACCTCCGGGCAGGCGGCCTTCATAATCTCCCCCACCAGAGCCGTGGTAGTGGTCTTGCCATTGGTCCCCGTAATGGCCGCAATTCGACCCTTTCCAAACTGGTATGCCAGCTCCACCTCTCCCCATACTGGAATATTGGCAGCCTCCACAGCCTCCACCACCGGCAGATCCACCGGCACTCCGGGACTTAAAACCACCAGAGACAGAGAGGCTTGTACCTCCTGGGGAATTTTTCCAAAAATAATAGGGGTCTGACTGCCGGGCTTTAGCTTTGCCCGAACGGTTTCCTCCTCAAGCTTTTCATTGCTGTCATAGAGAATGGGGCTGGCTCCCAGCTTCTCCAGCATCTCCACTGCCCCGATTCCGCTGATGCCGGAGCCAATCACCAGTACATGCTTTCCTTCTATATTCATCACTTTTCCTCCTATAAAAAATTGCTGCGCAATGGCACTAAAGGGTAAAGCCACTTCGGCACACATGTAATGAGAGAAACTTTCATTCGAAAGGACTCTCATGAAAGTTCCTCTCGTGCGCCTTCGTGACTTTACTGTCTGGCTAAAATTTTAAAAATTCTCATTATTTTCTCTCTGGACACTACAGGGCCAGAAGCCCCACCAGGCACATGATAGCTGTCACAATGGAAAATACAGCCACCACCCGGGTCTCAGACCAGCCGCCCAGCTCAAAATGATGATGAATGGGCGCCATGCGGAAAAAACGCTTTCCTTTGGTCTTTTTAAAATAAGTTACCTGAATCATTACGGACAGGATTTCGATCCAGTAAATCATGCCCACAATGAGAATAAACATGGGCATTTCCAGCATATAAGCTGTGGCAGCCACAAAGCCCCCCAGGGCCAGGGATCCCGTGTCTCCCATAAACACGCTGGCCGGGTACACATTAAACAGCAAAAAGCCCATGAGGCTTCCCACCACCGCGCAGGTGACAGGCTCCAGGCCGCTCTTGGTGCCTGCGGCCACCACGGTGAAAAACACCGCCACCAGCACTGTGACGCTAGAAGCCAGTCCGTCCAGACCATCGGTAAAATTCACCCCGTTTACCGTGCCGATAATGGCCAGAAACAGCACAGGGATAGCCAACCAGCCCAGATGCAGGAAATGCCCCGGGTAGAAGGGAATCAGCATGGCCATCTCCCCTCCGGTCATCCGATAATAGTAGCAGGCAAACACCCCGGTGACCAGGATCTGGCCCAGCATCTTCTGCCGGGGGGTCAGCCCTTCCGAGCGCCGGAGCACGATCTTAATATAATCATCCAGAAAACCAATAATCCCAAAGCCTACGGTCACAAAGAGTATGGGAATGATTCTGGGATGACTCTTCACATACAAAAGGGAGGTCAATACAACAGCTGCCAGAATAATCAAACCGCCCATGGTGGGAGTTCCATTCTTTTTCAGATGTGACTGAGGTCCCTCCGTCCGCTCGGTCTGTCCGAATTTCAGCCGCCGAAGAATAGGAATCACCACAGGTCCCAAAATCACGCTGATGGCAAAGGATATTATCACAGGCAGTATCATGGCTTCTTTCATGTTTTTCACCTCTCTTTTTTGGTCTTACCTTACATATATATCACTTTTGCTTCCATTAATCAACCTTGTTTTCATTCTCATCTAAAACTTTTTCCTGCTCAATGCCCAGATAGGGGAGAATATTCTCAAAAAGTCCCCGGATTACCGGGGCCGCAATGGTTCCTCCGTAATAGATCCCCTGGGGATTGTGGATAATACACAGGGCCAATACCTGGGGATCCTCTGCAGGTGCAAAGCCCACAAAGGAAGAAATGTATTTGTTGGTTCCCCGGGGAAGGGTCTGGGAGGTGGCCGTCTTTCCCCCAATACGATACCCCTCAATGCTGGCCTTCTTTCCTCCGCCCTCGGCCACCACCTGCTCCAACATGTAGCGCATGGTAGCCGAGGTCTCCTCCGACACAATCCCCTCCCGGGTCTCATAGCTCAGCCTTCGCAAAAGCTCCCCGTCACTGTTTCGAATCTCCACTCCAAAATGGGGCGTCACCCGTTTTCCTCCGTTAATAATAGAGCTTATGGTGGTAGCCAGCTGTACCGGCGTGATTTGAAAGGACTGTCCAAAGGACATGGTAGCCAGCTCCACAGGCCCGATATTGTCCAGCTGGTGCATAATGGTCCCGGCCTCCCCGGGAATGTCAATGCCTGTCTTTGACATCAGTCCAAACTGCTGGAAATAACTGTAAAAATCCTCTGCCCCAATGCGCTGGCCCACATCGATAAAAACTGGGTTGCAGGAATTCATAACCCCCTGAACAAAGGTCTCGCTTCCATGGCCCCCTACCTTGTGACAGCGAATGCGCCTGTCATCCACCACCCGAAACCCCGGGCAGCTAAAGGTATCCTCCGGAGTCACCACTCCCTTCTCCAGCCCGGCCGCGGCGGTGATCACCTTAAAGGTAGAGCCCGGCTCAGAGGTATCGTTAACGCTTGGATTGCGCCACATCTGGTTGCGCAGATCCTGGATCTCCTTCTCGGAAAGATTGCTCACATCCACCGTGGCCGGCAGGGCAAAGGGATCGTTTAGGTTAAACTCCGGCACATTTACATTGGCGTAAATTTCCCCGTTCTGGGGGTTCATGACCAATATGGACACATAGGTGGCCTGCTTTTCCTCCAGAGCCTTTAAGGCGGCCTGCTGGGCATAGAGCTGGATATTGTAGTCCAGGCTTACATAGAGGTCGTTTCCGGCCACCGGCTCCACCCGCTCCTCCGGCGCTCCCTCAATCTCCACTCCCCGGGCGTCCGTAAGGGTGAGAATGGTTCCGTTGCTTCCCTGAAGATACTCATCGTAAACCACCTCCAGACCGATAATCCCCTGGTTATCACTGCCTGTAAAGCCCAAAACCTTGGAGGCCAAGGAGCCGTAGGGATAATAGCGCTTAAAGTCCTCGTCCACCTTCACCCCCTCCAGCTCATAGGCCCGAATCCGGTCTCCGATCTCCTTCTCCACATTGGTCTTGATCCGCTCAATGGAGCTTCTCTTTTCCACCCGTTTCCGCACCGTCTCCTCAGACAGGCCCAATTCCTTACACAGCACCTCAATGACCCGCTCCGGCTCCTTGATCTGACTGTGAATCACAGAGATGGTACACACGGTCCGGTTGGTGGCCAGCACCGTGCCGGAGGAATCAATGATCCGCCCCCGGGCAGCCTTGATGCTTCGCTCCCGCTCATGGAGATCATCTGCCAGCTCCTGGTAATAATCGGATTCCACCAGCATAAGATACACCAGACGGCCCGCCAGCACAAACAACATAAAAACGCAGGCCAGAAAAACCACCAGCATTTTCTTCCTATTATAGGTTTTGCATTTTTCCCGCATAAAAACCCCTTAAACATGCCTTTTTACAGCCTATTATAAGGGGTTTTCTTTTATTCGTATCTTTTCTATTTTGCCTTAAGGGGCATTGTCATCCAGAGAGGTATCAATGGTGCCCGTCAAGAGTCCGTCTCCCGCTCCATCCGGAACATTGGGAGCATTTTCATCAATGTCCTCCGCCTTGGGCATCTCCACAGTCTCTCCCGTCTGGGGATCCACAAGGCTTCCCTCCGGAATAGGCTCCTCCGGCTCCTCCTCTTTTGGGCCCTCCTCCGGCTCCTGGGCCGCCGCCTGCTCGGCTGCCACCTCCTCCTGCATATCCGCAGGAATTTCCTCAGTGGGATAGATATTCAGATAAGGCATGGCTTCCTTCATAATATTCTTAAATATCTCCTGGGCAAAGGAGGAATTGGCCTGGGCCTTGGAGTCTGCTGCATTAGGCTCGTCCACCACCACATAGCAGACCACCTGAGGATTATCCACAGGGGCAAAGCCGATAAAGGATACCAGATATTTTCTCTCTGAGCGAGGAAGCTTCTCCGCTGTCCCGGTTTTTCCCCCCATGGCATAGCCTGCCACCCGGGATTTCCGCCCTGTGGCATTATTGCCGTTTCCGTCCATAGGCCCATACATGGTATTGTACAGATACTGGCGCACCGTGGCAGAGGTTTTGCTGGAAACTGTCTGCTTTACCAGGGTTCCGTTGATGTTTTCCACAATCCCCCCGTTGGCATCCAGCACCTGCTTTACCACATGAGGCTTGTAGTAGTAGCCACCATTGATCACAGAGGAAAAGGCCGAGGCCAGCTGAATCATGGTGGTATTAAAGCCCTGCCCAAAGGAGTTGGTGGCCAGCTCTGTGGGGCCTGTGGTGGAGGCGGTGTAAACGGTGGAGGCATTGTTGGTCTCCCCGGGAAGATCGATATTGGTTTTCAGTCCAAAGTTAAAGATTTCCTGATATTTATAATAGGTATCATAGCCCTCCATCGCCCCGATCTGCATCAGGGCGTCATTGCAGGAAAACATCAGAGACCCCTCCAGGGTTATAATCCCGTGACCGGTGTTTTTGTTGCAGGAAATTTTCTGCTCTCCAATCATCTGATACCCGTTGCAAAGAAAGGTCTCGCTGCCGTTCAGCACGCCTGCATCCAGGGCTCCGGCCACTGTCATGGGCTTCATGGTAGAGCCCGGCTCAAAGCCGTCGCTGACACAGAAGTTTCGCCACATCTGGTTCAGAGTCTCCAGCTCCTCCTCTTCTGTCATGGCATCCACTTCCTCCTGGGTCCGATAGCCATTTGCCACCAAATCGTAGGGGTTGTTTAAATCGTAATCCACATCCCCGGCCATGGCATAGATCTCCCCGTTCTGGGGGTTCATCATCAGGACGGCCACGCGCTTGGCCGCCGGTCCTGGAACATTTTTATCCGTATAGTCCTCCACAAATTTGTCAATGTATTTTTCCACGATCTGCTGGAGGGTAAAGTCCAGCGTAGTTACCAGAGAGTTTCCGTCTGTGGCCGCCTTTACGCTTTTGGCCTGCTCCAGGTCCTCGTTGAGGTAATTATAGCTCCGGCCATTGACACCGTTTAGCACGGAGCTGTACTGCTGCTCGATGCCGGTCTGCCCCTGATTGCCGCTGACCGTGTAACCGATGACATTGCAGGCAAGGGAATTGTAGGGATATTTTCGGATATAGGCCTCCTCAAACCAGACGCCTTTGATCTTCCCCCCGGTCTCCTCATCCTCCATTTCCTCTTGAAACTGGGAGATCTCCTCCTTGGTAAGCTCCTTTAAAAGGGGCACATAGCTGGAGGTAGCCCGTTCGGAGAGAATGGCCCTTAAATCCCCCTCCTCCAGCTCAAAGCAGGCGGTAAGAGCCTTAAGGGTAGGCTCCACACAGTCTTTTTTTTCATCCTTATTGGCATTTTCCAGCAGCACCTTGGGATCCAGAATCAGGTTGAACACCTTTTCGCTGGTAGCCAGCACCGTGCCGTTTCTGTCCAGAATATCTCCCCGCTTATAAGGCAATAAGGTACTGGCCGAATCCTGCTGCGCCAGCACCTTTTTGGTATACTTATCTCCGTTTGTTTTGTTAATGTAAGCCAGGCGCACATTCACGCCAATGAGCGCCAGCACAATGGCTGTAAACAAAAGGGCCAGCTTATGCTTCATCTTCAGGGTCATCTGCCCTTTTCTTTTCCTTCTCTTTTTTCTGCTCAAGCCTCTCACCTACTTTGCACCCAGCAAGCTGTCCAGAATGGAGGTCTCCTCCTGGGGAATCTCTCCATACTGCCGCACATAGTCATTGGTATGACTGTCATAAAATACGACCTGATCTGCGCCGGCATACACCATTCCCAGCTCCTCTATGGCGGTCTTGCGGATCTGATTTAAATCTACAGAGCTCAGTACACGATTGTATTCGTCGTCATTCTCCGTCCGCAGGGCAGTCAACTGCTTTTCCAGAGCCGCAATGTTTTTTAACTGCCGGGTGTTTTCTGCCTGCATCTTAAGATAGCCCGTACACACCCACAAAGTCACGGCTGCACACACGGCCAGCACCACCACATAGCCAAAGCCAAAGTGCTTTTCCTGCACCTGCTCATTTTTAGACTGCCGCCTGGACGACCTCTCCTGTTTTGGCTTGGGAGCACGCTCCTGTTCTCTTGAAGGCATGGTCACTACCTGAAGCTTACGGACCGTATTTCCCTCTACAAAGGTTTCCCGGCCTGCGCTCCCTCTTCTGGACCCGCCCCTTCTGCTTCCGTATCCAGTTGTTCTTGCTGCTCTCTCATTTCTCATCATATTCACCCAAGGCTGCGCTCAAAAACCCGTAGTTTCGCACTTTTTGAACGCGGATTTTCAGTCATCTCCTTTTCCCCCGGCACAATCGGTTTTTTTGTGGCTACCCTGCCCTTCGGTTTTTTGCCACACACACACACAGGGAAAGTTGAAGGGCAGGTACAGGGATTTTCGTTAGTTTTAAAATTGGTTTTTACAATCCGGTCCTCCAAAGAATGGAAGGTAATTATGCATAGCCTTCCTCCCGGATTCAGCATATCTATCATGGTATCCAGAGACTCTCTAAGCACCTCCAGCTCCCGGTTCAGCTCGATCCGTATGGCCTGAAAGGTTCGCTTGGCGGGATGACCGCCAGTCATCCGCACCCGAACAGGGATGGCATTTTTA
>CANPIM010000044.1 GCA_947574135.1 uncultured Lachnospiraceae bacterium
ATTCCCTATTACGGAATTTCCTCCGGCAAGCTTCGTCGTTATTTTGATCCCAAAAACTTTACGGATCCCTTTCGGGTTCTAAAGGGCTATGGGGAGGCCCGCTCCCTGATGAAAAAACTAAAACCACAAGTATTGTTTTCCAAGGGAGGCTTTGTGTCTGTTCCCGTGGTATTGGCTGCCAAGCATTGTCATGTCCCAGCCATCCTCCACGAATCGGATATGACTCCTGGACTGGCCAATAAGCTTTGCATTCCCTCAGCCGCCAAGATCTGTTGTACCTTTCCGGAGACCATCTCCCACCTGCCGGAATGCAAGGCAGTTCTCACAGGATCTCCCATTCGCCAGGAGCTTATGACTGGCAGTCGTCTGGCTGCCTTAGCCTTTACCGGCTTCTCCGCAAATAAGCCTGTGATCCTGGTTATGGGCGGCAGCATGGGCGCCGCTACTGTCAACGACGCGGTTCGCTCCATTCTGCCCCGGCTTTTGACAAGGTTTCAGGTTATCCACCTGTGTGGCAAGGGGAAAACAGATCCTGCCTTAGACCAGACCCCTGGCTATGTTCAGTACGAATATATTGAAGGGGAGCTTAAGGATTTGCTGGCCCTGGCAGACATTGTAGTTTCCCGAGCCGGAGCCAACGCCATCTGCGAGCTTCTAGCCCTGCGCAAGCCCAGCCTTCTGATTCCTCTGTCCGCTGCCGCCAGCCGTGGAGACCAGATTCTCAATGCCCATTCCTTTGAAAAACAGGGCTTTTCCAAGGTACTGGAGGAGGAAGCTGTGACAGACGATCTATTGTACGATACCATCTGCCACCTCTTTGAGGAACGCGCCTCCTATATCCGTTCTATGGAGAGAAGCCGTCAATCCAATGCCATAGAAACCATTACTGCGTTAATAGAGGAGCAGATAAAATAGTCCATAGCCTGGGGAGCTGCCATTGGCAGCTCTTTTTTTGACTATACTATTTATACAGTTCCCGGTAGGCCTCCCCGTAATGTTTCCGAAGCCATTTCTTGGCGCGTCTCAGATAGCCATCCACTGTGGCCAGCTTCACTCCATGAACTTTGGCAATCCTCTTTCTTGGAACCTCCATACACTCTACCAGGATCAAGATTTCATACCAAATTTTATTCTTCTCACGCAAAGTGGTAAGAGCCTCCGTGCAGAAAAGCTGTGCATCGGAGCGCTCCAAAAATTCTTCAATATTGTTGCCGGTATCTGACAGCTTTTCCAGCTCCTCCATCTCCGGCAAGCCCACGCTTTCCGCATACCTTCCACCTTTCTTTTTCAAATCCTTTGCAAGGTTTGCAGCAACGACTACGAGCCAAGCCTTCATCTTTTCCTTTGCCATAGAATCAAAGTAAAGATATAAGCGAAAGAATACTTCCTGACAAATGTCTTGAGCAATATAAAAGTCACCGATGTGATTATAGGCAACCTTCAAAACAAGCTTGTGATACTTCAGATATACTGCCCTGAATTCTTCCGTCTCGCTTTGCGTTATTTCTCTTTTGTGTTTATTACTCATATCAATCTACTCTTAACATCTCCACCAGCTTGGCCAGCTCTTCCGGCTTGGCGCTTCCAGGGTTCCAGCGAATCCCGGCCTTATCCCCCTCGTATCGTGGGATCAAATGCAAATGAAAATGAAATACCGTCTGTCCGGCCACAGCTCCATTGTTCTGCATAATATTAAAGCCATCACAGTGCAGGACCTCTGTCATGTGAAGAGCCAGCTTTTTTGCCAGCAAAAATACTCTGCTACAAAGCGTATCCTCCAGCTCATAAATATTTGCATAATGTTCCTTGGGCACGATCAACGCATGCCCTCTGGCTGCCGGTCCCAGGTCCAAGAATACCCGAAAATCCTCGTCCTCATAAATAGTTGAGGAGGGTATCTCCCCATTTGCAATTTTACAGAAAATACAAGTTGAATCTTTCACTCTTCCCACCCTTTCTATGTGGCTTATTCGCCAGATTTTTGCTTTCCTTTTTCTACACCCTGCCGAAACCGGTCGAAAAATGTAGATTGATTTTATTTGCCATTTTTTGGTAAAAATGGTAAACTTTAGTTGAGGAGTGATACAAACCATGGACAATTCCGATACCTTTGCCATTTCCAAAATCGTACACGAAATACGCAATCCCCTGACCCTGATCAACAGCTCCCTCCAGCTTATTCAACAGCTGCACCCGGAGGTAAAGGATTTTCAATTCTGGGGACAAACTCTGGAGGACGTGAACTATTTGGGGACCCTTTTGGAGGATCTGGCTTCCTACAATGATGAGACGCAATTTTTCCGGTGTGAGGTGGATGTCCGCCAGCTGGCTCTTTCCCTGGAGGAAAGCTTACAGCCCTATCTTATGGAAACACACAAGCATTTTTCTCTTCACCTGCCCAGCCAGCTGCCCTCCTTATTCGGCAGTCCGGTCAAACTGAAACAAGCCCTGCTAAACATTCTAAAAAATGCATGTGAAGCCACCTCCGACAATGGCTGTATCACCATGTCGGTCCGTAAATATTTAAGCGATATTATTCTCATCATCTCTGACGATGGCTGTGGCATGAGCGGAGAATATCTTTCCTCCCTTTTTACACCCTTTATCAGCCACAAATCAACAGGAAGCGGGTTGGGAATGGCAATTACGAAAAAAATCATCAATGCGCATCACGGGCAGATCGATGTGGTCTCTGCCCTGGGAAAGGGAACTACCTTTACCATAACCCTTCCTCATATGAATATTCTAGTATAGGGAAGTTGTTTTTTCAAGAATTATTTAAATGAGCCTCATAAAAAAAGACACCGACCCCACAGCCTTTCGCTGCAAAACCAGTGCCCTGCATGCGCCTCCAGGGGCTCGAACCCTGGACACCCTGATTAAGAGTCAGGTGCTCTACCAACTGAGCTAGAAGCGCTTACTCTCTTTATTTTTTCAACGCAAAACCTATTATAATTGATCTCTTAAGAAAATGCAAGTGTTTTTTTAAATTTTTATAAATTTTTTGTGAAAGTTCTTTTATCTGCCTTGTAACCCCCTGGGAAACTCTCTATAATAATAAGAAATGATACTCTTTTATTTCACTTTTATTTAAAGAAGGTTTCCCTATGAACGCAATGAAAAACAACAAATTTGAATCAAACAAAAAGTATTTTACCATCTGCGTGTACGCCACCGGGCTTCTGCTGGTGGGCTGTATTATCGTCAAGGCCATCATGGACTGGGATAACACCCTGGTCTCTCTGGGACATCTGCGTCAGGTTCTCTCTCCCTTTCTCATTGGAGCCCTCATCGCCTATATGATCAATCCCTTTGTCAACCAGGTTCTTCGGCTTCTGGAAAGGCTGTTTCACCATCGCTTTCGGCTGCTCTCCAAGATTCTGGCTATTTTTTTATCCTATATTGTAGTTCTGGGCTTTGTGTCCGTGGCTCTGTTTTACATTATTCCCCAGCTTATTGATACCATTGCAGAGCTGGTCAATCTCATCCCCGATGCCTATAAGCAGGTGGAGGGCTTTCTCCTCAACCTGGAAAACAGATATCCGGATATGGATTTTGCCTATATCAATCAGCTCCTTCAGGAAATGGGGCCGGATTTGATCCGAACGGCCCGGGATTTTGCCACCAACGCCCTACCCAAGCTGTATGAGGCCTCCATGTCCGTTATCAGCTGGCTCATTAATCTGCTGATCTCTCTGATTGTCTCCATTTATATGCTGACGGAAAAGGCCCGGCTGCGCTACGCCCTGAAACGGCTTTCCTTTGCCTTTCTGAAAAAGGAAGCGGCTGTTTCCTTCCTGTCCACGGCCCGGGAATGCGAGCGAATTTTCAGCAAATATATTATTGGCAAGTCCATTGACTCCCTGATCATCGGCTGTCTGTGCTTTCTGCTGATGAATATCCTCCGGCTCCCCTTTACCCTTCTTATCAGTGTGATTGTAGGCGTCACCAATATGATTCCCTATTTTGGCCCCTATGTGGGCGCCATTCCCGGGGCTCTGCTAACGCTTCTCATGTCCCCGGCCAGCTGCCTCATCTATCTCATTATGATCCTGGCTCTGCAGCAGTTTGACGGCCTGATTCTGGGCCCCAAGATTCTGGGGGATTCCACGGGCCTTCGGCCTCTGTGGATTATCTTTGCCATTATGTTAGGCGGCAAGCTGGCCGGGGTCCTGGGGATGTTCCTGGGGGTTCCCATAGTGGCTATTTTCAATTACCTCCTGAATAAATGGCTGGACAAACGACTTCAGGAGAAGCAGGTGACCCTGGAGGACCCGGATTTCAGCGGCAAATAATAAATTTGTGAATGGGATTTCCCTGGGCGCTGAAGCGCTCCTCATACTCTGTCATTACATTCCCTTCCATCAATTCCTTTTCCCTGTGAAGGTCGTAAGTGCAGGCCAGAAGCTTCCAGCCTGCTCCCTTTGCGGCCTCCAGGGAAAAATCAAAGAGCTCTCTGTTGTCTGTCTTAAACTCTACGCTTCCATTTTTTTCCAGAACTCCATCATAGCGAGCCAGAAATTCCCGGGAAGTAAGCCTGCGCTTGGCATGCCGATCCTTGGGCCAGGGATCCGAAAAATTCAGGTAAATCCGCTGCACCTCTCCCTCTCCAAAGGCCTGTCCAAGATGCTCTGCCTCCATGCGCAAAAAGCGCAGATTGGGAAGCTCCTCCTCCCTCTGCTTCTCAATGGCCCGCAGGAGCACACTGGAATATTTTTCTATACCCACATAGTTGATCCCAGGGTTTTCTCTGGCCAGCTCCAGCAGAAATTTTCCCTTTCCCATCCCGATTTCTATATGAATGGGATTGTCATTGCCAAAAATCTCTCCCCAACGTCCGGGGCATTGGTCCATATCATGGATCACATAGTCGCTGGCCCCGATAATTTCCCGGGATCCCTTAATATTCCGAAGTCTCATACATTCCTCCTCTAATTCTTCTGTTTTTCCGGCTCCAGGTAAAAAGTTTCCGGATTCCGGGATTATTTTCAGATAATTTTTTATATAATTTGACTCTTATTCTGTCAAGCATTTTTTTAGGCTTTTTCCACATTTCTGTGACTTTATGAGATATAAACAAAACATCTGTTTCTGTTTTTTAATATGTAAACCCGGATTTTTTCCCTTTTTTATGTGGATAATGTGGATATCTTGGTTGATAACTCTGTTTTCCCCGATTTTCGGCCTATTTTTATGTGGATAACTTTTTCCGCTTTTCCACGATATTTGTTGATTATTTTTTGACATATTTGAAAGTTTGTGCATTTTGCTTTTTTTCAGGTCCGGCTCACTGCCTTGGCTTTTTTCTACGTCTGAAAATTATTGTGAAATGCAGGACTTCATAAACATTCTCAAGCATTTTCTCTATTTGTAAATCATAATGCTGTTCTCCATTGTAGGAAATTTTTGCTTTTCTGTCAAGAATGGCGGTGGTTGGCTTTTACAATTAAAAACAGCAGGCATCCTGTCTGCAGGCGCCCGCTGTCTTAAAATTTCTTTATTTTTTCTTTTTAGAACACTCTCCGCACGGCCAAAACATTCTTATAATTCACCGGGGAGGTATATTTAATGCCTGTAGCTGCGGTGCTGGCATGGACAATGGTGTTATTTCCACAGTAGATAGCCACATGACCGCTGTAGCAGATAATATCTCCGGGCTGCGCCTCGGAAAGGCTGACTCCATAGCCCACGCCCCGCATAGCACTGGAGGAATGGGGCAGGCCCACGCCAAAGTTAGCATATACGGACATTACGAAGCCGGAGCAGTCTGCGCCGTTTGTCAGGCTTGTGCCTCCATATACATAGGGATTTCCCACAAACTGGCTTGCAAAGGCAACCACTGCATTGCCGCCTGCGCTTCCGCCGCCATTGCCCACCACAGGGCTTTCGCTGCTGCCGGACTTTCTGGATACCTCGGCATTTCTTCTGGCCGCCTCTTCTCTGGCCTGCCGCTCCTTCTCAAGCCGGGCTTCCTCCTCAGCCTTAGACTCGGCCTGGACGAAATCCGTCCGAAGGTCCACATAGTCTGTGGATACCCAGCCATCGCCCTCCTCGATGGACACCTTTACCCAGCCATCCGCTTCCTCTAAAACCGTCAGCTCCTCCTCCTGGGGAATCAGTCCCAGGATGCTGGCGTCCAGGCTGGCATCATTGCGCACCCGAAGCGTTTCCGTTGTCACAGTAGCCACCCGCTGTCCAACCTCTTCCGCCAATTCCTCCGCCTCAGAGCCGGTTACCACATAATCTCCCTTTACATATCCTGTCACATTTCCGGAGGTAATCTTGTACCATCCGTCGGTTTCCTCCTCAATGGTTCCTGCGGACTCGTCATACAGCTTTCCAAGAACTTCTCCCTCCTCGCTGGGAAGGCTTCTCACATTTACATAATTATCTACCTGAGCAATACAGATGCCCTCATATTCAGACGGAGATAAAATCTTCGCGATTTCCTCATTGGTCTCAGGACTGCCGTCATGGGCTTCATTTAACAGAGAAGCGATTCCGCCGGAATCCACTCCCAGATTGTTTGAAGCTTCTGTCTTTATGGAATTTACGCCAAAGCAGAGCAATCCTGCCAGACATAAGGTTGTAAACTGATACCCTTTCATCTTATCCTCCGTAGTTCGTTCTCATAATTATTACGAAATTGTTAAAACTTATGAAGCAATTATAACAATTCTCATATTTGTTGTCAACCTCAGAATGAGCAAAAACTTTAGAAATTCTTAGAAATTCTTCATAAAATCCCAAGAATTCCAATGGTTTTTGTTCCCTGCATGGGTGGATGACAGTTACACTGTATATGGTCTCTCTTACAATTCTTGTAATACGTATGGATTCATGGTATACTAAATAATAATTTCATAGCTTCTAAGATACTATTAGACAAAGGAGAGAAAATTATGCTGGAACAATTAAAGCTGGAGGTTTTTAAGGCAAATATGCAGCTACCCCAATACGGGCTGGTAACCTTTACCTGGGGCAATGTGAGCGGCATTGACAGGGAGAAAGGCCTGTTTGTAATCAAGCCCAGCGGCGTGGATTATGACGTGATGCAGCCGGAGGATATGGTGGTGGTGGATCTGGAGGGCAACAAGGTGGAGGGCCGCTACAATCCTTCCTCTGACACTCCCACCCATGTGGTACTCTACAACCGTTTCCCCAATATCGGCGGGATCGTTCACACCCATTCCACCTGGGCCACCAGCTGGGCCCAGGCCGGCCGGGGAATCCCCTGCTACGGAACCACCCATGCAGACTACCTGTACGGCCAGGTTCCCTGCGTGAGAAATCTGACCAGAGAGGAAATCGAGGAGGCCTATGAGCGAAATACAGGCGTTCTCATTGCCGATCATTTTGAGGCCGGCGGCTTAGATTATATCGCCACACCGGCGGTGCTGTGCAAAAATCATGGCCCCTTTACCTGGGGAAAGGATGCCCATGAGGCTGTCCACAATGCGGTGGTTTTGGAGGAGGTAGCCAAGATGGCGGCTCACTGTGAGATGATCAATCCCCAAAATGTGCCCGCTCCTCAGGAGCTTCAGGATAAGCATTATTATAGAAAGCATGGAGCCAATGCTTATTATGGCCAGTAATTAGGAAAGGAACATGACCATGCCCGTGATAAAATACAGCAGACAGAGAGAATCCATTAAGCAGTTTCTCATGGGACGCAAGGACCATCCCACAGCGGATGTGGTCTACCGCAATGTCCGCAGAGAGTTTCCGCATATCAGCCTGGGAACCGTCTACCGCAATCTCTCTCTGCTGTCCGAGCTGGGAGAAATTTCCAAAATTTCCACGGACGGTCCCGACCGCTTTGACGCCAACCAGGACCCCCATTATCATTTTATCTGCCGGCAATGTCACGTGGTGCTGGACCTTCCCCTGCCCCATATGGAACAGATGGAAATCCAGGCAAGCCAGGCCTTTGGCGGGCTGATAGAGGGGCATACCGCCTGCTTTTATGGCCTCTGCCCTGCTTGCGCGCAAAATGCAGAGCAGGCTGAAAAAAAGATTGACAAGCAGGAAAACTTATGATACCTTTATAACTGTAATCAGTAATCATTACTAATATCAAATAAATAAAAATAAATCATGTAAAGGAGAATTTGTAGTATGAAAAAATTTGTATGCAGCGTTTGCGGTTATGTTCATGAGGGAGATGCAGCTCCGGAGAAATGTCCTCAGTGTGGCGTTGGCGCAGACAAGTTTACAGAGCAGGCAGAGGGCTTAAGCTGGGCAGCTGAGCATGTGGTAGGCGTGGCCCAGGGCGTAAGCGAGGATATTTTGGAGGACTTAAGAGCCAACTTCAACGGCGAGTGCTCTGAGGTTGGTATGTATCTGGCCATGGCCAGAGTGGCTCACAGAGAGGGCTATCCGGAAATCGGTCTTTACTGGGAGAAGGCAGCCTACGAAGAGGCTGAGCATGCCGCCAAGTTTGCCGAGCTGCTGGGCGAGGTTGTGACCGACAGCACCAAGAAGAACCTGGAGATGAGAGTGGCCGCTGAGAACGGCGCTACTGCCGGCAAGTTTGACCTGGCTAAGAGAGCAAAGGCTGCCAACCTGGATGCTATCCATGACACTGTGCATGAGATGGCAAGGGATGAGGCCAGACACGGCAAGGCCTTCCAGGGACTTCTGGAGAGATATTTCGGTTAATAAAAGCTTCTATAAATATAAATAAAAAGTTTGCATTGCAGGAGGAATAAATCAGAGATGGTTTATTCCTCTTTTTTCTTGACTTTTTCTTCTTTTTGGTATAGTATCTATTTATATCACATATAGTATTAAAAACCACATGTCGAAATATGGATATCAAAAAGGAGGTATCACCCATGAAACTGCACATCAAAGACCCCGGCAGCGCAATCACCCATTTCATTGGCATGATGATGGCTCTCTTTGCATCCACGCCTCTGTTAATCAAGGCTGCACGAAATCCGGACAACATTCACATCATTTCCCTGGCTATCTTTATGGGAAGCATGATTGCCTTATATGCCGCCAGCACCATCTATCACACCCTGGATATCTCAGAAAAATGGAACCGGATTCTGCGGAAAATCGATCATATGATGATTTTCATTCTCATTGCCGGCTCCTACACCCCCATCTGCCTCATTGCTCTTGGGAACAAAAAAGGGTATTTTCTCTGTGGACTGGTGTGGAGCATTGCCCTGGCCGGCATTGTGATTAAGGCCTGTTGGATTACCTGTCCCAAATGGTTTTCCTCCGTACTGTACATTGCCATGGGCTGGCTCTGTGTGCTTGCCTTCACCCAGATCTTAAACTCCCTCTCCGCCGCTGCCTTTGGCTGGCTGCTGGCCGGGGGCGTGATTTACACCATAGGGGGCATTATCTATGCCCTGAAGCTCCCTATCTTCAATTCCAGGCACAAAAACTTCGGTTCCCATGAAATCTTCCATCTCTTTGTCATGGGAGGCAGCCTGTGCCACTTTATCGTGATGTACGTGTTTATCGCCGGTATGCCATTATAAAAATAACCGTCATGTAATCATTGAAACGCAGATGAGCCGCCCTTACCATTTGGGCGGCTCATCTGCGCATCGATTCCACTTTTTGATGGCTCTTATCTCCACAAAGCATCCACAAAGCCTGCAATAACCGTTTCGCAGGAATTCACACTGGCTGCATGCCTTCAGCCGCTCTCCATATACCTCCTCTGATACCTTCACGTCCTCTTCCAGAGAAAGTATATGGGAACGGATCACCTGCTCATATTCCTCATTGGATATTCCCCGCAGCAGGCATGGGATGCAAAGCTCCCGGGATTCCTCCATGGCCTATCAGGCCTTCACGGAGATCAGGACCACAGATTTGGGGGGCATCTGAACGGTAATCTTGTCACCCTCCACCTGGAAATCCGTAAATCCTGCGGGCTGAAGCTGATTGGGATTGTCAAAGGTATTCATGGTGTTCATGGCATCAGCGGTTAAGACTGTGCCCTCCACGCTGCCAAAGGCTCCAAAGTCCGCAATGTGGCAGACCACCTCTGCTCCTTCGCCCGGATCAATGTTTACCAGCGTTGCGTTGATGGTTCCCTCCTGATCCTTGGAAATGGAGCAGCTTATCTTCTTTAAAGTCTCCCCGTCACATACATAATCGTCGGAAAGCATAGCAAAATCCAGAAGCTTGGCATCCTGATGCACCTTATACATATCATACACATGATAGGTGGGAGTCAGCACCATCTTACTGCCCTCTGTGAGGATCATAGCCTGCAGCACATTGATGGTCTGGGCAATATTGGTCATGTGAATGCGGTCTGCATGATTGTTAAAGATATTCAGGCTGACGCCTGCGGATACGGCATCCCGAAGCGTATTCTGCTGATACAGGAATCCCGGATTGGTTCCCGGCTCATTGTCAAACCAGGTTCCCCACTCATCCACAATGAGAGCCACCTTTTTCTCCGGATCGTACTTATCCATAATAGCAATGTGCTTGCTCACCAGCTCCTCCGTAAAGTCCGCCGCCTGCATCACCCCAAACCACTGGCTTTCGTCAAACTCTGTGGCAGATTTCCGAGATCTGGTGCTGTCTGTAAAATAGCGCTCATTACCGTCGGGAAGCTTGGTGATCACGATTTTATCCCCGATGCGGGTGTAATAGTGAAGGGCAATGGCATCCAGGTACATGGCCGCATCTCTCATAAGCACCTCGGTCCACTTATAATTGGCTCCCCGGGGGCCGGCTCCGATGCGGTAGAGCTTATTATCCCCGTAATCTCTGGCATACAGATTATACCGGGAAACCTCGTCCGCGTAGTATTCTGCCCGCATACGACCGCCACAGTTCCAGTTTTCGTTGCCAATGCCAAAATATTTCAGTTTCCAGGGCTCCTCCCGGCCATTCGCCTTTCGCAAATCCGCCATGGGAGACTTTCCGTCAAAGGTCATGTATTCCACCCACTCTGACATCTCCTGCACAGTGCCGCTGCCTACATTTCCGCAGATATAGGGCTCTGCTCCCAGCAGCTCGCACAGCTCAAAGAATTCATGGGTTCCAAAATGATTGTTTTCCACCACGCCGCCCCAGTGGGTGTTTACCATGGTAGGACGGGACTCCTTGGGTCCAATGCCATCCTTCCAGTGATATTCATCCGCAAAGCATCCGCCCGGCCAGCGCAGGCAGGGGATCTTTATTTTCTTAAGGGCCTCGATAATGTCCGTCCGCATTCCCTTTACATTGGGAATCTTGGAATCCTCTCCCACATAGAAGCCATCGTAAATACATCTTCCCAAATGCTCTGCAAAATGTCCGTAGATCATTCTGCTGATGGTCGATTTCTCTGCCTTTGCATTTACAATTATTTGATTTGCCATTGTAGTTTTCCTCCGTGTTGAAATGTTTTTTGCCTATCCCTTGACGCCGCCGCTTGTCAAACCGGAGATAAAGAACTTCTGGTTAAACAAGAAGAGAATCAGAATGGGAAGAATTGCCACCACCGAGCCTGCTATCATTACATCATAGTTAGCGCTGTATGGATTAATCAGGGAAGCAATACCGATTGTCAGGGTAAATTTGTTGCTGTCACGCAGTACAATGAGGGGCCATACAAAGCTGTTCCAGTTCTGCATGGCAAGCAAAATAGTCATGGCTCCAAAGGCCGGCTTCATTAAGGGCACCATAATCCGAATAAAGATGCCGAACTCTGTGCAGCCGTCGATTCTGCCAGATTCCATCAGCTCCCGGGGAAGTCCCGCCACATACTGGCGGAAGAAAAAGATTGCCACCGGAGCCACCATAAAGGGAAACACAACCCCGCCCACCGTATTGATAAGCTTTATGTTTACCACCAGCTTATAAAGGGGCAGCATAAGGATTTCCAGGGGCACCATCATCACAACCATAACCAGGATAAAGATAAAATTCTTTCCCTTGAACTCATAGGCCCCAAGCCCATATCCCACTAGGGAGGACAGGGTCAGTGAGCACACCGTAAACAGCAGGGCATAGAGCACGCTGTTGGTAAACCATGTCACATAGATCCCATCGTTGTAGGTAATCAGGTTGGGATAATTGTCCCATTTCATTTGAGAAGGATTCAGGAAAAATTTCATGCCATGGGCAAAAATCTCCTGCCCGTCCTGCAGGGAACCTATAAACAGATAATATACAGGAAACAGCATAATAATCGCCAGGAGCAGGAACAGGACAAACGACAAAACCGACAGAACTTTCCTCTTACTTTTCATTAGTCGTCCTCCTTCTTAAACATGCCAAACAGGTTCATCTGTACCATATTCACAGCCATGATAATCACAAGAAGCACCATGCCGATGGCGGAACCCATACCAAAGTCATTCCGCTGGAAGGCCTGCTGATATATGTACCGCACAATGGTAAGGCCGATGTCTCCCGGATTGTTCTCGTTCCAATATACATACCCCTCCGTGAACATTCGGTACCCGTTGATAATGGACAGGGTGAGAATATAAATGATAATGGGTTTCACCTGGGGTATGGTCACATAGAAAAACTTTTGGACGCCGCTGCACCCGTCAATATCCGCCGCCTCATAGAGCTCCGCCGGAATGCTCTGGAGAGCCGAGAGACAGTACACCATGTTAATGCCCAGCTCCCGCCAAGCTGCCAAGGTAACCATCATAATCATACCTGTCACATAGCCGGTTTTCCAGCTTATGATCTCTCCGCCCAGCTTCAGGATGATGGAGTTAAAAAAGCCGCCCTCAGTCTCTCCAAAAAGCAGACGGAAGGAAATACCGGCAACCACCACAGAGGTCAGGGTCGGAATAAACACGGCAGATCGAAAGAAGTTTTTACACTTCATAATTTTCGAATTCAGAATCGTTGCAATGGTAATGGGCAGTATCATCATAATACACACCATGCAGACAGTGTATATGGTGCTGGACTTTATGGCATTAAAGAAATGGGCGTTAAAAAGGCGCTTGTAATTCCCAAAGCCTATCCATGTGGTATTCTGAAAACCCTCAATCTTCTGAAAGCTCATTAAAAAGCTGCTAACAGCCGGATACAAAAAGAAAATCAAAAACGAAATTATAAAGGGCAAGCAAAAAATATAGGGCGCAACCTTTCTATTGTACAAAATTTTTGAGAACCCTTTGCTCTTTGACTGCTTCTCCACAAACATCCCCCTTCCATCAAAGATCATTCTCCTAAGATATAAGATTGCCGCTTAGGCAAAACCAGAGCGGCAATCTCTTTCTGCTTTTGTCTATTGTTCTGCTCTCAATTCCTCGGCAGCATTCTTTAATGCTTCCTCAGGAGTCTCTGATCCTGCCACAAATACGTTATACATTACCGTATTCTTAACCAAATCCTGAGCGGCTGTAGCCAAATCCGGGTTGCTGGGGGAGGGAGCGTCTGCCACATAATCCTTCATAATTTCAAAGAAGGACTCGTTGTAGAAATACTCCATGGGCTCCAGAAGCTTCTCGTCGCTCCATACATCCGTTCTAACCGGGTCAAACTGAAGCACTTCCCAGATATTTACATTTGCCTCATAGGTCAGCTTGCTCTCATACAGAACCTCTTTTGCCACTTCCACGTTCTTGCACTGGGTGGTGATAGCAGTTCCTGTTCCGCCGATACCAACGGTTCTGGGCTGTCCCTCCTCAAATACAGGCATGGGAGTGATGGCCACCCGGCCCTCCAGATCCGGCATATAGTTGGTAAAGCGGCTCATGTACCAGGCAGGCATGGTCAGGGATGCGCAGCCTCCCTCATTCAGCCAGGTCCAGAATTCCTCCATACCGGTAGCTCCGCCCGGGCAGGGAACAACGGCGCCAGTGTCAAAGAAGTCCTTCATCCACTGCAGAACCTTAATATTCTCCTCGCTGTCCATAATAACTTCATTGTCTGCGGTGAGATAATCTCCGCCAGCCTGCACAATCAGGGGCCAGAAGGGACGCTGGTCGGCTACCTCGAAGATTGTCATGGGCTTTCCGGTCTTTTCAAGAATCTGAACGCCCATTTCCTTGTACTCATCCCAGGTTTTGATGGCATTGATGTCATCAATAGTAAAGCCAGCCTCCTCTACGATATTCATGTTCCAGTAAACGCAGGTAGCGCCTACGTGGGTGGGAATACCATAGTAGTTATCGCCCTTTTTGTACAGATCGAACCGGGACTTTACGCAGTTGTCAATCTCTCTCTCCACAAGATCGTTTAAGGGAACCAGGTCAATCTGTCCCTTTGTGAAGTTGGTGAAGTAGTTGATATTGATGTCTGCAATATCCGGAGCGCCGGTACCGGACTGAAGAGCAATCAACAGCTTGTTTGCCATCTCCGTGTTGGGATAGGTCTCAATATTAAGCTTTACCGGGTTATCCGGGTGCTTTTCATTGTAAGCCTTCTCTCCAAACTGGAACATCTGGTTGTGCAGCTCATTGGATGTCCACAGACTCAGCTCAATGGTCTCCCCTGCAGCCGGTGTCTCCTGCTCTGCCTGCTCTGATCCTCCCTCAGTAGTCTCGGCCGGCGTGTCGGCAGCCGGTGTGTCCTCGGATTTTCCTCCGCAGGCTGCCAGAGACAGTACCATGGCAGCTGTCAACAGTGACGCCAATAGTTTCTTCTTCATTTCTTTACCTCCTTTGTTTTTCGTTGCCTGCCCACATGTTTCCTCCTGAAGCTTGGGAAACTGGGACCTATCTCATATAAGAGCAAATCCTGTGCCAAGTCCAAAGATAAGTAAAAAATAAAAAAGAGATGTGAAAATTTTCCTTCCCATCTCTTTTTTTACACAGAACATGTTGCTTTCCACTGTTTCACGAACATTGCGCACCCTTTTATGCACACTCCGATATGTTTTACCCCCCCCCGAGAGCAAAAACGCCACCTTTCTATGAAATCATTCCCCATTTCTTCATTTTCCTCCACAGGGTGGTCCGATTGATACCCAGACTATGGGCCACCTTTGTCTTATTATTGTCCAGCTCCTTCATAAGCCGCTCCACATCCTCCCTTTGGATCTGCTCTGCGGCTCCCTCCAGGACCTGCTCCTGCATATCCTCCTCCAAGAGCTCCCGCACATCGAAAAGAGTCACTTCCTCCCTTTCTATGGTAACGCTGAGCCGTTCCATAAGGTTTCGAAGCTCCCGAATGTTTCCCTTAAAGGGCTGCTCGCAGAGAAGCTTCATGGCTGTTTCAGAAAAGCCCTTGGCCGGGGTATGAAACTGCCTGCTGTACCAAACAAGATAATACTCGGCCAGAAGCTTAATATCCCGGGGCCGCTGCCTTAAGGCAGGAATAGAAATTTTCAGCACGTCCAGCCGGTAGAGAAGATCCTCCCGGAACTCTCCCTTTTCCACCATCTTTCGAAGGTTCTTATTCGTTGCCGCAACGATGCGCACATCAATTTTAATCACCTTCTTGCCTCCCACCCGGCGAATTTCCCGCTCCTGAATTACCCGAAGAATCTTATTTTGAAATCCAAGGGGAAGCTCGGATACCTCGTCCAGGAAAATGGTACCCCGGTGAGCCGCCTCAAAAAGCCCGGCCTTCCCTCCCTTCACTGCCCCGGTAAAGGCGCCCTCCTCATAGCCAAATAGCTCACTCTCCAAAAGGTGCTCCGGAATGGACGCACAGTTCACTGCAACAAAGGGCCCGTTTTTTCTCTCACTGGCATTGTGAATGCCCTGGGCCATCAGCTCCTTTCCGGTGCCCGTCTCCCCGTAAATCAAAACATTGGACACCACTGCCACATACTTTCTGGCTCGCTCAATAAGCCGGTCCATCTCCGAGCTCTGATGAATAATGTCTCCAAAGGTGTAATGCGCAACCAGGCCATTTTCACTGAGCTTATTCCGAATGCGGATCTCCTTTCGCTGCAGCCGCTCAATATCCTGGAGCACAATCATGGTCCTGTTGCAGGTATCATTTTCTATGGTGGTGGGAAGGAAATCCACGGAGAGCTTTGCCTTGTCTCTGGTGAGAATTACCGTGTCAATAGGCGTCCTCTCTTTTTGGACTCTCTTATAATTTTCTGCCAGACAGGGCAGGGCCTCATGGATCTGCCTTCCCAGAACCCGCCCCTCCATATCCAGCATACGCATGGCCGGAGCATTAATAATGTCGATTCTCCCCTGGTCATCCGTGAGAATCAGCCCATCAGACATGTTATCCGCCACAAGCTTCAGGGTGTCAAACCGGCGGCTCTGGGCCTCCATCACCTTAATATAGCTGGCCGCCTTGTCCAGGGCGCCTATAATCGTCTCCTCGCTGATTTCTATCACTCCGGAGTACACCCGGTAGCCGTGGCGCAGGATGCATTTTTCCGCATGGGCCCCGCTGATAAGGGCATCACATCCCTCGGCTACGGCCTGTTGCACAATGCTGTCAATCTCCTCCGGCGTGTTGACCATATAGACCTTCAGGTTCAGGTTGCTAATAGAAATCATGGCCTCTATATCCTTTAAATTGGAGTAGTCGCCAATAATGCCTATTTTTTCCGGGTTGGCCTTCTCTCTGCAAAGGGCAATGGTGTTTACAAGATCGCTTCCCGTAACAGGGAGTTCAATGATGGGACCGTCGTATTTTTCCCTTAGCACCTGCACCGAATACCCCCGCACAATCACCAGATCTCCATCCTCGTCCACGATCTGATCATACATATTGGGGTAATAGTGCACCACAGAGCTTGCAAAGACCCCCTGATACCTGGGCAGGCCCATCAATCGCTTAATGGTGGACACCAGATCCGGATATGCTGCAAAAAAAACTAGCTTTTTCACTGCTCCTCCCTCCTAAAATGTCTACTTTTTTGGTGTTCGATTGGTAAATTATAACATAATAAAAAATGCTTTTCAAGGTTGCCACACATTGGCACAATGGAGCGCCTTCATGACACGACTGCTTGGCACACTTTTTGCTATTAACTATAGATATGAAACCTTATTTAACCATTTTTCACAGATAGGAGTAGCGCTTATGAGCAAAATTACTATTCAGACAAAGGAAACCCTTTTTCCTGTTGCCGAAAATTTTTACGGGCTCTTTTTCGAGGATATTAACCGCTCCGGAGACAGCGGCCTCTACCCGGAAATGCTACGGAACCGGGCCTTTGAGGATTCCATTTTGCCTGCCCGTTGCACCCCTCTAAAGGGCACCTATGGCTTTGTAACTCCCACCGGCTGGCGGGATCAGTTTAACAACGGAGAGGGCCTGGCCCGATGGATTACCCAGGTTCCCGAGACACCCATTCCGGCCTGGTATGCCACAGAGGCCTCCATGGAGCTTGACCGGGAGGAGGTGCTCAATCCCAACCGACTGGCTGCTCTAAGCATTTCCTTTAAGGCCGGGGGAGCTGTGAAAAATATTGGGTTTCAGGGCATTCCTGTGGAGGAGGGAGCCTCCTATGAGCTTTTGCTTTTTGCCCGGGGATCCGCTGCCCTGGAGGTGTGCCTGGAATCGGAAGCAGGGCTTCTCTATGCCTCTAAGGCTCTCACATTGGAGGGCGATACCTATAAGCCATACAGGCTGACCCTTACCTCCTGCGGTACAGATAACCGGGCCGTATTTTCTATACGCTCCAGGGAGCCTGCCCAGATTAAGCTTGGCTTTACCTCCCTGATGCCCCAGGATACCTACAAGGGTCACGGCATGCGCAAGGATCTGATGGAAATGCTGGAAAATACCCACTCCAAATTCCTGCGTTTCCCGGGAGGCTGCATTGTGGAGGGCTTTACCAAGGAGACGGCTGCCCGGTTTTCCCACATGGTGGGACCGGTGTGGGAGCGTCCCAGCCATAATCTTATGTGGCACTACCGCACCACCAACGGTCTGGGCTTTCATGAATATCTGCAAATCTGCGAGGATTTACACCTGGAGCCCATGTATGTAGTAAACTGCGGCCTTACCTGCCAGGGACGAAAGCCGGAGTATTTTGAGGGTGAAGAGCTGGATGACATGCTTCATGAGGTTTTTGATGCCATGGAATACGCCACGGCCCCTGCTGATACCAAATGGGGAAAGCTTCGGGCCCAGCAGGGACATCCGGAGCCCTTCCATATTCGATACCTGGAAATCGGAAACGAAAACGACCACGAAGTCTATTTTACACGGTACGAAAAATTTTACAAGGCAATTCATGAAAAATATCCGGATTTGGAATTAATTTCCAATTCTCACACAGAGCTTGAGGGACTTCCCACCCAGATTGTGGACGAACATCTCTACAGCACCTCGGATACCTTTACCACTGCCGCTAAAATCTATGAGACCTATGACAGAAAGGGGCCCAAAATTTTTATCGGGGAATATGCGGTTACCAGCGGCGTGCATATTGGAGATCTGAAGTCTGCCCTGGCTGAGACCATGTATCTGATGGATGCGGAAAAGAATCAGGATGTGGTGGAGCTGACAGCCTACGCCCCCCTGTTTCAGAATGTGTCCTATACCTCCTGGTATCCCAATCTGATTGCCTTTGACAATCATGCCTGCTATGGCATTCCCTTCTACCATGCTGTGTCTATGCTGGCAAAAAGCCATGGCAAAGAGGTGCTAAAATCAGAGATCACAGAAAAGCTGGGCTATCCGGATCCCATAGGACTAAACGGCGTTATCGCCTATCAGGCGGGCACCTTTGTAAAAAATGTCCGGGTGGACGGTCAGCCTGTAAAATTTTCCCATGGAATTCTGGGAGAGGTGCAGGAGCACGGAGACGGCTCCCTGGAAATTGTCTCCGACTATATCAATGAGCTGGAGGGCTATCCAAACATGGGACATATTCCGCCTCACACAGGCTTTGTGACCTTTGGAGAGGAGGAGAAGGAGTTCTGCACCTATGAGCTGGAGGTGCTTTTTAGCTCTCCGGAGCAGGCGGTGGACATTACCGTGTGGACCCACAGCACTCCCATGCTCTTTTCCCGGGATGAGACCAACCCCTTCTTTACCTCCTGGAATCCGGCCTACACCAACCGCTATGTGTGGACCATCCGGGGCGGCGTGGGCTCCTTTGGCATTTCCACCCGCTTTAATTATACCCGGTTTGGATCCCGGGCACAGCTTCCCATTCGCTATGGAGAGTACAATCATATCCGGATTGTCACCAGAAAGGGCGGCTATGACTGTTACCTCAACGGAACTCTGGCCCAGAAGGCGGAGATGGTTCCTTACCCTGTGATCAGCCAGCTGGTGTCCGCCGATGATTCTCATATCTATGTAAAGATTGTGAATTTCGGAGATGAGGCGGAAACCATGGAGATTGCCCTGGACAGCCCGGTGGAGCCGGTTTACACGGCAGAGGTGCTTACAGGGGCGCCCAAGGATACCAATAGCTTGGAGGAGCCCTTGAAGGTGGCGCCGGTGAGCCGTAGCTATTCCAATGGGGGAAGCCGCTTTACGTATGAGGCAGAGGCCTGTTCCTTCCATGTGTTGAAGCTTACCAAGAAATAGCCCAATGGCAATTACATCTCTGATACGGGTAAAAAAAGCTTGCTAATTTTTCCGGGATATGTAATAGGGGGACTCTTTGTGTGCTTCGCAGGATGTGTAGAGCCTGCAATTTGACTTTATCCCTCCTCTCTGCTAAGATAGAGGCTGCCAGAGTTTGGTTTGCAATAGGTTTTCTTCTGTCTGGGATTCTTTGGGGAAGAGGCAGGGATTTTAATTTATGAATTATACATATATTTTAGAGTGTGGGGACGGGTCGCTCTATACGGGATGGACTAATGAGCTAAAGAAACGGGTAAAACAGCATCAAGCAGGCAGAGGCGCCAAGTATACCAGGGCGCATCTGCCTGTCAAGCTTGTTTATTATGAAGCTTTTCCCACCAAAGCCCTGGCTATGCGCCGGGAATGTGAGATTAAACGGCTCTCCCGGGGTGAGAAGCTGCGGCTTATTGCAGATAATCCGTCGGGTTTATCGGTTTCCCGTCTTTTAGAAGCTGAAAATAGATGTTAGCTCCCTCTTTGGTATAATAATGGGTGGGCTCACTGACCACGCCCAGCTTTAAGCCGGTTTGCACCTGGCTTCCTTCTTCCACGGTTACATCCTTGATCTGTCCGTATATCCCCTCAAAGCCGCTGCCGAAGTCTACGGTTACCGTGGTTCCCAGCTCGTCGCTTTCCTCTATCTTGGTGATCTGTCCGTCTGCTGCGCACAGCACCTCCTGGTCTACCCGTCCCTGTATGATGACCGCCGGATTGTATTTGTACTGGTCCAGGGTTTCAAAATACACAGTTTTATCCATGCTGTAATCCAGCAGAATGTTTCCGGAAATAGGCCACAGAAGCTTGTCCGTGTCCGGAGAAAAGCTGTACACAATGGCTGCGGCCTCCTGGGACATGGCGTCCTGGAGAGCGGCCTCCTCTGCCTCGGCATCCAGAGCCGCCTGCTCCTCCGGGGACAATACATCTACCGTGGGCTCCATGGTTGCAAAATCACTTTCCAGCTCTGCCTGTACTTCCTCTTTTGCAGGCTTAAATTCCGCCCGGGTGCTGGAGGATGCTGTCTGCTGTCTCTCCTCCTCCTCTTTCTCCTTTTGTTCCTCTTCCTGCTTCTGCTGGGCCTCCTCAAAGGCCTTCTCCGCCTCGGCCACCTTCCTGGCCAGCTCTTCCTCCTGCTGGCGCTGCTCATTCTTTCCAACCGTATACATTCCTATCATACCGGCCGCTGCCAGCAGTCCCAGGCTTAAGGTTGCCGTAAGTATCCGCCCGCGGACAGGATTCTTTTTTGTTCTCTTGTTCGTTGTTGCCATAAGCTCACCTCATCTTTTTTTCTATCCATAGGATAGCCAGATCAGGAAAAGCTTATACACTCCATTCCCTCATAGAAATATTCTAAAATTTCCAAATATGTCTTTCCCTGGCAAGCCTGAAGCTGCGCCTGGTGCATGCTGAGCCCAAAGCCATGGCCCAGACCCTTGGTAACGGCCAGCCATTCCCCCTCCTGCTGCTCCTGCAGGGTAAAACAGCTGGAGGGCAGATTTTCCCGGATCCGAAACTCCTCTCCGGCCATAAGAGTATCCCCCAGGCGAATCTCTGTCACATACCCGGCCCCGTCAACTGCCGTAATCTCCGGCGTCTCCCAGAGCTCCAGCTTTATAATCTGTAAAAAATCCTCAGCCTCCAGGTCTCCCGGGCATTCCGCTACCCGAAGATAAGGATATGCATCTCCCAATAAGCTCCCTTCCCGGGTCCTTCCTGCACTTACCGCATGGTAGGGCAGATCCACATAGGATCCCTGCCAGGTAAGAACCTGTCCTTTGGTCTCCTGAATGGCCTGTAAAATTTTTCCATAATATTCCTCAAACAGGGCTTCTCCCCAGATTTCCTCCAGCTCCAGCGGAGAATAATGGGGGAGCTCCCATTCCTCCAGCTTTTTTGCATCCACCTGTTGGGGGGAAAGCTGCTCCTGCTGCAAATGATAGGCCAGACTGCTGCGAATGAGAACTGCCTGGGCTTTGAGCGCCTCCCTCTCATACGTAACCGGCATCTGCGCCGGCAGAATTTCCAAAACCCATTCCTCCAAATCCTCCCATGCTTCGGCGGCTTCTCCCTCCCCGGAAATTTCCTGTCCATATGCATTTTTCCCTGTCCAGCCTCCGGCCAGCATTACGGCCACATAAGGAAATAACAGCAATATAATAAAAATCGAGCCTGCGGCTTTAATTTTTTCTACCATTTTATATCTTATGATTTCTATGAAGAATTATACCGTCTAATGCTTGTGGATAACAGGAAGCTTTTTTTCTTCCCTGCTGCGCAAAATAAGAATGGAAATTTTAATGGAAAATTTTTCTAGAAAAAAAGGAGGACAGCCTTTTGCCGTCCTCCTTTGATCTCTTCATAAATCCTCATACCCTCTCTTGACAAGAGGAGTATCATATGAAATTACTGCTCCAGCGTTACCTCAATTTTATCCAGGTGCCAGATTTCATCAATGTACTCCTGAATAGTTCTGTCAGAGGTGAACTTTCCGCTGCAGGCGGTATTCAGAATTGCCTTTCTGGCCCAGCCCTTTTCATCCCGGTAGGCTTCCTCCACCCGCTTCTGTGCCTCTGCATAGGACTTAAAGTCCTTGAGAATAAAGTAGGTGTCCGCCCGGTCGCTGCTTTTGGTATTTAGCAGAGAATCGTAAATATCCCGGAACCTCTCCGGATCGTTGGGCGCATACTGGCCGTTAATAAGCTGCATCAGCACCTTGCGGATCTCCTGGTCGCTGTTAAAGATATCCATGGAGTTGTAGCCGCCGTTGTTCTCATAGTTGATGACCTCGTCGGAGGACAGGCCGAAGATAAAGGCATTCTCCTCTCCTACCTCCTCCACGATCTCCACGTTGGCTCCGTCCATGGTGCCTAAGGTCACGGCGCCGTTGAGCATAAATTTCATGTTGCCCGTACCGGAGGCCTCCTTGCTGGCCGTGGAGATCTGCTCGGACACATCAGCCGCCGCAAAGATCCACTCTGCGTTGGATACCCGGTAATCCTCAATAAACACTACCTTCAGCTTGCCGTTGATGGAGGAATCTCGGTTGATCACATCCGCCACCGCATTGATAAGCTTGATGGTCAGCTTTGCCCGGCGATAGCCGGCAGCTGCCTTGGCGCCAAAGATAAAGGTCCGGGGATAGAAGGGCATCTCCGGCTTCTCCTTGATCTCATTGTACAGATGCATCACATGTAGAATGTTCAGCAGCTGACGCTTGTACTCATGGAGACGCTTTACCTGCACGTCAAAAATAGAGCGGGGATCCACATCCACATCATTGTGCTCCTTAATATATTTTGCCAGGCGCACCTTGTTCTGATACTTGATCTGCATAAATTCCTGCTGAGCCTTCTCGTCATCCGCATAGATGGCCAGCTTCTTAATCTGGGGCAGATCCGTGATCCACTCGTCACCGATGTGATCCGTCACCCAGTTAGCCAGCAGAGGATTGCCGTGAAGCAGGAACCGGCGCTGGGTAATACCATTGGTCTTATTGTTAAATTTCTCCGGGAACATCTGGTAGAAATCCTTTAATTCCTGGTTCTTTAAAATCTCTGTGTGGAGCCTTGCCACGCCGTTTACGGAATATCCGGCAGCAATAGCCAGGTGGGCCATCTTTACCTGTCCGTCATAGATGATGGCCATCTTGCGGATCTTTTCATTGTCCCCCGGATATTTTGCCTGGATATCCAGGATAAACCGGCGGTTGATCTCCTCCACGATCTGGTATACGCGGGGAAGCAGACGGGAGAACAGCTCAATGGGCCATTTCTCCAGAGCCTCTGCCATAATGGTATGGTTGGTGTAGGCGCAGGTCTTGGTGGTTACGTCCCAGGCCTCCTCCCAGCTTAAGCCCTCCTCATCCATGAGCACACGCATAAGCTCAGCCACAGCCACGGTGGGATGGGTATCGTTTAACTGGAAGGTTGCCTTCTCATAGAACTTCCGCACATCGCTGTGACGCTTTTTATATTTTTCCACGGCAGTCTGCACGCTGGCAGAGATAAAGAAGTACTGCTGTCTTAAGCGCAGCTCCTTGCCGGCCATATGGTTGTCGTTGGGGTAAAGCACCTCCACAATATTCCGTGCCAGGTTCTCCTCCTCCACAGCCTTGTGATAATCGCCCTTGTCAAAGGAATCCAGGCGGAAGGAATTCATGGGCTCTGCATCCCAGATGCGCAGGGTATTGACCACATTATTTCCATAGCCTACGATAGGCATGTCGCAGGGAACCGCCTTTACAGACTGGTAGCCCTCCTGCACAAACCGGTTGTGTCCTCTCTCATCGGTCTCCACCCGTACATAGCCGCCGAATTTTACGATCTTCTCATACTCCGGCCGGCGAAGCTCAAAGGGATTGCCGTTTTTCAGCCACTCATCGGGAACCTCTACCTGATAACCATTCTCAATTTTCTGCTTAAACATTCCATAGCGGTATCGGATGCCACAGCCATAAGCCGCATATCCCAGGGTTGCCAGGGAATCCAGGAAGCAGGCAGCCAGACGGCCCAGGCCTCCGTTTCCAAGAGCCGCATCCGGCTCCTGATCCTCCACAGCATTCAGGTTGCAGCCCAGCTCCTCCAGAGCCCCCTTTACCTCATCATAGTAGGTCAGATTGATCAGATTGTTACCAAGGGCACGCCCCATAAGGAATTCCATGGACATATAGTATACGATCTTGGGATCCTTCTTATCCATTTCATCCTGGGTAGCCAGCCATGCATCGATAATAGCATCCTTGGTGGCTAAAGCAACTGCGTGGAAGATCTGCTGCTGGGTAGCCTCCTCGATATTTCTCCGATACAGCGTCTTTACATTGTAGACAACGCTCCGCTTGAACATTTCCTTGTCAAAATGTCTCTTGTTAGTCATCTGCTTCTCCTCACTGCTTTCATTTCTTTTTTCTACATCCCGTTAAATCTTTTCTACTCCAATGGTCACGTTTTCTCCGTTTACGTTCCATTCTTTGGAGATGGATGCCTGCTGCCCCTTTACTACAGCATTGGCCAGTACCTTTTCCTGAATGGCGCCCTGATTCTTCTCCACGATTTCAGCAATCCGCTCATTGCCGCTGATAAATACCGTAATGTGATCCATAACCTCAAAGCCCGCATCCTTGCGCATAGTCTGAATCTTGCTGATGATCTCGTATACAAAGCCCTCTTCAATCAGCTCCGGCGTCAGGTTGGTGTCCAGCACAACGGTAACGGAATTATCCGCCTCGGACACATAGCCCTCCTTCTGCGTCATTTCAATCAAAAGGTCCTCTTTAGATAATACCACCTCTGTGCCCTGGATGTCAAATTTTAATGCGCCTTCGGCCTCCAGCACATCCATGGCCTGATTGCCGTCCAGGCTCTCCAGCTCCTTCTTGATGCCTCCCAGAAGCTTGCCGTATTTGGGACCCACGGTTTTCAGCTGCGGCTTAAAGGTGTAGGAAGTAAATTCCCGCACATCCTGGGTAAATACCACCTGCTTTACATTCAGCTCATCCTCCACGATCTCCTTGTAATACTCCGGAAAGCTGTAGGCCGCCTTGATAAACATGGTGCCGATGGGCTGGCGGTTTTTGATATTGGCCGCATTCCGGCAGGCCCGGCCCTTGACTACCACGTCCAGCACCTCTTTCATATACTCCTCCAGCTGGGAGTCAATCCACGCCTCACATACAGTGGGGAAGTCACAGAGATGAATGCTCTCCGGCGCCGCCTTGTCAATGCTGCAAACCAGGTTGCGATAGATATCCTCTGTCATAAAAGGAATCATGGGGGCTGCTGCCTGGGAAATGGTCACCAGGGCTGTATACAGGGTCATATAGGCATTGATCTTGTCCTGCTCCATGCCCTTGGCCCAGAAGCGCTCCCGGCTCCGGCGCACATACCAGTTGCTCATATCATCCACAAATTCCTGGAGCGCTCTGGCCGCCTCGGGAATCCGGTAATTCTCCAGATCACTGTCCACCCGCTTTACCGTGGTGTTCAGACGGGACAAAAGCCACTTATCCATGACAGACAGCTTTTCATAGTCCAGGGTGTATTTGGTGGCGTCGAATTCGTCAATGTTTGCGTACAGCACAAAGAAGGCATAGGTATTCCACAGGGTTCCCATGAATTTGCGCTGTCCCTCCATCACCGCCTTGCCATGGAACCGGTTGGGCAGCCAGGGAGCGCTGTTAATATAGAAGTACCAGCGGATGGCGTCTGCCCCATAGGTAGCCAGGGCGTCAAAGGGATCCACGGCATTTCCCTTGGATTTGCTCATTTTCTGCCCGTTCTCATCCTGTACATGCCCCAGCACAATGACGTTTTCGTAGGGCGCCTTGTTAAAAATCAGGGTGGACTCTGCCAGCAGGGAGTAGAACCAGCCTCTGGTCTGATCCACAGCCTCGGAGATAAATTGCGCCGGGAACTGTTGTTCGAACAGCTCCTTATTCTCAAAGGGATAGTGATGCTGGGCAAAGGGCATGGCTCCGGAATCAAACCAGCAGTCAATGACCTCCGGCACCCGGTGCATGGGCTTGCCGCACTTGGGGCAGGGGAAGGTGATCTCGTCAATGTAGGGCCGGTGCAGCTCCACAGTCTTGGCCTCCTCTTTGTCGCTGAGCTCAAAGAGCTCCTGACGGCTTCCCACAGAATGCATATGGCCGCATTCACATTCCCATACGTTTAAGGGAGTGCCCCAGTAACGGTTCCGGGAAATGCCCCAGTCCTGAATATTTTCCAGCCAGTCCCCGAAGCGGCCCTTGCCGATGCTCTCGGGAATCCAGTTGATGGTGTTGTTATTGCGGATCAAATCCTCCTTTACCGCGGTCATCTTGATAAACCAGGACTCCCGGGCATAGTAGATAAGGGGCGTGTCGCAGCGCCAGCAGTGAGGATAATCATGCTCAAATTTGGGCGCGGAGAAAAGCTTGCCCTCCTTGTCCAGATCCACCAGAATCAGGGGATCCGCATCTTTTACAAATTTTCCTTCATAAGGGGTATCCGACGTCATATTTCCCTTGCCATCCACAAACTGGATAAAGGGCAGATCATAGGTTCTTCCAATGCGGGCGTCATCCTCACCAAAGGCCGGGGCAATGTGTACGATTCCTGTACCGTCTGTCATGGTGACATAGTGGTCGCTGGTGACAAAATGAGCTCTTTTATTCTGCCGGGCTGCCGCCTCTCCTGCACAGGCAAAGAGGGGCTCATATTCCCGGTTTTCCAGCTCCCTGCCCACATAGGTCTCCAGCACCTCGTAGGCCGGCGTTCCCTCCTGGGCCAAATCTCCCAGTACCCGATCCAAAAGGGCCTGAGCCATATAGTAAACACGTCCGTCCGCCGCCTTTGCCTTCACATAGGTTTCATCTGGATTTACGCAGAGAGCCGTATTGGAAGGCAGGGTCCAGGGGGTGGTGGTCCAGGCCAGGAAGTAGGCGTCCTCTCCCACTGCCTTGAAGCGCACAATGGCAGAGCGCTCCTTTACGGCCTTGTAGCCCTGGGCCACCTCATGGGAGGACAGAGGCGTGCCGCAGCGGGGACAGTAGGGCACAATCTTAAAGCCCTTGTACAGGAGCCCCTTATTCCAGATTTCCTTGAGAGCCCACCACTCGGACTCAATAAAATCATCGTGATAGGTGACGTAGGGATCATCCATGTCGGCCCAGAAGCCTACGGTGCCGGAGAAGTCCTCCCACATTCCCTTATATTTCCACACGCTCTCCTTACATTTGGAGATAAAGGGATCGAGACCGTACTCTTCGATCTGTTCCTTGCCGTCCAGCCCCAGAAGCTTCTCCACCTCCAGCTCCACGGGAAGTCCGTGGGTGTCCCAGCCCGCCTTTCTGGGCACCATATAGCCCTTCATGGTCCGGTAGCGAGGAATCATATCCTTGATAACGCGGGTCAGCACATGGCCGATATGGGGCTTTCCGTTGGCCGTGGGCGGTCCGTCATAAAAGGTGTAGGTTTTGCCCTCCTTGCGGTTTTCCATGCTCTTGCGAAAAATATCATGCTCTTTCCAGAAGTTCTCTACCTGCTTTTCTCTGTCTACAAAGTTCAGGTCCGTGGATACTTTTTCGTACATGCTTGTACTCCCTTTCTTCATAAAATAAAAAGCTCCCATCCCTGTAATAGGACGAAAGCTGCGCTTCGCTATACCACCTGTTACAGCATGCCATCACATGCGTTCCCGATAACGGAGGACTCCGTCAGTGCCTACTGTAGTTCTTCAGCCTGAAGCTCCAAAGTGATTTTCAGATAACCCCTACTCGCGCCGGGCTCTCACCCTCCCCGGCTCGCTTTGCCTTTTGTGATAATCCTACTGTCTTTTTCAACGCCTTTTCTGGTCTGTTTCATCTGGCATTATATAATGAAAGGAAAGCCTTTGTCAAGCCACAGGGCGGTGAATTCGGCGAAAACCGCGAAAAACCGTGGATTTTAAAGAAATTTTAAAGAAAACGCCCCTTGCCAGCCTTCCCAAAATAACATATAATAGATTCTAAGTAATAATTTAGTAACAATTTTGTATTATTTTGCCTGTAAGGAGCTTTCATGAAGATTTCATATAGATTTCTGGCGGGTCTTTTGGCCTGCTCTCTTTCTTTTACTGTTTTTGCCACCCCTCTCCCTGTGGAGGCCCGTCGTCAGACTGCTGCGGAAAAAGCGGCTGCCGAGGAGGCTGCCCGACAAAAGGAGGAGGAGCGGCTCTCCTACTATAATAAGGAGATCGATTCCAATTCTATTCCCAACTGGCCCCAGGGCCCACAGATCTATGCGGACTCCGCTGTGATTATGGAGGCGTCCACAGGAACCATTCTCTATAATAAGGATATGGACAAGCCCCAGTACCCGGCCAGCATTACTAAGATTATGACCGCCCTGGTGACTCTGGAGCACGCTTCCCTGGATGAGGTCATGACCTATTCCTATTATGCCACCCATTCCATCACCCGGGGCAGCAGCAGCATCGGCACCACCGAGGGAGAGGAGCTGACGGTGGAGGAATCTCTCTACGCTCTTTTGCTGGAGTCTGCCAACGAGTGTGGAAACGGGCTGGCGGAGCACGTGGCCGGCAGCGTGGAGGCCTTTGCGGACATGATGAACCAGAAAGCCGCGGATCTTGGCTGCACCAACACCCATTTTGCCAATCCCCACGGGCTTCACGACGAAAATCATTATACCTCTCCCCATGATATGGCTCTCATTACCCAGGAGGCCCTGAAAAACGAGACCTTTGTGACCATTTCCGGCACTCCCTCCTACGACATGCGGGCCACCAACAAGGACGATACCATGACCTATATGAAAAATCATCACAAAATGATTTTTCCCTTCCGGGGTGACAGCAATTACCTGGACAATACGGTGATCGCCGGCAAGCCCGGGGCCACGGATGCGGCCTTAAACACTCTGGTCACGGTCTCCGAGCGCAATGGCATGACCCTTATCGTTGTCACCATGCGGACCCACAGCGCGGACGGACCGGTGGTTCCCCTGTACGCCGACACAGCCCTTCTGTTGGATTACGCCTCCGACAATTTTAGTAAGATTAACATTGCCTCCAATGAGACGAATTTCTCCGTGGACAATTCCAACTTTTTCCACACGGGAAGCAGTATTTTCGGCAGCTCCCGCTCCCTGGTGGAAGTAAATCCCAACGGCTATATTATTCTTCCCAATGGGGTTTCCTTTTCCGAGGCTTCCCCTACCCTGGAGTTTCAGAACGAGGGCATCAATCCCGATGTGGTGGCCACCCTCTCCTATACCTATCAGGGACAGCCCGTAGGCCGCACCACCATTGATTTGGCCAAGTCCGCCATCCAGGAGTTCACGTTCCAAAAAGAAAC
>CANPIM010000045.1 GCA_947574135.1 uncultured Lachnospiraceae bacterium
AAAGGGCGCTCATGAAACTTCCTCTCGTGCGCCTTTGCGACTTTTCCTTTGAAATTGCTGCGCGATAGCTCTTAAGGGAAAAGTCCCTTTGGCACACCCTGTGAGAGGCCCCACTGTTTTTGAGTTTCGCATTTATGTCTATGATATGAAAAACACTGCCCCGCCAATATAAAAACGGGGCAGTAAGGTATGAGGCAATTTTACATCTATTTTAAAAGGCCGTCAAGTCCATAGGCTCTATAGGGCGGGCCATTTCCTCGCTGACATAGATGGTTCCCTTTGTCAGCTGATAAAGGGAGGCCGGAATCTGCATGGTGACCGGTCCATATAGCTGTAAGCGGGAGACCATCCGTTCCCAGGAGCCGTAGCCGCCCAGGTAGCCCAAATCGTGACGCTCCAGGTGATTTCGGGCGTGCATCACATCTCTGGGGCCGATGGACACGGAATATCGGGGGGTGTGATAGAGATCTCCCGACCCGTAGCCATGAGAATTCTGGATAATGGTCAGTCTGTGATTGTCTACAAAGCCCGCCTTTATCTGCATAAACTCTTCCAGGGACTCGGCTGCAAATTTTTTTGTGTTGGGATCAATAAACGCCGTGTGTCCCACCCAGCCGGTGGCTGAGATAATCAGGTCTGCTCCTCCCTCTCCGGCCTCATCTATCATGTCAGAATAGCTGGCAATATTATCATTGGTGTAGTAGTGCATCTGGGAAAGCGGGGGCCGCAAGTCCTCTCGGAAGCTTAAATAAAACTCCCGCATAAAATGACCGCCCAGGGAAGGGCCATAGGTAATAGGCGCCACATTTCCGTCCTCGTCCGCCCATTCATCCATGCAAAAAGCGTGAATGTTTCGGGCATTTACATGGTAGCGGTTGCACATTTCTGCCACCGACACATAAATGTTTCGCCAGGAATTGGGAAACACGATTACTGTCCTTTTATTCTCCAGGTCTGATTGCAAAATCCACTGGAAAAGCTCTACAGCCACCGCGCTGGAGGGGTGGGGCACCACCCGAATCCGGTAGCCATTCTCATTGGTCATTTCCATTTCCTCCCGCCGAATATTTCGGCAGCGCTCCAGAATCTCCTTATCCTGAACAGGAAACCAGGCCGGGGGAGAAAAATCAAACAGGGCGCGGTTCATGCACATCCCTCCTCTTGCTGAATTTTTTTCAATGTCTCTATCAAATCCGGATCGTCCTGGGTGTAGACGGCCTTTTTCGCCACATCCTCCCCGATATAACAGATCCCCGGGAACAGCCGGAGCATGGAGCCCGGATTTTCAGGGGCCAGAGGGCCAAACAGGGCCGCCTTTACCGCAAACTTTTGCAGAGCCGGAGTTCCACCGCAGGCCGTCAGATACTCCACATCCACCCGCTCCCTGGCAGCTGCCAGATCTTTTGGCCCCACAGTAGCCGCCCGGGGAGGCACATTTCCAATATCTCCGGAACAGCCAAACATGCCCCGCATCGAATCGTGAGCCAGCATTTCCGGCATAGGAATCACCAAGCGGGAACCCATTTGCAAAAACTCCTCCATGGTAGCCGCCGGATAACTCTCTGGGTCAATGGCCCCGATCCCGCCGGACCAGCTAAGAGCCGTGTAAGCCACATCCGCTCCGCCCTCAGCTGCAAGCAAATCCGAATACGCCTCCACCTGTCCTGTGGCAAAAAAGTGAATCTGCTCCAAAGGCATCCGAAGCTCCGGATTGAGACGCTGGTAAAAGTACCGCATAAAATGCCCGGACCTGCTGTAGGGGCTCTGCCAGGGAGCCACCTCTCCCTTTTCATTGGCATACTCATACAGGAAAAACACGTGAACATTTCGCGCACTGACAGAAAACCGGTTCAGTCCCTCTGCCAGGGAGATGAATACTGCATTCTCCGGGGAGGGCAATATCATCACCAGCTTTTGATTCTCCATGTCAGACTTCCGTATCCTCCAAAATAAATCCATGGCAAAATACGTATGTACATCGTATACCACCCTGGCCTCAAACTCCGGATTTTCAAAGTGCTTTCCCTGGTGCTCTGTTAGATTCAGAAGTGCGATTCTGTCCAGCATTTCCTGATCCTGTAGGGGAAGCCACTCTCCGGGAGCGAAGGTGAATTCGTTGATAAACGCCATTCTTTTTCTCCCATCCTTTCTTTTCCAATATATAACCTTATATTAACCTTTTACGGCTCCGGCCGCCATACCCTTTATAAAATACTTTTGCAAAAAAATGAATACCAGAAAAATGGGAATCGAACACATCACTACAGCCGCAAAGGATTGTCCATATTCATTCACATACTGTCCGAAAAATTTTTTAACAGAAACCATAAGCGTCGGACTTTTTGCGCTATTTAAAAAGGAAGAGCTGACCAGATAATCATTCCAGACCCCAATGCCACAGCGAATGCAGCAGGTAGCCGTCACCGGGGCCTGTAAGGGAAGGAACACCCGCAAATAGGTTTTGAACAGGGAACACCCGTCAATCATAGCCGCCTCCTCCAGCTCTCCCGGCAGAGATTTCATGAATCCTGTATACAAAAATGTGGCAAAGGGCAAATTCCATGAGGACTGAATCAAAATACAGGCCCACAAATGATTGTATAAGCCGATTCGATTCATAATAATCACCAGAGGAATCACACAGCCGATAAAGGGAATGACCATTAACGCAACCAGAAAGGAGTAGCTGATCTGAAAGCGTCTGGCCTGCACTCTGGCAATGACAAACCCGGCCATTGAGCTCAACCCCACAGTAAATGCCAGAGAGACACCGGTAATAATGGCTGTGTTTTTCACAGATGCAAAATACTTCATTTTGGAAAAGGCAATGATAAAATTATCAAAGGTAAACATCTCCACTGTCATTTTCAGCGGATAAAACAAAATATCCTCTCTGGACTTAAACGCGCTGATCACAAAATAAAAAACCGGAAGAAGGATGGCTATGGTGATAAAAAGAATCAAACCTTCCATAAGCAAAGGAACCACTTTTTTCTTTCTCTTCATCTAATAAATATCCTCCCTTCTCCGAAGGATTATCAGCTGAATCAGCTGTATGGCCGCAATCAGGATTACCAGCAGAATAGACAGGGCCGCGCCGGTGCCATAATCCAGGGCCTCAAAGGAATAGTGATAGATCATCTGTGTCACCAGATGGGTGCTATACCCAGGCAATCCCTTCGAAATGGTATAAGGCAGCTCATAAGCCTTAAAAGCCGCAATGGATGTGGTCACAAAATTAATGGTAATCGAGGGAGCCAGCAGAGGAATGGTGATTTTTAACCTCTGCTGCAATTTGCTGGCCCCGTCAATGGTGGCGGATTCATACAGCTCCAGGGGAATGCTCTGAAGGCCTGCCAGAAAAATGATAATGCACATCCCTACCTGTACCCAAACCTGGGCTATTATTACTGCAATGCCCGTAACCCCATAGGTTTCCAGCCAGTTGACCTTTGCAAGCCCCATCATATCCAGGATGCTATTGATCACCCCATTATTATAATTATACATGATTCTCCATACAACGCCCACGGCCACTCCGCCTATTAAAGCCGGAATATACCAGCAGGCGCGCAGGAAGGATCGGTTCACATATCTGCCATAGGAGGGAATGTCCAGGGCCAGCGCCATAACCAATGACACCAAAACCGTCAAAACCGTAACCGCAATGGCAAACACAAAGGTAAAAATCAGCATGTCGCGAAATCCTACTACATTCCCCAGCCTCATATAGTTCTGCAAACCCACAAATTTCATTTTGACGGTTCTGGACCCATTCCATTTACAAAAGGAGATAATTCCCACATAAATCAACGGAATCACAACAAATGCCACAACAAAGATCATAGTGGGCAGCAGCATCAAACTTCCATGCCGGATACGCCTTTTCATATAGGACCTGGTGTTTTTCCTATTTGTTCTTGTCAATGTCATAAATGTACCTCTACCTGCCGCTCACCGCCTTCCTATTCTTCCATGTTTAGATAAGATTGCTGTAACGTTGTCTGCATGGTATTGACAGCCGCCTCCGCCGTACTGTTACCGGCATAAACATCATTCAGGGCCGTGCAGGCAATGGATCGGAATTCTGCCGTCCAGCAGTTAAAGCCCATGGATATGGAAGGGGCCGAGGGCACTTCATCCACAAGGGCAGCAATAGCTGCATCCAAAACGATCTGATCCGACGTCATATTATCGATTACCGGCACGATTCCTCTGGCATTCTGAAGCAGCTTATAATTTTCCGGCTCCCAGATATATTCGTACAGCTGTAAACGCGCTTCATTGTGGGCCTCTCCCTGATCAACTCCTGACATCACTAGGGATGATTCCGGAGCAACTGTAGTCCAGCTAGCTTCTCCTTCTTTTTGGAAGGGCGGCAGGCTGGCGCCTACATAGGCCGCATCCCCTGTCACGGTTTCAATGGCGCCGCAAATATTTCCCGCTGACCAGTTTCCGGCTATACACATGGCCACATTTCCGGAGGCCATGGCTGACGCCACATCGTCCTCTGTATAGGCTGTTGTTCCAGGCATAATATAAGCAGATACCTCATCCAGCAAACGGGTTGCCTCCGGATACCCTGCAAACTCCAACGTTCCGTCCTTAAACGCCTCGTCAAAAGCACTGGTTGAGCCATAAGCAGCCCCTGCTTCCGTGGCCAAAATGCACTCCCACAGCATCCAGCAGCAGGTGGTCTTGTCACCGGCCAATGTCAGGGCATCATATCCCTTTGCCTTCACATCCTTGCAGCACTGTAAAAATTCATCCCGATTGGAGGGTACCTTGTCCCATCCGGCCTCCTGCAGAATCTTCATATTGTAAAACATCACGGAAAATGCAACTCCCTGAGGAACACCGATGCAGACTCCCTCATAGGTTACAGAATCCAGATAATCCTGAGAGACATGCTGGCACACCTCTGTTTTACTGGTATCTGCAATCAATCCGGCATCTACCATAGCTCGTGCCTCACTGGACAGACTCAGGTTGGCAATATCCGGCATATCTCCGGTAGCCAAAACCGTAGTATAATATTTTTCCTGACTATCCATCAGCTCACAGGTAATCCAGGGATACTCCTCCATAAAATTTGCCAATAGCTCATTCCAAGCATCAATCGCATCAATATCCTGCATATATACATACAGGGTCACTTCTTCGTGCTCCTCCTGCTTTTCTTCTGTGGTCTCCCCTGTATTTCCCTCTGCATTTCCCTCAACACTTTTCTCATTTCCATTATCTGACTGCTTACTACATCCCCCCAATGCACCCAACATACAAATTGTTAACAGCAATGCCAAAGCTTTCTTCATCTTCATACCCTCCTTAATACAATATCAGAATTTGCACACCCAAACACATTAGCTTTTATTATTTTCTATCTTTTTATCTCCTTTCTCCCATTTTTTATTTTTTTCTGTCAATTTATGATATCGCATTCTTTACGAAAACAGAATTCATTTTTGTTACTCTAATTTATACTTTTGTTTTATTTTTTTGCACTTAATGGCCAGAATTTACCGATTAATAGATTTAAATATAAGAGCATTATAAAATAAATGAGTAAAAAACTTCTGCTTCAACTCTGCAAAGGAGGTCCATTTTATGAAAAAAATTCCTTATGAAAAGTATCCGCTTTCTCGTATTGTCACGATTTACGAAATCATATCCGCGGATTATCTTTGTAATCCTCACGTGGCTGAGCTCACCCATATTCACCAGGAAGCCTGGGAATTGTGCTACTGTATCAGCGGCAATCTTATCTATTATAAGGACAAGCAAAGTGTCCTTCTCCATTCCGGAGAAATCGCCTTTGTCTGTCCCGGCACGGCTCATGATTCCCAAATCAACCAGCAACATACAACGGCTTTTTTCATATCCTTTACCTGCTCCAGCAATTATATAAAAATCCTAAAGGACAGTGTCATTACCATCACCCCCCTTCAGAAAAAATTATTCCGTCAGATCATCTCCGAGCTGGAGCTGGCCTTCAAACCCGGATACACGAAACAGCGCCGATTTCACTTTGTTCCCAGCAAGCACTCCCCGGTAGGAGCAGAACAGTTAATTTGCTGCTATCTGGAGCAGATTATTATTGACATCCTGCGAGAGATCACAAAGCAAGACGGTGTGACCGTACAAAACCAACACTTTCCCAAGGCTGTAAACTGCCATTTGGCCGCTAATATCTCCACATATATTCGCAATCACCTGGAGGAGCCTTTGACTGTAAAAAAAATAGCGGCTGAATTTCACTACAGCCGCTCTCGTCTTTCTACAATATATAAATCTGTCACTGGTATCGGTATCCATGAATTTATCGTCAATGAACGACTTGAAAAGGCAAAATCCCTGCTGCTGGAACGCCGTTTGACGGTTACCCAGATCTCTGAGCAGCTGGGCTTTGCCTCTCCTCAATATTTCTCCCGAAAATTTGCCCAGACGGTGGGCTGTCCGCCCTCTCAATATGCAGACAGAAAGAATAACGCCTCTCTATAGCTCCAGAAATTTTTGGGCTCCCTTTGTACGGAGCCATCCATACAAAAGCAAGCTTCCAATAAGGAAGAGGCCTGCGCACAGAATCAAAGCCGCCAGCTCTCCTGTCCATTCCGTAAGCTTCCACACCAAGAAGCCGCACAAAGCTGCGATTCCCATGCTGCCAAAGGTGGAGATGGTGGATGCTGCAGACTGTTTTACCACTACCGTATCATTGACCGCATCAAGCTTAGGATATTGCAGATTTACGGCAAGCCCTAAAAACGCCGTAAAACACCCGAAGGCAGCTCCCACAAAGAGAAGCGTCAGGCCTTCCAGCCAGGAAATCTCAAGTCCCAGAATCAGGCCAGCCACCCCAACCAGGAGACAGGGACCTATCAAAAGCAGCTGGAAGCCTGCCTTTGCCCTTAAGATCGCCTTGGGAGAGACAGGGGCTTCCTTTAGGATCCAAAGATTCTTTCCCTCCAGGCTGATGGAGGATCCGGTAATGGCTACCGTGGATATGAATAGTCCGATAGCTGCCGCCGCCAGAAGGATACGCGGAACATTTGGGCCAAGCTGAGATAGATACGCCTCCACCTTGCTTCTCATCACCACAGCCCCTATACCCATGACCACCAGACCAATCAGGCCAATGCCCGTGTTAAAAAGATAGATGGGTGTACCAAAATACCGTGCCGCCTCCTTTTTTAACAAAGCCCGGCTCCCACTTGCCCTGCTAAGCCTAGTAAGGCGATAGACGGATTGCTTTCTATGGGTGCCAATTCCTGTTAGCACCCTCTGATAGCTTCTGGACAAGATCCCCGCTGCCACCAATAAAGAGAGAAGTGCCAGGAGACAGAATATTCCCAGCTCCCGAAAATTGCCACACACGCCCTCCTGGAACAGCCGAAAGGGAAATGCCCAGCCAGCCGCCCCAAAATTCCCCTGGATTCCCATGGTACCGGCCGACAGAGCAGAAATGGCCTGATTTACCCGAAGCGCCAGCACAAAAATCCCCACAAACATGAGCCCATACAAAAAGAGGCTCACACTCTTTCGATTTCCCAGACGGCTCCCCAGCCAGCTAAGGAGAAAACCAACCAGAAGCGCCAGCACCGTGGGAAGCAAGGCCAAAAACACAATTCCCACGGCCAGCCGAAGCACAAAGAGAACCCCTCCTCCTCCGTACCACAGCCGGGCAATGCCTGCAGGCAGCATAAAAAAGGTACAGAATACAAGATTTTCCCCGTAAAGCGCCGTCAGCTTGGCCAAAAGCACAGTCATGGCTGGAACAGGCATGGACAGGAGCAAATCTGCATCCCTCCCGGAAAAAAGCATTCCCTGGGTTGCAAAGGCTGTAAACATCATTCCCACAACTGCGCCAACTCCAGACATCAGCAAAAGCACCAAATCCAATGCGCCCGCCTGCGCCAGCTGCCTGGCCAGCACAAAGCTGTAGATTCCGGATACATAGAGACACATTCCCGCCACAAAAACCAAAGGTATCCAGCCGGAGGCCGCACGCTTCCTGCTGCCTCCCACCCGCACACCCGTCAGAGCGGCCCGCAGCTGTACCCGGGAGAGGGCCAAAAATTTCTTCATGACACATCCCTCCTCTCCGTAAGTCCCAAAAACACATCCTCCAGGCTGGAATCTCCCACCACCTCCTGGGTGGGTCCCTGACGTATTAGCCGACCCTGTTGAATAATGGCTATGGTATGACACAGCTTCTCCGCCACCTCCAGTACATGGGTGGAGAAAAACACGGCTCCTCCCTCGTCGCAGATCTCCTGCAGATATCCCTTCAGCAGATGGGATGCCGCAGGATCCAGCCCCACAAAGGGTTCGTCCAGCACCAAAAGCTTGGGCCTTCGAATCAGAGCAGAGATAAGCGCCAGCTTTTGCTTCATTCCGTGGGAATAGCTGGCAATGGCGCTGCCAAGCTCTCCGGTCAGACCAAAGGCATCCCCATAAAGGCCAATGCGCTTCTGTCTGTCACTGGCGGAGATCTCATAAAGATCTGCTATCAGATTCAGATATTCGATTCCCCTGAGAAATTCATATATATCCGGATTATCCGGCAAGAAAGCAGTCATAGCCTTGGCCCCCACCGGATCCTTTTGAATATCCCGCCCCCCGATGCAAATCCTTCCCTGGGTAAAGCTTAGAATCCCTGCCACAGCCCGAAGGGTGGTGGTCTTGCCTGCGCCGTTATGTCCGATAAACCCACAGATTTCTCCCGGAGCCACATGAAGGCTCAGATCCTCCACTGCAGTCTTTCCTCCCGGATAAGTCTTAGTATAATGTGATATGGTTAACATCCAAAGCACCTCCTTGTCATTTATCCTTATGCTATACCCTCCACCAGGAGGAAGGTCAAGGCCTGAAATCAATTTTTTTAAAAAATTCGGCTTACCGGATTGTCGTGCCGGAGCGCAGTTGCGCCAGCAATCATTTTCCTTCTCGCAAAGTATGCATCCCCGGAGGGCTTTTGCTTTACAAGATCCAATTTCCTGCAAAGCAAAAATCTCTACGCAGACCAGATTGGCCCGCGCAGAGATTGAAATTTCCCTTTATGCTCTTATTTCCCTTTATGCTTTTTCTACCCGTTCCTTACAGCTCCGGCTCAATAAGGCCATAGGTGTTGCCCTTACGCTTGTACACCACATTCACCTGCTCGGTCTCCGCATTCATAAACACATAAAAGCCGTGTCCCAAGAGCTCCATCTGCACGCAGGCATCCTCCGGATACATGGGCTTCATGTCAAACTGCTTGGTGCGGATAATCTTGACCTCCTCATCCTCCGCTTCCTTCTCCATAAATTCCGGCCGGAAGTTGCCGCCCTCCTGCTGCCTGTCTACCAGTTTTGTCTTATATTTGCGAAGCTGCCGCTCGATAACCTCCTCCACCAGATCAATGGAAACATACATATCACTGCTGACCTGCTCCGAGCGAATAATATTTCCCTTGACCGGAATAGTAACCTCGATCTTTTGCCGCTCTTTCTCCACACTTAAGGTCACCTGTACCTCCGTGTCCGGCGTAAAATAGCGCTCCAGCTTGCCAAGCTTGTCCGTAATGGCTGCCCGTAAGCCTTCCGTCACATCAATGTTTTTTCCGCTGATAATATAACGCATACAATCAACTCCTTTCTATGCCATAGTATACCATATCTTCATATTTGATACAACCACCAAACAAATCTAATGCGCTTCCGATGGTCACATCCAGCCGCCCTCTGCCCAATTCCTCCAGTCTCTTTACATCCTCCATGCTGCCCACGCCACCCGCATAGGTGACGGGAATTTTTCCCCAGGAGCCAAGAAGCCTTGCCACATCGTCCTCAATGCCAGAGGCCTTTCCCTCCACATCCACCGCGTGGACCAAAAATTCATCGCAGCTGTCTGCCAGCTGGCTCAGCACGGAGAATGTAAGCTTGATCTGCGTAAATTTCTGCCACCGGTCCGTGACAATGTAATACTCCCCCTCCCTTTTCCGGCAGCTTAAATCCAGTACCAGATGCTTTTTCCCCACAGTCTCCTTCAGACGCCTAAGATTTTCCAGCTGTATCTGCCCCTCCCGAAACACGTAGGATGTCACAATCACATGGCTGGCCCCTGCCTCCAGATATTCTCCGGCGTTCTCCGGCGTAATGCCTCCGCCCACCTGCAGGCCTCCGGGATAGGCCCGAAGAGCCAGGAGAGCCTGCTGCCGTGTCCTGGCATAGTATTCCGAGGATGGGGGATTGAGCAGAATAATATGGCCTCCGCAAAGCCCGTCCCTCCTATAAAGCTTTGCATAGAAATCCGCTGTCTGCTCTGACACAAAATTTTCTGCCGCCTCATCCTGCTCATCCCGCAAGCTTCCGCCTATGATCTGTTTTACCTTTCCGTTGTGAATATCAATGCATGGCCGAAAACGCATAAAAACGTCCCTCCTGTTTTTCCCCATTTTCCTTTTTATCTCTAAAGCTCAGCCAAGGCCTGTAAAACCCTCTCTCTTGTCCTGGTCTCTTTTATTATCCAGGGCCCTCTCCCATCTTTTATCGGGAAGGCCCTGGATAACACTTTATGCTGTCTCTGATCCGCGCTCCCTTTAGCTACCTGGAGTCAGTATAGCAAATCTGCAGATAAAAGTCATTACTATGCTTTCTCCGGGATTTTTCCAGGACATTAATAAAGCTCTGCAATCCGCGTCACGGCCACATAGATCTCTGAGATCTTATACCAGGTGGTATAATCCACCACCCCGTTGGCCGGCAGTCCGAATATGGACTGAAAGGTGCTCACAGCTGCTTTTGTGGCCGGGCCAAAGATGCCGTCCTCCGCGATCCGAGGGATAGCAGGGTAATTCTGTGCAATGGCATTGAGCTGCTCCTGGAGCTGGAGCACCTTCTGCCCGGAGGCGCCCACCGTCAGGTCTGCACCCGGCCAGGAATAGGGGACTCCGGAAATCTGCTCAGCCGTATTTATATATATGCTGTCTCCGTAGTAATAACGCAAAATGTCTATGGTGGTATATCCCTGCTCTCCCAGGCTCTGACTCCCCCACTGGCTCATCCAGTTGGGACATGTCACCCGCCGTCCGTCGCAGTACTGGGTCAGGATAGGCTGCTTTACATTGGGCCTCGACAAATAGTTCCCGAACATTTCGTCCACAACCCGGGAGATATTTTCAAAGATATTTCGGCCGTTGATCCATTTGTGGTCAAAGGCGGTGGAGGATGTGATGGTAAAATCGTATCCCTTGTTCCGATACCATTCCGTGTAAACCCGGTTCAAAGTAAAGGACATAATCGCCAATATATTGGCCCGAATGGCCGCGTCGGTCCAGGTGGCATAGATTTCGCTGGAAGCCACGTTTTTAATATAATCCTTGTAACGCACCCAATAGTTGGTCGCTGTGTTATCTGTGGGCACGCCGTCATGGACAATGATGTACTCCGGGACCACCACCCGGCTTAATACAATCTCCCCGGACTGGCCGGTAGGCTTGATCTCCGCCTCGGCAATCTTGGGCGGATAGTCGCCAAACAAGGTGTGGGGACCGATAACGTAGCGCTGAAACTCCTCCCCTGGCTCCATCTGCCGCATATGGATTTCCTGCAGCGCCGTCACCTCCGGCAGAATCTCTGCGCCGGCCACCTGCACCGGTTCGAAGCCCTCTGCGGACACCTCAATGGTATATTCCGAGTAGGGCTGCTGCTCACTGGGATTGACACTGTATTCCAGAGGAGGCGCATTCAGCTCCAGCTCCTCTGTCTGTCCCGACTCATCTGTAATAGCCTCCAGTATTTCATTTTCCGGCTCCCCGGTATAGTAAATGGCCACCTTGGCCCCGGCAATGGGTCTGGCCCCGGAGGCTGTGGTAACCCGTATCTGCAGACGGCCCATCTCTTCTGTTTCCAGCTGCATGGCCCGTATCCTGTAAATCCCCATAAAAAGCTCCCTCATATCCTCGTATTCTCTACCAGTATATGAGGGAGTGAAAAAAAGGTTCGGTTTCTATTTGATAAATCTGTCAATGGCATCCGTCAGCTCCTCCAGGGCTTCATGATCCCCGGATTCCACCGCATCCACCAAACAGTGCTCAATGTGATCCTTTAAAATCACCTTGGCCGTATTGTTTATGGCTGCCTTCACCGCAGACAGCTGTACCAGCACCTCGCTGCAATCCCTTCCGTCCTCCACCATGCGCCGAATGGATTCCATATGGCCAATGGCCCGGGACAGACGATTCAACACCGCCTTTGTATTTTGATGGGTGTGGGCATGGGTATGGGCATGTACATGCTCATAGACCGCGCCGTCCTCCGCAATATGGGTATGGGGATGTTCACTCATAAGACAACACCTCTGTTTCTACAAATTTCGGTTTTTATTCCTGCAGACAGTATTCTCAGCCAGATATTTCAGGGTGCTTTGACGTATGAGGCATATTTCCATGGCCGCCCCTGCTGTCTGCTCATGTGCCTTAGTATAGCATAGGAAAAATCAGAACACAACCCACCCGGGGGGAAGTTTCTCTCCCCATTTCTTTTCTATTTGTTTTCCGGAGGCCTTTCACACCTTCCGTTTTCCCTTTATTTTCTCATAGCTTCCTGCAATCTGGCCTTTTCCAGGTCTAAATCCCTTCCTCTGTCCAGGGAAGCGTAAAGCTGCGGCAATCGCTGTTTCAGGAAAGCTGCCGTGCCCTTGTGCTCCAGCAGACCAAGGGTAAAAATATATTGCTCCTGGCGTCCATGAAAAGCCTGATCGCAAAAATCCGTGTACTCCAAAAGAAGGCTCTCCAGCTTATCCGCCTCTTCCTCCTGACGCTGCCTCCACTCCCTGAGAACTGTGGCCTCTGCTCCCTCACAAGATTTCCCCTCATGGACGGCCTTAAGCCGCCACAGCCCCATCTGCCGCTGCATCTCCCTGATAAACAAGGCCTCCCGCTCTTCCTCCCGGGCTGCCAAAAGCCCACACTCCTTTTTCACCTCTATGCCCTGTTGCCGTTTTTCCAGCTGCTCCCCACAGAGAGCAAGCCAGTCCTCCATGCCGGCTTTCAGGCCTTCCCCTGCTCCCTTGACCTGCCTTTTCAGGCCCTCCAGGAAATATTCCAGGCTCTGCGCCAGCTCCCCCGCCTGCTGCCACTCCTCCGCCCGACGATAAAGTCCCCGAAGCAAAACCTGCAACATACAGAGCCTCTGGTCATAGGGAACATCCGGTAGCTTTGTGTAGGGGCTCTCCTGGCAGGCCTGATACAGCTGATAATAGATCCAGAATTCCCCGGCAATCTCTCTGTGATGAAGATATTGCCCCGGTAGCTCCTCCGTCACGGCAAGCCCCAGCTCCTCCAGGGTCAAAAGCATCCGAGATAAATCCTCCCAGCCCCGGGCCGTCACAAAGCTGCGTCCCTGAAAATCCGTCTCCGCCGCATAAAAGCTTTCCGGCTTCCACTGCAAAAAGGAGGAGACCGCCGGGTGGATACCTTCATTCACCGCATAGCTCTGCCACACCCCAAGATCCGGCTCAATCTCCATCCATTTTACCCGGTCCATCATGGCCATATCCAGCTCCCGCACCGATTGATTATACCGGGCCGGATTTCCCGCAGCCGTGACCATCCACCCCTGGGGAAGCTTATGAGTTCCAAAGGTCTTATACTGAAGAAACTGCAAAAGGGCCGGCATCAGCGTTTCCGAGACACAGTTGATCTCATCCAGAAACAGAATGCCTTCCTTTTTTCCGGTCCGCTCCATCTGCTCATAGACGGAGGCCAGAATCTCACTCATGGTATAATCCGTCACCACATATTCCCGGCCGCCAAAGGTCTTTTTCTCCATCATAGGCAGCCCAATGGCGCTCTGGCGCGTGTGATGCGTCATGGTATAGGCCACCAGCCCCAGCCCGCACTCCCGGGCCACCTGCTCCATCACCGCCGTCTTTCCAATGCCCGGCGGTCCCATAAGCAGCACCGGCCTCTGCCGCACTGCAGGAATCCTGCTGACCCCTCTTTCCGTCCGGGCCGTATAGGCCAGAACGGTCCGCCTCAGCTCCTCTTTTGCCTCCCTAATATTCATATGCCGCTCCTTTGGGTCTTTCGGCATCCAGCACCAATACCTCCGCCCAGTCCGGCACATCGATGGCGTCATACCGGTATTTTAAAAACACAAAGGCCACCCGGTAATCCGGCATTTTCTCCGGATAGATGCCATAGCCGTCTGTAAAATACAAGACCCCTTTCAGCCGGTGAAGCTCCTGCCTTCGCAGCGCCTCAACCCGGGCAAAGGCAGGTCGAAAATCTGTCCCCCCGCCTCCTGTTATATGCAGGCTGTCCAGATACCTGTCCAGCTCCTCCTGACTGGTGATCCGGTCGTCTCTTTGAATCTGATTATCACATTGTAGGATGTGTAACAGGAACCTCCGAAAAAACAGCTCCTCTTCCTTTAAAATATTCCGGGTCTCCTCCAAAAACATTTGCACCAGCTCCCGGCTGCAGGAGCCGGAAGTATCAATGACAATAACCAGCTCCTCAATCTTTTGGGACTCTCGGTACTCCAAAGGCTCTATGAGGGGTACATTTCCGTAATGGGAAAGTCCCCAGTAATAAAACCCATAGTCAAATTGCTCCATATCCGTACCGCCCTCCTCCCGGAGGCTGGAAAAGCCCTTTAAAAAGCTTCGGTAATCATACCGCCGCTTCGATGTAAGGGTCAGGCTTCGGGTCACAGACATGCGGCGGCTTCCCGTCCTTCTGCTGGTGCCCGTCCGTTGGCCTCTGGCTGCCTTTTGGGCCTGCAACCAGCGCCGGCTTTGCTTCTCTCCCTCTTGTCCCTCTCCCAGGGCTCCGGCCCCGGATGCAAGGGGACGCTCTGAAATCATTTCCGGTTTGCCAGCCCATAGGCGGTGATCATCCTTGCCCATAAATACCCGTGCATTTAGATCCTTTAAGTCTCCCAGCAATTCTTCTGCCAGCTCCCAGGCCTCCTGGTCCCAATCCGTCTCCTGCCAAACATGCTTCCGATAGCGAAAAGGGTGATGCAACATACAGTGACACAGCACATGCAAAAAAAGATGACAGAGTGCCTCGCTGTCCTCAAGAAACGCCTCCTGAAGCCAGACAGGATTTATATAGAGAACAAATCCATCCGTCCCCAGGGTCTCTGTCTCTCTTATCAACAGGGGCTCCAGTATCCCAAGGGCCCAGACCAGGCTTCGGTTTTTCTCATACAGCCGCATTTTCAGCCATTCCAGAATCTCCATGACAGAAGCCTCCTGCACGTCTGCTTCTTTTTGCGAGATACCGGATGACAAACGTTTTATAGGAACCACAGCTTTTAAAGCTCACAGTTATTGACTGTCCGGGGGAAGGGTACCACGTCGCGAATATTGGCCATACCGGTGAGATACATGACACACCGCTCAAAGCCCAGGCCGAAGCCGGAATGGCGGGTGGATCCATATTTCCGCAGATCCATATAGAAGCCATAATCCTCTTCTCTTAGTCCCAGCTCCTTCATACGGTTCAGAAGCTTCTCATAGCTGTCCTCTCTCTGGCTGCCGCCAATGATTTCCCCAATGCCGGGCACCAGACAATCCATGGCTGCCACAGTCTTTCCATCCTCGTTAAGCTTCATATAGAAAGCTTTGATCTCCTTGGGATAGTCAGTCACAAATACGGGACGCTGAAAGACCTCCTCTGTGAGATAGCGCTCGTGCTCTGTCTGCAAGTCAGAACCCCAGCTCACCTTATAATCAAAATTCTGGTTATTCTTCTCCAGAATCTCAATGGCCTCCGTATAGGTCACATGGCCAAACTGGGCATGTAACACCCCGTTCAGCCGCTCCAGCAAGCCTTTATCCACAAACTGATTGAAAAAGTTCATCTCCTCGGGAGCATGCTCCAGCACATACTGAATCACATATTTCAGCATAGCCTCCGCCAGGGCCATATTATCCTCCAAATCCGCAAAGGCCATCTCCGGCTCGATCATCCAGAACTCGGCCGCATGGCGGGTGGTATTGGAATTCTCCGCCCGGAAGGTGGGACCAAAGGTGTACACATTGCGGAAGGCCATGGCAAAGGTCTCACAGTTCAGCTGACCGCTCACCGTCAGGTTCGTTTCCTTATTAAAGAAATCCTGGGCATAGTCCACTCCGCCCTCCTCTGTCCGGGGAAGGTTGTTTAAATCCAGGGTAGTCACCTGGAACATTTCGCCGGCGCCCTCACAGTCGCTGCCGGTGATAATGGGCGTGTGCACATAGACAAAGCCCTGCTCCTGGAAAAATTTGTGAATGGCATAGGCAATGAGAGAGCGCACCCGAAAAACAGCCTGGAAGGTATTGGTCCGGGGCCGCAGATGGGTCACGGTCCGCAAATACTCAAACCCATGGCGCTTTTTCTGCAGCGGATAGTCCGGAGCACTGGCTCCCTCCACGCTTACGGCTATGGCCTGAACCTCAAAGGGCTGCTTGGCCTCCGGGGTTGCCACCAGAGTTCCCTTTACCAGCACGGCCGCACCCACATTTACCTTGGAAATCTCCACGAAATTCTCCATCTGATCGTGATAAACCACCTGGAGGGTCTGAAAGCATGTCCCGTCATTTACCACCAAAAAACCAAAGGCCTTGGAGCCCCGATTGCTCCGCACCCATCCTCCGATCTCAATCTCTTTGTCCAAATACGCCTGGCTGTCCTTAAACAGCTCCTTTACTGTTATCAGCTTCATAAAAAATCCCCTTTTATCCATATTTCTGCCGTTTTTTTCTGGGAACGGCCGTTTTATGGTAAGTATACCCTATTTTTTGTTGGTGTGCAACAAATGCATGAAAAAAGTCTGCATCACAGGGAAGCCACAACCCTAGGAAAAAAAGCGAGAATGCCATCAACCGACAGCATTCCCGCCAAAGCCTGTTTTTTATTTATCGATTGTTCGTTCCCGTACCGGTTCCATTCCCGGTTCCGTTGGTGGTTCCCGTGCCGTTTCCGGTCACATCATCCACCAAATCATCCACACCGTTGGCTGCATCGTCTACCATATTGTCAATGCCCTCGCCAATGTCCTCCATCAGGCCGTCGCCGTCGGTTCCGTTGTTCCTGTCATTGTCCAGGGTGCCGTTGGTATCCGTGCCATTGGTGGTTCCGTTATTGGTTCCGTTGGTGGTTCCGCCATTGACGGTGCCATTATTGGTGGTGCCGTTATTGGTTCCATTGGTGGTGCCGTTGGTATCCGTGCCATTGGTGGTCCCATTATTGGTGGTTCCGTTGTTGGTAGTTCCATTGGTATCGGTTCCATTGGTGTCATTGTCCCTGTTTCTTCCACAGGCCGTCACAGTAACCATGGTCAGCACTAAGAAGGCAACCATTGTGAACTTTTTAAACCTTTTCATACTGCATCTCCTTTCGATTTTCTGCCCGGCTTTCGGGCATTCCGGCAGGCTTCGGCTGTTCTGTCCAAAGGCATGGGATGCCAAAAGGGCAAACTTTTTGAAGCGCCGGTCTTTCATACTCAGTATGAGCTGGATTTACTTATTTTATGCGGCGGTTTTTCGGCTGTAAAATTTTTCCATTATTTGGAAACCAACTCTACCAACTACTTGCGGGATCTCTCAGGGAGGAATATAATAAAATCTGAAATACTGGAAAATCACAGGCTTATCATTCACTTTAGCAAGGAGGGAAAACGTATGAACGCAGTAAAAATTGGCAGCCGAAGGGAGGTCTGCTGGGACGAATTTTTGTTTGATCAGGTGGAGGGAATCCGGGTTCAGATGCACCGGCCGGAGTTTCGCAATGTGGCCCTTACCTGCGACGCCCCCTGGGAGGGCAATGTGTGCGGATATTTTACTTTGATTCCTGATGAGACCCAATTTCGCCTCTATTACCGGGGAGATCATCTGGATGTGGATAACGACGGCGTGTGCAAGCCTTCCCACAAGACCATGTACTGCTACGCCGAGAGCACGGACGGCAAAACCTTTCACCGGGTACCAGTGCAGGAGATTTCCTTCTGGGGGCGAAAGGACAACAACATTCTTTTCGATACCCTTCGGGACAATCTGTATGTTTTCCGGGACTCCAATCCCAACTGTCCGCCGGATGCGCTGTATAAAGGCCTGGCAGAGGCCAACAATGTTCTCTGGTATTACAAAAGCGAGGATGGCATGCATTTTACAAAGGAGCGGATTCTGGCCGATGACGGCGCCTATGACTCCCTGAATGTGATTTTCTGGGATACGGTGACAGAGCAATACTTTTTCTTTTACAGGGGGCTTCACGGGGAAAACGCTCCCAAGGGCAAATGGAGCGGAAAGGAATGGCGCAGTATGCACACCTCCATTATCCGGGATGTGCGGGTGCGAACCTCCCGGGATTTTGAAAATTGGTCTGAGCCCAGACTGATTCAGTTTGATCCGGAACGGGAGGATACGGAGCTCTATACCAACCAGATCCAGAAATATTACCGGGCAAGGCATATGTTTGTAGGCTTTCCCACCCGCTATGTGGATCGCTACGAGGATGCCACGAATTTTTCTCACCTGCCGGATTGGAGGCATCGCCAGAAGCTTATTCGAAACTGGGGCCGCAGCGGCACAGCCATGACGGACGCCATGATCATGACCTCCCGGGACGGCTTCACCTTCCGTCGGACGGAAGAAGCCTTTCTGACCCCGGGCATAGAGCGGGACTGCAACTGGTATTACGGAGACTGCTATCTCTGCTACGGTATGGCGGAGACCGCCTCGGATATTCCCGGCGCCCCCCATGAAATCTCCCTTTACATGGGGCAGGATTACCGGGTAAATCCCGTAAAGCTCTGCCGCTATGCCATCCGCCTGGACGGCTTCTTCTCCTGGCATTGCGACTATGAGCCGGGCAGGGTTGTGACAAGACCTCTCATTTTTACAGGCAATTCCCTGGACATTAATTTTGCCACCTCGGCCGCCGGCTATGTTCGGATCCGCCTGCTGGACGGGGAGGGACGCTTCCTGGAGGGCTATGACTCCAGACGGCTTTTCGGGGACAGCGTGGATCGGCTGGTGGACTTTGAAAAGCCCCTGCAGGATCTGTCCGGAAAGGAAATCCGCATGGAGATTTCCATGGAGGATGCAGAGCTCTATGCCTTTCAGTTTTCTCCCTCCCAGGGCTTTGGCTTTACAGAGCGCAATTTCCAGTAAACTATAAAACAGAGCTGCTGAGAAATCTATGGCTTCTCAGCAGCTCCCCTTATTTAAAACAGATCCGCCTCCGCAATCCCGTTGGTCCAGCTGCCAAAGGGCTTTGCAATGGCCTCACTCACATAGCAGGTTCCCTTTCCCAGACGCATAATGGAGGCTGGGCATTCCATGGAAATGGGTCCGTAGAGCTCGATTCTGGAAATCATCCGCTGCCAGGAATCTCCTCCCGGATTTACAAAGTTGTGCACCTCAAACCGCTCTCTGGCGTTCACAATATCCCGGGGCCCGATGGTGGCCGCCTTGGGGGGAACCGCCCACACGTCTCCCGAGGCTCCCATGGGCGCAAAGAGGGAATTCTCACAGATGGTTAAGGGGCTCTCCGTGGTGATCCGGGATCCCAGCTTGCAGAACTCCTCCAGGGAATCCGCATGGAACTCCTCCACACCCGGGTCAATAAAGGCTGTGTGTCCCGGCCAGCCTGTGGCCGAGTACACCACATCGGCGCCGCCTCCGCCCACCTCCTCGATAATGGAAGAGTACACATTGTCCCCTTTGTTTTCATTGGTAAACACATGCCAGTGCTCCACATCCGGTCTTAAGTCCTCCCGGATATTTCCGTAGAAATGGGTGCGGAAGGAATACCCCAAGCCGGCTCCGTAGGTTAAGGGCGCCACGTTTCCGTCCGCGTCTGCCCACTCGTCCATGGCAAAGGCATCCACATTGCGGCAGCTTACATTATATTTGTTGATCATCTCCGCAATGGCCTGATAGGCATCCGGCCACTGGTTGGGAAAAATCATGGTGAGATGGGTGTCTGTCACGTCGCTCATATAAATCCGGTGGAACACGTCCTGCACCATGACAAGCTTAGGGTCCAGCACCACCCGCACGCTGAAGCCATTCTCATTGGTGTACTCCATGTCCTCCCGCTTCATGTTCCGCACCTTGTCCAGCACCTCCGGATCTCTGGACGGAAGCCAGAAGGCGGGTGCAAAATCAAATTCATAGTTGTTTTTTCTCATGTGTTTTCCCTCTTTTCTTTTTGTTTTATTTTTGCATCCCTGGGGAATACTACCCGTTTCTTTCCCAGGCCCTTGCAAATTTCCGTTTTTATGCCCTTCGGTCCCACTCCCACATGTCCGCCTAGATGTCCATTTTCAGATAAACCATATCCTTTAGCAGCACGCCTGCCTCATAAATAGGATGATCGTAATTGTCCGTAAAGAAATTTTCAATGCGGTGGGACAATACAAAGCCGCAGCGCTGATAAAAGGGCACGGTCAAGGGACTTTCCCCGGTTCCCACAAGGAGCGTATGGCATTTTCCTTTGTAGTTAGCCTTGACAAACTCTATCATCTTCCTTCCGTAGCCCTTGCCCCGGGCAGATTCGGCCACGGCAATATTTTTGATCTCACAGGTTGTCCCCTCCAACGTTACCACACAGACGCCCTGGACCTCTTCGTCAAAGAGGGCAAACATGTCGCCCTTTTCCAGATAACGGTCGATCATATCCTCCTGCTCGTCCGCAATCAGCAACAGATCCAGGTATTGCTTTTTGTTCTCCTTAATCTCTTCAATTCTCATGGTTTTCCTCCTGCTACCACATGGCATGCCACCCAATGGCCGGGCTCTGTCTCCAAAAGCTCCGGCTGGGTGCTCCTGCAAAGTTCCTGACATTCCACACATCTGGTATGACACCTGCATCCAGGCGGGGGATTTAAGGGACTGGGCAAATCTCCCTCCATCAGGATTCTCTCCCGCTTCCTGTCCGGATCCGGAATGGGAATGGAAGAGATAAGCGCCTTGGTGTAGGGATGGAGGGGATTTTCAAACAAGGTTTTTTTGTCTGCAATCTCCACGATTTTCCCCAGATACATCACGGCAATCCGGTCACAGATGTGCTTCACTACTGATAGATTATGGGATATGAAGAGAAATGTCAACCGGTATTCCTTTTTTAGATCCTGCATCAGATTCAAAACCTGGGCCTGCACCGACACATCCAGGGCCGACACCATCTCGTCGCACACCAGGAAGTCGGGCTTTAGGATCAGCGCCCGGGCAATGCCGATCCGCTGCTGCTGTCCCCCGGAGAACTCATGGGGATAACGCTCGGCGGCTTCCGGAGAGAGGCCCACAGTGACCAGGACCTCATCCACCATTTTTTTCACCAATGCCTTGTCATGCAGGTCAATATGCATCTGCCTGCTGTGAAAGTGCAGAGGCTCTTCCACAATCTGCCGAATCCGCATTTTGGGATTCAGGGATGCCAGGGGATCCTGAAAAATGATCTGCATATACCGCCGAAGCTTAATTAGCTCTTTGCTTTTTAGGCCGTACACATCTTTTCCGTCAAAGTACACACTTCCCTCGGTCTTGTCAATAAGCCGCAGGAGAACCCGGCCCAGGGTGGATTTTCCGCAGCCGGACTCTCCCACCAGCCCCAGGGTTTCCCCCTGCCGGATTTCCAGGGAAATTCCGTCCAAAGCCTTTAGCTGTTTTGTACGAAAGCCTTCCTTTACGGGAAAATACTTTTTAACGTTATCCAATTTTACAAGTACCTTTTCAGCCATCCTTTTTCCCCTCATTTCTGAAGCAGCGCACCATATGATCCTCCCCTACATAAGATTCTCCCGGCACCTCCTGCCGACACCGCTCCTCACAAAAATCACATCGGCCGGCAAAGGAACAGCCCTTGGGAAGCTCTCGCAGATTGGGCACAGAGCCCCGGATATTGTACAATTTTTCCTTATCATCCCCTAGCTTGGGAATGGCCTGGAGCAGCCCTCTGGTATAGGGATGAGCCGGATTTTTAAAGAGCTCCCGAACCGAGCCCGATTCAATCACCTTGCCGCAGTACATGACAATGGCCCGGTCACACAGCTCCGCCACCACCCCCAAATCATGGGTGATCATCAAAATGGAGGTTCCCATTTCATCCCGCAGTTTTTTCACCAGGTCCAGAATCTGTGCCTGTATGGTCACATCCAGAGCTGTGGTGGGCTCGTCCGCAATCAGCACCCTGGGATTGCAGCAAAGGGCCATGGCAATCATCACCCGCTGCCGCATGCCTCCTGACATGGCGTTGGGATACACATCCACTCGTTTCTCCGGAGAAGGGATGCCCACAGCCCGAAGCATCTCCACGGCCTCCCTCCTGGCTTGCCGGCGATGCATACCCCGATGCTGCACCAGAGACTCTATAATCTGATCTCCCACAGTAAAGAGCGGATCCAGGGAAGTCATAGGCTCCTGAAAAATCATGGATATCTTGTCCCCCCGAATGGCTCTCATCTCTTTTTCCGGGAGTTCCAGCAGATTTTTCCCCTCGAATAAGATTTCTCCCCCCACAATTTTTCCAGGGGGACTCATAATAAGCCGTAAAATGGAAAGGGATGTGACGCTCTTTCCACAGCCGGATTCCCCCACAATTCCCAGGATCTCTCCTTCCTTTAATTCAAAGCTTACCTTATCTACTGCCTTGGCCACACTCTTTTTGGAAAAAAAGTGGGTCTCCAGGTCTTTTACCTTTAATACGCTCATCTGCCGCCTCCTATTTAAGCTTCATGGGATCAAACCAGTCACGAAGGGCATCCCCCACAAGATTTACGCTCAGCACCACCAGGAAGATGGTGATGGTGGGTACCAGCATATAATTGACAGACTGATTGAGATATTGATTTGCATAGGACAGCATGGACCCCCAGGCCGGCTTTGGCGGCTGAATTCCAAGCCCCAGAAAGCTCATCCCCGCCTCCAGAAGAATGGCCGTAGCTGCCAGCAGAGAAAACTCCACCGTAATCGCCGAGATGCAGTTGGGCAATATGGTGCGAAACATAATGTAAAGCCTGTTGGCGCCAAACGCCCTTGCAGCCTCCACAAACTCCCGTTTTTTCAGGGAGAGCACATTGCTGCGCACAATCCTGGCAAAGGCCGGAAAGCTTACAATGGATATGGTTATTATCAGGGAAACCGCGGACGGCTCCAGGATGGTTATGACCAAAATAGCCAGCAGGATGGAGGGAAAGGCCTGACAGGCATCCATAAATCTCATAATAATATTATCTGTAATCCCCCCTGCATATCCGGCAATGAGGCCCACGGGAATTCCCAGAAGGGCGGAAAGGGCGGCCGAGCCAAATCCCACCGCAACCGTTGTCCTTGCGCCGTACACAATCCGCGACCATAAATCACGCCCGTATTCGTCTGTCCCCAGCCAGTGCGCCGCAGAGGGACCCTGGAGCTTATGGACCATGTCCATTTCCAGCGGATCGTGGGTGGCCAGCAGGGACGGAACCACCGCCATTAGAATTGCTGCAAAAACCACCACAAGAGCTCCTATGGTTGTTGCCTTCACTCTCTTGATTTTCATAGAATCCTCCCTCAGTTCAGCTCGATGCGCGGATCAATCATGGTATAAATAATATCAACCACCATATTGATAATTACAAATGATACAGCCACAAAGAGCACCCCTGCCTGTACCACCGGATAGTCGCGATTCATCACAGACTGATAGATAAACCAGCCAAGGCCTGACCATCCGAACAACTGTTCTGTTATAATCGTCCCTCCCAAAAGTGTTCCAAATTCCGATCCGATAACCGTAATAAAGGTTACCAAAGTGTTCTTTAAAGCATGCTTAAAGTAAATTTTCGTCTTAGAAAGTCCTTTTGCCTTTACGGTCCGGATAAAATTAGAGTTCAAAATGCCTATGGTCTCCGCCCGCACAAACCGGGTAAACACCGCCATCTCAAATAAACCCAGGGTAATGGCCGGCATTACCAAAAGCCGGATATTCTGTTTGGGATTTTCTGCAAAGCTTATATATCCGTTGGGAGGAAGAACTCCCAGACGCACGGAAAAAATCACGATCAACAAAAGTCCCACGCAAAAGCCAGGCATGGCCAGTGCGCTGGAGCTAAACACCGTCAGGATCTGGTCTATCACCGATCCCTTTTTTATGGCAGATAAAATGCCAAGAGGAATTGCCATGCATACGGCAAGCAAAAGAGCCACTATAATAAGCTCCAGGCTAACCCAAATCTTCTGCCCGATCAGCTCTCCCACGTCCGCATTATTTCTCAGGGACACCCCGAAATCCCCCTGCAGACAATCTCCAATCCAGATAAAATATTGTGTGGGGATGGGTTTATCCAGGCCTAAGGATGCCGCAATCCTGTCATAATTTTCCTGGGACTGATCTCCGTATGGGCCGATCTTTGCTATCACCGGGTCCCCCGGGGCCAGACGGATTGCCGTAAAGACTACCACGGTAACCAGAAACAATACTATCACCGCCATGGCCAGCCTTTTGATGCAATACTTAACGATTGATGAAATCCGCAAAATGATGCCTCCTGTCAGAGTCTTTTCCACGGCATGGGCCAAGCGCCTGTGCAAGCGCCTGGCCGGTTTTCCGCGGAAATACTTAGGTTATCCCTCCGCTACTTGAGAGATACATTCTTCAGGAACATATGTCCCATATTATTCAGCTCCACGCCTTCTACCCTGTCCATGGCTCCCAACAGCTGGGGAACCTCTATGTAGGTGAACACCGGATAGCTTTCTGCAATAATTGTCTGGATTTCCTCATAGATAGCTGCGCGCTTTGTGTCATCCGTCTCCTTACTGCCGGCCTCCACCAGCTCATTGAGCCTGGGCAGATCGGCCGTCTGATAATCGGAGAGCTGGGCCAGAATAATAGAACAGTAGGTGGAGGGATCCGTTCCCACCATAGAATAATTGTTCACAATCATATCATAGCTTCTGTTCAGGTAGGTATCCAGCCATACGGAGAATTCACACTTCTGGATGTTCATGTTGATTCCCAGCTGCGCCAGATCTGCCTGCCAGATCATGGCTGCCTTCTCCTCCTCCGCATATCCGGTCAGGATATACATATCAAAGGAAAAGCCGTCCTTATAATCTGTGGTGGACAAAAGCTCCTTGGCTGCCTCCAGATCATAGGGCGCATCGTACACGTCCTTATGATATTTTACTCCGGAGGGGAAGCAGCTGGTGGCCACCTTACCCATTCCATTGTACACCTGCTCGTTGAGGAGATCCGCGTTGAAGGCCATCATCATAGCCTTTATAACATTGGGGTCCCGGAGAGCCTCCTCATTATGCCGGCCAATCTCAATCTCTTCTACTTTATTGGATTCCTTTGCCTGAATAACCTTTAACCCGTTTTTGGACTCAATTACCTGTGCATTTTCCACGGACAGGGTGCTTAAGAGATCCAGCGTGCCTGCTTCCATATTTGTAATTGCCACAGAATAATCGGCAAAGGGCTTAATAATCATCTTATCCACGGATACCTTGTCTGCATCCCAGTAATCTGCAAACCGTTCCAGCGTAATATTATCGTTGGGCGTCCAGCTCACAAATTGAAATGCCCCTGTTCCCACCGGCGTAATGCTTAAGGTGGCGGGATCTGCGCTCTTGCACAAAATGGGGGTGTAGGCCAGGCTGTCCAAAAATGCCGGATTGGGCACGGACAGCTTAAAGGTTACCTGATAATCATTATCAGCTGTCACAGATTCCAGGGTGGTATACTGGGTAATACGCCAGGCCGCGTTGGCCTCGTCCTGAATATACTGAAAGGTGTAAACCACATCCTCTGCAGTAAAATCCTCTCCGTTATGGAACTTTACGCCCTCCCGAAGCTTAAACACATAGGTGGTTTCATCCACCATCTCATATTCGGTTGCCAGATCCATGGCATACTCCATATTTTCGTCCAAATGAATGAGACATTCAAAACAGTTAAACAGCATGGTATTGATAAAATTCAGCACCTGATTTGTCTGAGGATTGAAATCATCAATATCCCCGTTGATGCCGATTACCAGCTCCTTTGCATCGCCTGTGCCCGTAGCCACTTCCTGCTGCTGTTCCTCCTGTTTCTCCGGGGCCGCCCCTGTCTGCTCTTCCTTTTTTGATCCGCAGCCTGCCATGCTGCTGGTAATCATAACGACTGCCAGAAACGCAGCCAATCCCTTCGTATATTTCATAGTCCTTCCTCCCATCTGTAAATTCCTCAGTAACCGCTTCCCTCTATTCCTCTATAATCAGGGCCCGGGCCGGCGCACAGCTGGTATGCATAAAGTTTGCAGCCAGCACCGTCAGCTTACAACGCTTGGCCGTACATTCCTCCAGACGAACAAAGGGACCGGCCATCAAAATATTCGCGCTGTAAAAATCCTCGAAAAAGTTCTGCGGGGTCTCCAAATGATCCCATCTGGCCGTATCCGCGCCAATAATAAAAGGCTTTTTCTCTATCAGCCACAGCATGGCCTCCCTGGTAAAATAGGGCGCTCCATCCAGATTGTGAGGATCAAACCAGTAGCGGCCCCAGCCGGTTCCCACTAAAATGGCATCTCCCTCCTGGATACAGGAGGCATTGTGGCAGGCTTCCAGCTCCTGAACCGTAATCCCGTGACGTCCCTTTTCCAAATCCATATCAAACATTCCCACGTTCAGCACCACGCAGGGAACCTCGTAGGTCTTTTCCGCAGGCACATCCGACAACAGGTAACTGTTTTCGTTTCCGTAATTGTGGGCAGGCGTCTCCAGATACGTGCCTGTCTGAGAATGAACCCCCTCAAAAATCTCAGCCCCCACAGTTCTTCCGCCCAGCCATGCAATCGGCGGCAGCGGCCTGATATGGACTTCCGGAAACGGCTCCCCATAATTCCACATGCCGTCGTCAATGGCGCCGGTAATGTCAATGATCTTTCGCATGTTACACCCTCCTTTATTATTTTTATTGAATGTATTAAAATTAACAATTAAATTTACCCTTTATTTTCAGCATTTTTCCAATCCATTTCCTTGTTTTTTGTGGGATCAAAAGAGTTTTTTCTATTATTAATTTTAATGATAAAATTATATCAGCTCATCTTCCCCTTGTCAATCCTTGTTTTGTGAAACTCTCTGCATTTTTCACCATATAACGTATTTTTTTGTCTATTTTTTGTTGTTTTTTGCCATAATAATTCCTATTATCATTTTGGCAAACCCCTATTTTTCCCATTTTTCTCCTGTATTTTACAGATATTTTTCACATCGCCACAGCAAGTGGCAATCTATATTTATTTATAAAATTTATAATTTTCTTTATTTATACTTGACATTTTTTCACAGAACGGCTAAAATCATATTAAATTATTTTAATAATTAAATTAATGAAAGGAGAACCATTCATGACTGACCGTATAAACAACCTTCGGGAGTTGTTTTTTGCCGGAGCGCACAAAAATTTCCGCAAAGAAAGCCTGGGACTTTCCATTTTAAATGAAGAAACCCGGAACCTGCCCTTTGCCATCCGAAAGGCCATGGCCTTCGATTTAGCCCTGGAGCACATGCCTATCTTTTTGCTGGAAGGCGATTTAATCTGCGGCGGAAAGACCGTTTATCAGCTGCCCTCCTATATAACGGAAGAAGAAATCCAGTGGGGAAATCACAATTTTGAGACCCGGGGCTACAACAATGCCTTTGATAATTGCTTCAACCTTGGCCAGGATGACCGGGGCTTTGCCCTTAACGACAGCAGTATTCCTGCCTACTATAAGATCCTTCCCATGGGAATTCCCGCGCTGATTGAGGAAGCCACGGCCAAAAAGGCTAAGGCCCAGGAGGAAGCCCAAAAAACCTATTATGAATCTGTCATTATTTCCAACCGGGCAGCCCTAAAGCTTATGGCCCGCTATGAGACCTATGTGCGGGAGCTTATGGAGAGCGAATCTGACGCGGTCCGCAGGGCCGAACTACTACAGATGGCAGATAATCTAAAGCAGCTGCAGTCCGGAGCGCCTAAGACCTATTGGCAGGCCTGCCAGCTCATGTATTTTATCCAGTTTCTCATCTGGGTGGAGGGCGGCTACCTGATTCCCCTGGGACGGACGGATCAGATCCTCTATCCTTATTATAAGCAGGATTTGGAAAAGGGAATTTTAACGGAGGCCTTTGCTTTTGAAATCCTGGAGGCTTTCTTTATGAAGCTTAATTACGAGATCGACCGCACCCACGGAGAGGATATTAAAATCAACAGCGATACAGGACAGTCTGTCACCATTGGCGGCATTGATCCCATTACGGGAAAAGACGCCTCCAACGATCTGACCATGATGATTCTGGAGGCCAAATGCGATATGCGGGTTACCGACCCCAAGGTTCACCTGCGGGTACATAAGGACACCCCGGAGGCCATCTGGAAAAAGG
>CANPIM010000046.1 GCA_947574135.1 uncultured Lachnospiraceae bacterium
TGCCAGGATTCCCGGGGTAAGACAGGGACGGCAGAGAGGAGAAGCGTCTATGGTGGAGAAACGGGAATTCACATATGATTCTGGAGACGGGAAAACAAAGATCCATGCCATTTCCTGGAGTCCGGAGGATAAGCCGATTTTAGGAGTGCTTCAGATTATCCATGGGATGGTGGAATATATAGATCGTTACGACGAATTTGCCAGATTTTTGGCGGATCGGGGAATGGTAGTGGTGGGAAATGATCACCTGGGGCATGGCAAAACAGCGGCTTCTCAGGAAGATTACGGCTTTTTCCATGAGACAGATGGGAATCAGATTGTGTTAAAGGATATTCACCAGCTGAAAAAGCTTACCCGGGCCCAGTATCCCAAGATCCCCTATTTTATGCTGGGACACAGTATGGGCTCCTTTTTAGTTCGTCAATACTTGTGCCTGCTGGGTTCAGGGATTGACGGGGCTATTATTATGGGTACCGGAACCCAGTCTCCGACGCTTTTGCGGCTGGGCAAGGCCATCTGCTGGATAGAGGGTAAGCTTTTGGGGTGGCATCACCGGAGCAGGCTGGTTGACAGCTTTGCCTTTGGAGGGTATAACAAAAGATTTCAGCCATGCCGGACCCGGTATGACTGGCTTACCAAGGATACAAAGATTGTGGATGCCTATGCGGCTGATGAGCGGTGCACTTTCCGGTTTACGGTAAACGGGTATTTTAACCTCTTTACCAGTATTGAGGAGGCAGCTGCCCAGGAAAATTTACAGCGAATGCCAAAAAAGCTTCCCATTCTTTTCGCCTCCGGAGCAGAGGATCCGGTGGGGGATTTCGGAAAAGGAGTGGAGGAGGTGCGCCGGCGCTTTAAGGCAGTGGGGATGGAGGACCTTACCTGGATTCTCTATGAAAATGACCGTCACGAAATTTTAAATGAGACAGATCGAAGCAAGGTTTATCAGGATCTTTATGCCTGGCTGTATGTCCGGATCCAGGAAACCATGGGACTGCGCAGCGTCAGGCGGCTATAGGGAGTTATGCTGTCCCTGGAGAAAGGAGAATTATGAAAAAATTATCTGGAATAAGAAAATGCAGGTCCTGGATAGCGGGACTACTGGCTCTGTTACTGCTGCTGTCTGGTCCTTTACCGGTAAGGGCCGGGGAGCCTGGGGAAGCCATTGTGGCCCTGGGGGCGGATTTAAGTCCTGAGCAGCGGGCTACAGTTTTAGAGCTGATGCAGATCACAGAGGCGGATCTGGAAAATTATACGGTTATCACCATTACCAATGATCAGGAGCATCAATATCTGGATGGGTATGTGCCGGCCAATGTAATCGGAACCCGCTCTCTGTCCTCTGTGCTGGTATCCCCCCTGGCCAAGGGCAGCGGACTTGAGGTGACCACGCACAACATTTCCTACTGTACCGTATCCATGTACCGCAACGCACTGCTCACAGCCGGCATTGAGGATGCGGAGGTGATTGTGGCGGCTCCGGCCAATATTTCCGGAACGGCGGCTCTTATCGGCGCGGTAAAGGCTTATGAAACCATGACCGGGGAGGCGGTGGCAGATGACGTGCTGGAGACGGCCACCAATGAGCTGGTGCTCACCGGCGAGCTGGGGGATGTGCTGGGAAATTCCGAGAAGGCCTCAGAGATCATTGCGTATATTAAGCAGCAGATTTTGGAGGCCGGGGCCGAGACGCCGGAGGAGATCGAGGAGATTATTAAGGATGCGGCGGAAAAATACAATGTCAGCCTTTCCGAGGCGGATCTGGCAAAGATCCGGGAGCTTATGGGAAAGATTAGCCAGCTGGATTTGGATGTGGGAGCCCTGGCTGAGCAGGCTCAGGAGCTATATCAGAAGATCCAGGATATGGGGCTTGAGGTGGATGCAGACAAGGTGGGAAATTTCTTTACCCGCCTCCTGGATTCCATTATGGAATTTTTCCGGGAGCTGTTTTCTTAAAAAAATCATATACGAGAGATGAGTATGGTGAAGTATCGGGTATTATTGGTAGATGATGAGGCGCTGATTCGGGAGGCCATTCGTGAAAATATACCCTGGGAGGAGATGGGTTATGTCCTGACGGCGGCCTGTGAAAATGGTCGGGACGCTCTGGAGCATATGAAGCAGGATCCACCGGATCTGCTTCTTACGGATATCTGCATGCCCTTTGTGGATGGCATGGAGCTGGCCAGATATGCCCATGACAACTGCCCGGATACGAAGGTCGTGATCATTAGCGGATACGATGAATTTGAGTATGCCAAGAAGGCTGTAAAATATCAGGTGATGGAATATATTTTAAAGCCCATTACTGCAGCGGAGCTGACAGAGGTGCTGGAGCGGGCTCGTCGGGAGCTAGATGAGATTCATTCTCAATCCCAGAGCATGCGCAAAATTTACAGTGCATATGTCAGCAATCTGCCCCTTTTGCGGGGACGTTTTCTCAACAGCCTTTTAAAGGGGACGGCTCGTCTGGATAGTCTCCAGGAAAAGTGTGGAGAGCTGGGAATTTCCATTCAGGGAAGATTTTATAACACGGCCCTTGTGGAAGGGGACGATCTGTCTGCCTTTTTAAGCCAGTACCCGGATGTGCAGGATGAGCTGGCCTACTTTGCCATCTATAATATTACCCAGGAGCTGGTGGAGCAGGAGCAGCTGGGATTGGTGTTTCAGAATCCGGAGGAGTGCACGGTCATTTTATTTTGCGGGGAGGAGAAGAAGGCCCTGGAGCAGAATATATCGCAGCTTTGCCGGCGGATTTCCCAGGCTGTGCGGGAATTTACCCAGATGGAGACCACCATCAGTGTTGGGGGGGTTGTTGACAGCGTGCAAAGGCTGCCCCAGTCCTATGAGAAGGCGTTGGCTGCCAGGGAATACCGGTTTCTTTTGGGCAGTGGCCAGATTTTGGAATTTTGCCAGTTTCCTCAGGAGCATCAGGCGGGCAGTGCAGTGCTGGATGTGCAGCTGTGGGCCGAGCGGGCGGTGCAGGTGATCAAGGCCGGGGAACGGGAGGAAATCTGCAGGGTGGTGCAGGAGTTTGCCCAGGAAATCCGTGAGGCTTATCTTACCCGGAACCGGACCATTCTGTATGTGCAGAATTTCATGCTGACCGTTATGAACAAGGTGATGCTTCCGGAGGAGGAGCGGGCCATGGAGCTGGAGCGGAGCATTATCAATCAGATTTATACCTATGAGCATCTCAGCGAGATGGCGGAGGATGTGACCAAGCTCTGCTTTGAGCTGGCCCGTCAGCTCAACGAGCAGAGGGATACCTTTGGAAAGAAGCAGGCTGTTCAGGCTCTGGCCTATATAGATGAAAACTATGGGGACAGCCAGGTGTCCCTGAATTCCGTATGCTCCTATCTGGCTGTGAGCACCAGCTATTTCAGCGCATTATTCAAGGCCTATACCGGAGAGACCTTTATTGAGGCGCTGACGAAAAAGCGCATTGGGGAGGCAAAAAAGCTTCTGGAAAATACATCCCTGCGGGCCTATGAGGTGGCGGAAAAGGTGGGATATGCGGATTCCCACTATTTCAGTGTGACCTTTAAAAAGCTTACCGGTAAAACCCCTAAGGAATACGCAAAGGAGCAGCGCTGATTATGGAGAGAGGGAAGAGCAGAGGGCGGCTGTTTGGCGGTTTTCGGAGCGTGCGCTCCTCCATGATCTGTTCCTTTGCCGGACTGATTATGTTTGCCCTGCTGATTTTTCTGGTGGTATCCCTAAATTACACCCAGGATACGGTGCTGGATAATTCCGTGGACTATACCAGTCAGCTTATTGGTCAGGTCAACGAGGATATTGATTCTTATATTTCTTATATGGAAAATATTTCCATGATTGTTTCCATTAACTCAGATGTAAATAATTTTCTTTTTGCAGAGGACGCGCCGGAGGGAGCCGGGGAGGAGGGCCTTCGTCTGCCCTCGGGAAGCGGATCCGTGGATGATGTGGGGAGACAGCGGCTGGCCGAGCAGGTGGCGGTTATGTTCCGGACTCTCATGGACACCCGCCAGGATATTACCAATATTGGTATTTTTCTGGGAAATGAGCGCTATGTGCTGAACCGGGGCTGGGAGAGGGTGAACCCTTATGTGGATGTGACACAGCTGTCCTGGTATCAGGAGGCTCTGCAGGCGGAGGGTGGCGCTGTCATCTCCACCTCCCATGTGCAGAATGTGGTGTACGACAGCTACGACTGGGTAGTAACCCTAAGCCGCCGGATTCGGGGACTGGACAAATCGGATCCGGACAGTGTGTTTTTTGTGGATTTAAACTATAATTCCATCAACAGCCTGTGCGAGAAGCTCCATCTGGGGGATAAGGGCTATGTGTTTATTCTGGATAAGCAGGGAGGCCTTATTTACCATCCCCGGCAGCAGCTGCTTTACAGTGGTCTTAAGACCGAACGGATCTCAGAGGTCATGGCTTGCCGGGAGGAATCCTTTTTGACAGAGGATCAATACTTGTATACAATCTCCCGTTCCGATTACACCGGATGGACTGTGGTGGGAGTGGCTTACGTGCCGGAGCTTTTGGAGCATGCGGATGAGGCAAAGAATATTTATGTGCTAATGGCTGGCATACTTCTTTTGGTGGCTTTATTTTTGGCGGCAATTTTATCGGATCAGATTACCCGCCCCATTAAAACCCTGGAGGGCTCCATGAAGGAGGTGGAGAGGGGAGACTTCGCCCATGCGATTATCCGGGAGACCCAGGACAATGAAATCGGACGGCTGAGCGGAAGCTTTAACCGTATGACAGAACAGATTCAAAATTTGATGGAGGAGACACGAAAGGTACAGCAGGCCAAGCGGGAGAGTGAGCTTAAGGTGCTGCAGAGCCAGATAAATCCCCATTTTCTCTATAATACTCTGGATTCCATTATCTGGATGGCAGAATGGGGAAAAAATAAGGAGGTGGTGGTCATGACCTCCTCTCTGGCCAAGCTGCTGCGTCAGAGCATCAGCAACGATCAGGAATTGGTGCAGATCTCCCAGGAGGTGGCCTACACAGAGAGCTACCTGACTATTCAGAAGATGCGCTACCGGGACAAGCTGGAATACGAGATTCTGGTAAAAAAGGAGATTCGGGAGCTTGCAGTCATCAAGCTGATTTTGCAGCCTTTGGTGGAAAACGCCATTTATCATGGAATTAAATATAAAAAGGGCAAAGGCCTTATCCGGATTTTAGGCTACCGGGAGGCAGGCTGCATTTATCTCAAGGTTCAGGATGACGGGGTTGGCATGGATGCAGAGACCATGAGCCATATTTACGAAAAGCATGTGCAGGACACTCGCTCCAATGGGGTGGGCTTAAGAAATGTGCAGGAACGGATTGCACTTTACTATGGCCCGGAATATGGGCTAAGCTATGAGAGCGTGCCGGGAGTGGGTACCACGGCTACCATACGACTGCCGGACAGGGGAGAGGAGCAAAGAAATATATGAAAGGGTATAGAAGAATGGCAGGCCTGGGCCTGCTTCTGGTTTTGGCGCTGGCTATCGGCATTGGTGTTTACCGGGGAAAGCGTCACCGGGAGAGCCGGACACTAGATATTATTCTCATACAAAAGGCCATTGATGAAACCAATGACTTTTGGAGCTCTATCCATGAGGGAGCCAAAATGGCGGCCAGGGAATACGGCGTAAATCTCACAGTCTGGGGACCGGGGTCAGAGCGGGAGGTGGAGGAGGCCCATGCCCTGATAGAGGAAGCCATCGCCCAAAAGCCTGACGCCATTGCACTGGCTCCTATTAGCTATGAGGAGACTCTTGCTTATGCCCGAAGAATTGAGGAGGCTGGAATTCCCCTGATTGTGGTGGATTCCGTTATGGCGGAGCCCGTGGGAAGGTGCGTGGTGGCCACAGACAATGTAGAAGGCGGCTATAAAATGGGGACCTATATGCGTCAGTTTGTGGATGAAAACACGGTTATCGGCATTGTAGGCCATGTGCAGGGATCCTCCACGGCCCGGGAGCGGGAGCAGGGCTTTCGACAGGGGCTGGGGGAGGATCAGGAAAAGATTGTGGACGTGGTGTTTTGCGAGTCCTCCTTTGCGCTGGCCCGGGAGGTGACCAGGAAGATGCTGGAGGAGCACCCGGAGATCAATATGATAGCCGGGCTCAACGAATACTCCTCCGTGGGAGCGGCGGAGGCTGTCCGGGATCTGGGCCTGGAGGATCGCATTCATATGGTAGGCTTTGACAGCTCCAAGCAGGAGATTCAGCTTTTGGAGGCAGGGATTTTTGACGCCATTGTGATTCAGAGGGCCTTTAATATGGGATATCTGAGCATTGAAAAGGCGGTGTGGGCCGCCAGAGGAGAGGAGCTGCCGGAGTACGAGGATGCGGGAACCGTGCTCATAACAAAGGAAAATATTTATACAGAAGAGAATCAGAAGCTTCTGTTTCCGTTTTAAGGAAGATATTCACCTTTTTTCGGAAAATTTTCTATTAAGTTATTCACAGATTAGACATATAATGTTCATATATTGCGGAGACGGACAAGGAATATTTTGTCGGTTCGGGGGATTGGAAGGTGACGCTTTGGGTGATGTGATTTTAACCATGAAGGGGATTGATAAATCATTCCCCGGAGTACATGCGCTGGATCATGTGGATTTGGAGATCCGCAAAGGAGAGGTTCACGCGCTGATGGGGGAGAATGGAGCGGGAAAGTCCACCTTGATGAAGGTGTTGACCGGGATCTATTCCAAGGATGAGGGCACGATTACATATGAGGGAAAAGAGGTAACCTTTTCCAATCCGAGAGAGGCCCAGGCTGCCGGCGTGGTGATTGTGCACCAGGAGCTGAATATGATGGGGCATTTGACGGTGGCCCAGAATATTTTCATCGGCCGGGAAATTATGAGCGGCGGGATTATTGATGACAAAAAGATGAACGAGGAGGCCAGAAAGCTCTTCGATAAGCTGAATATTGATATTGACCCTACGGAGACCATGAGCCGTCTCACTGTGGGAAAGCAGCAGATGTGCGAGATCGCCAAGGCGATTTCCCATGACGCCAAGGTGATTATTTTCGACGAGCCCTCGGCCGCCCTGACAGAGGCGGAGATCGAGGAGCTGTTTAAGATTATCCGGGATTTAAGGGAAAAGCAGCTGGGAATCGTATATATTTCTCACCGGATGGATGAGATCAAGGTGATCACGGACCGGGTAACGGTTATGCGAGACGGGGGATATGTGGGAACCCTAATAACCAAGGATTGTACCAAGGACGATATCATCAATATGATGGTGGGTCGTGTTATCTATGAGGATCCCAAGACGGAGAGCACGGTGCCCAAGGACGCGCCGGTGGTGCTTCGGGTAGAGCATCTGAATGCAGGAAAGATGGTAAAGGATGTAAGCTTTGAGCTTCACAAGGGAGAGATTCTGGGCTTTTCGGGGCTTATGGGAGCAGGTCGGACGGAGACGGCCCGGGCGCTTTTCGGAGCAGACCCCAAGGAAAGCGGAGATGTGTACGTAAACGGGGAAAAGGTGGAAATCAAGACCCCCCAGGATGCGGTGCGGTGTGGAATCGGCTATCTGTCGGAGGACCGGAAGCGTTTTGGAATCGTGGTAGACAAGACGGTGGCGGAGAACTCCACCATGGCGTCTCTGGAGCGCTTTATGAAGGGAATCTTCATAAACAAGAAGAAGGAGGACCAGGTGTCCCAGGAGTACGTGGAGGCCTTAAAGACCAAGACGCCGGGAGTGGATCAGCTGGTGGTAAACCTTTCGGGAGGGAATCAGCAGAAGGTGGTAATCGCCAAGTGGCTGGTGCGCAACTGCGATATACTGATATTCGATGAGCCCACCCGCGGAATCGATGTGGGAGCCAAGAGTGAGATCTATCATCTGATGAATCAGCTGGTGGCGGAGGGAAAATCCATCATCATGATATCGTCGGAGATGACAGAGATACTGCGAATGAGCGATCGAATCATTGTCATGTGCGAGGGACGCAAGACCGGGGAGCTGGGAATCGAGGAGGCAACCCAGGAGCGGATTATGCACGCCGCTACATTGAGAAATTAGTCCGGGTCAAGCGGCACTAAAATAGGATTTTGCCCTTTAGTGCCGTCGCAAAGCGACTAAAAATAGGAGGGAAGAAAGTGGAGAAGATTAGAAACAATGCAGTCGTGAAAAAGATTGGATTTAACAGGCTGGTTTTGTGTGGCATCTTATTGCTGATGTACATTCTCTTTGCAATATTAAGCCCCACATTTCTGAGCTATTCCCGTATCTTAAGCGCTCTGAACTACGCTTATTTTTTGGGATTCCTTTCTTTGGGGGTTACCTTTGTCATTGCTACGGGGGGGATTGATTTTTCCATCGGGCCTGTGATGTTCTGTGCGGCCCTGGTTTCCGGTCAGCTGCTGACCAAAAATGAGTGGCCTCTCATTCCGTGTCTGGTGGTGAGTATTCTGGTGGGAACTCTGTTTGGCGTTATCAATGGCGTTCTGGTGGCTTACGGAGGTCTGCCTTCCTTTATTACCTCCATGGCCAGCATGATGATTTCCAAAGGCCTGGGCTCTGTGTTTACGAAAACCCAGTCTGTGAGCTGGCCGCAGGCTTCGGAGGCCAATGGCTGGTATCGGAATCTTATCCGCTTGAAGATAGGCGGAATACAGGTTCCCACAGGCCTTGTGATTTTGATTGTGGCGGCTATTATCTGTGCCATTGTTTTAAATAAAACCCGTATTGGACGTTATATTCTCTGTATTGGAAGCAATCGGGAGGCGGTTCGTCTTTCTGGCGTAAATGTAAAAAAATGGGAAATGCTTGCCTATATTATCTGTGGCATGCTGGCGGGAGTTGCAGCCATCTTCTTTGTGGGGGCTTATTCCACTGTGCAGCCGGGACTGGGAGATACCTACAACAATGAGGCCATTGCAGGCTGCGTAATGGGCGGCACCTCCATGTCGGGTGGTTTGGCTTCCATCGGCGGCACGCTGATTGGCGTTATGATCATTGCGCTTTTGCAGGAGGGCATTCTGGCCATGGGATTCCAAAAGGATTATCAGTATGTACTTACCGGAGTTATTGTGCTGGTGGCTGTATATGCAGATATCCGCAGCAGACGCAGACGCAACTAATTGGGAAGCAGGATTTCCTTTGGAGGAAATCAGAAGAGAGATGGGTGAGTAAATGGGTGAAGTAATCTTAACCATGAAGGGTATTGATAAATCGTTTCCCGGAGTACATGCGCTGGATCATGTGGATTTGGAGATCCGCAAAGGAGAGGTTCACGCGCTGATGGGGGAGAATGGAGCGGGAAAGTCCACCTTGATGAAGGTGTTGACCGGGATCTATTCCAAGGATGAGGGCACGATTACATATGAGGGAAAAGAGGTAACCTTTTCCAATCCGAGAGAGGCCCAGGCTGCCGGCGTGGTGATTGTGCACCAGGAGCTGAATATGATGGGGCATTTGACGGTGGCCCAGAATATTTTCATCGGCCGGGAAATTATGAGCGGCGGGATTATTGATGACAAAAAGATGAACGAGGAGGCCAGAAAGCTCTTCGATAAGCTGAATATTGATATTGACCCTACGGAGACCATGAGCCGTCTCACTGTGGGAAAGCAGCAGATGTGCGAGATCGCCAAGGCGATTTCCCATGACGCCAAGGTGATTATTTTCGACGAGCCCTCGGCCGCCCTGACAGAGGCGGAGATCGAGGAGCTGTTTAAGATTATCCGGGATTTAAGGGAAAAGCAGCTGGGAATCGTATATATTTCTCACCGGATGGATGAGATCAAGGTGATCACGGACCGGGTAACGGTTATGCGAGACGGGGGATATGTGGGAACCCTAATAACCAAGGATTGTACCAAGGACGATATCATCAATATGATGGTGGGTCGTGTTATCTATGAGGATCCCAAGACGGAGAGCACGGTGCCCAAGGACGCGCCGGTGGTGCTTCGGGTAGAGCATCTGAATGCAGGAAAGATGGTAAAGGATGTAAGCTTTGAGCTTCACAAGGGAGAGATTCTGGGCTTTTCGGGGCTTATGGGAGCAGGTCGGACGGAGACGGCCCGGGCGCTTTTCGGAGCAGACCCCAAGGAAAGCGGAGATGTGTACGTAAACGGGGAAAAGGTGGAAATCAAGACCCCCCAGGATGCGGTGCGGTGTGGAATCGGCTATCTGTCGGAGGACCGGAAGCGTTTTGGAATCGTGGTAGACAAGACGGTGGCGGAGAACTCCACCATGGCGTCTCTGGAGCGCTTTATGAAGGGAATCTTCATAAACAAGAAGAAGGAGGACCAGGTGTCCCAGGAGTACGTGGAGGCCTTAAAGACCAAGACGCCGGGAGTGGATCAGCTGGTGGTAAACCTTTCGGGAGGGAATCAGCAGAAGGTGGTAATCGCCAAGTGGCTGGTGCGCAACTGCGATATACTGATATTCGATGAGCCCACCCGCGGAATCGATGTGGGAGCCAAGAGTGAGATCTATCATCTGATGAATCAGCTGGTGGCGGAGGGAAAATCCATCATCATGATATCGTCGGAGATGACAGAGATACTGCGAATGAGCGATCGAATCATTGTCATGTGCGAGGGACGCAAGACCGGGGAGCTGGGAATCGAGGAGGCAACCCAGGAGCGGATTATGCATGCCGCTACGCTTAGGAATTAAGGGGGGAGTAAGTAATGGCAGACAATCAGAAAAAAGGAAATGCTTTTACCAATAATCCTATTGTAAAAGCGGTTGGAACACAGAAAATCGTTGTTGTGTTAGTGCTTATTATCCTGCTTGCGTTTTTTAGTGCAGCCAGCTCTGCATTCCGGCAGTATTCAACGATTTTAAGTATTATGGACTATACCTATTATCTGGCATTTCTGGGAATCGGCGTAACCTTCTGTCTGATTACTGGAGGCGTGGATCTCTCCATTGGTACGGGTCTGGTATGCTATGGCCTCATAGGAGGCTATCTGATTACCCATAACAATATACCGGTAATCGTAGGCATTTTGGTAACTCTTTTGGTAGGTGTTTTGATGGGCACCGTCAATGGCCTTATTGTATCTCTGGGAGGCTTACCGCCGTTTTTGGCCACGCTGTGTACCATGATGATTGCCAGGGGTCTGGGCTCTCTTGCCACAAGCGGATTGAGTGTAAACTGGCCGCCCACGGCTGCGGAAAACGGTTGGGCCCGCATGCTGTTTAAAATTGAAGTGGGCGGAGTGAAGCTTCCCATTGGATTTATTTGGGTGTTGCTTTTTGCAGTTATTATGAGTATTGTATTAAACAAGACCAAGCCCGGACGCTACATCATCGCCATTGGAAGCAATAAGGAGGCTACCCGTCTCTCTGGCGTGAATGTGGTGAAATACCAGACACTGGCCTATGTCTTTTCGGGATTTTTCACAGGTCTTGCGGCCATTGCCTATGCCAATACCTTCCAGGCTCTTGCTCCTGGAACGGGGGCGGGGATGGAGCTGAACGCCATTGGCGGAGCCATTATCGGCGGCACCTCCATGAGCGGCGGTATGGGCTCCATAGCCGGAACCATATTGGGAGTGTTTATTATGTCTGTGCTCCAGACCGGCCTTCCCAATATTGGACTGCAGGCCAATTACCAGCAGATTATCATCGGTATGGTTTTGATTTTAGCCGTATTGGTGGATGTGTTTAAGAACAAGAAGCTGGCATAAACAAGCTGTGTATCTGCCCATAGGGCGGTTCACATAAAACAAGTAAACTATTTTAAAGGAGGATGTTTACATGAAAAAGAAACTTTTATCCGTACTGCTTTGTGCAGCAATGGTAGCCACCATGGCCGCAGGCTGTGGCTCCAAGGAAGAGCCTGCATCAACACCCGCTCCCGAGACCAAGGAGGAGACCACAGAGCCGGCTGCTGACGCAGAAGAGGAAAAAACAGATGAGTCCCAGGCGGCTGGAGGAGAGCTGCACTTTGAAATCGTATCCAAGGGTTTCCAGCATCAGTATTGGCAGGCAGTGCTGAAGGGTGCTGAGCAGAAGGCTGCCGAGCTGGGCGTTACCATGGATTTCGTTGGTCCTAACTCTGAGTCTGATATTGCAGACCAGGTACAGATGCTGAACAATGCTGTGAACAAGAAGCCGGCCGCTATTGGTCTGGCTGCTCTGGACACCAAGGCTGCTCTGGATGGTATCCAGGCTGCTATGGATGCCGGTATTCCCATCGTTGGATTTGACTCCGGTGTTCCGGAAGCTCCCGAAGGCGCCGTATATGCAAACTGCGCTACCGACAACTATGCGGCTGGTGAGCTGGCTGCCGAAAAGACCTATGAGGCCATTAAGGATCGGATTGCCAACGCCTCCGGTACAGTACGTATTGGCGTGCTGAGCCAGGATGCTACCGGCGAGTCTCTGATTAGCCGTGGTTTGGGCTTCATCGACAAAATTGGTGAGCTGATCATTGCTGATGGCAAGACTGTTAACGTAGTTGGAAATCAGAAGTTTGTGGATGATTCCAAGTGCACAAAGACAGACGGTGCAGATGTGGAAATCGAAGTTCTGGTTCCGGCCAGCGTTGATTCCGCTCTGTCCGCAACAGACTGCCAGACTCTTCTGAACAAAGCAGATACCATCGCTATCTATGGTTCCAATCAGCACTCTGCAGAGGCTATGGTAACCGGTGATGAGAACCTGGGCAAATTCGGAACCGGCGAGGGTGATGTAATTGCTGTTGGATTTGACTCCGGCGCTGTAATTAAGGCAGCCGTAAAGGATGGCACCTTCCTGGGCGCTATTACACAGGCTCCCGTAGCTATGGGTGAGGCCGTTATCCAGACTCTGTATGATATTGCCAATGGCAAGACTGTATCCGATATCGATACCGGATGCCAGTGGTATACTGCTGAGAATATGGAGGATCCGGAGATCGCACAGAACCTGTACGACTAATTAATTCCAAGAGAATTTTGGGCACACCTTGCGGTGTGCCCTTTTTCAGTGTATACTGTCTTATGGAAATAATTCATAGAGGAAAGACAGGATACAGAATATGCAGAATAGAAAAAAGAAGCTGACAGCCCTGGTATGCACACTTTGCCTGTGTACAGGCCTGGGTATGGAGATAGAAGCGGCCGGAGTTTCCTCGGCAACGGGAAAGCCGGGAGGCATTCTTATGGAAACCATTCAGCAATCCCTTTCAAAAGATGGAGAGTCTGAGGGGATCATTTCCATATCGCCGGAAACGGAGCAGAAGGAGACGCAGGAGGGAAAGGGAATCAATAGCCAGGCATCCTGGTTTTATGAGGCGGGAGATGTGGTGGGCTTTATCGGGGACAGTATTACCCATGTGGAATACAGCTCCATTAATTATGTGGAGTTTCTCTATAATTATTATGTGAGCCGGTTTCCGGATCAGGAGGTGGAATTTCGAAATCTGGGCGTATCCTCCTATAAGGCCAGCGATATCTTGGATATTTATGACAGAGATCCGGCCTTTCAGGGAATCAATAAAGCGGTGATTATGCTGGGAATGAATGAGGCCCTGAAGGAGGTTCCCACAGAGACCTATATTTCCAATATGGAAAAGCTGGTGGAGCGCCTGAAGGGAGACGGCTTGCAGGGAGAGGACATTCTGGTATTGTCACCCACTCCCTATGATCAGACCTGCAGCGCTAACTTTGATGCAAATGGAAATCCCTATCGAATGGCGGATAATGCCCTGACAGATTTTACAGAGCAGCTGGCAAGAAAAACAGAGGAATGGGGAGTTCGCTATGTGGATCTTCACACGCCTATGGTGGAGCTGACTCTGGAAATCCAAAAGGACAGCACAGATAATACTCTGACCGTGTGGGATTGCGTGCACCCCAATGCCATGGGACAGATGGCTATGGCCTACTATATTTTAAAGGCTCAGGGAGCAGATGCCACGGTGGGAGAAATGGATATTGGAGCAGACGAGGTGGGGGCCTTTATAGAGCCGGAGGATTCGGTGTCCGGGATTCATGGGACGATTACGGATTTTTACAGGGGAGAGAAGGGCCTTTGCTGGAACTGGAAGCCGGAAACCCTGCCCATGGCTATGACCTTTGAGTTTCAGGAGTTTTACCAGCTCTTTGATCTGGTGAGTGAGCTCAATGAGGAGCCCCTGCGGGTGGAAGGACTGGAGGAGGAGACCTCCTATATTCTGGCTATGGACGGAGAGGAACTGGGAAGCTTTAACGGGAAAGAGCTGTCCCAGGGCATTAATCTGGCTGTGTTGGAGACAAATCCCCAGCAGGCGGCCATGCAGCTGGTGGAGCTGCAAAACCAGAGCTGGCATGTAAATTCCGCAGAGTACCGGAAGATAGTCCGGTTTGCCACCATGCCGGAGCCTACCCACACCATGGAGGAGATGCAGGAGGCCTACGAGGAGTGGAAGGATGAGGATATTCGCCTGCGAAATGAGATGTATGATATTGTCCAGGGAGAGATTCGGAAGGAAAGTCATATCACAATTACCCGGGAGGGGTATTCGACGGAGGAGCTGGAGCTGGATGCGGAGCTGGCCTTGCAGAAGGCAAGGGAAAAGGCAACACAAAAGACCCAGGAGGAGCCCCAGGTAACAGAGGAGCCAAAGACCCAGGAGCAGGAGAAGTCTCCCATGGCAGGAATAATACTGGCGGCTGCCGGCGGAATTCTGGTTTTGCTGGCTGTCATCTTTATCTACAGGAGAAGAAAGGACTTTGCGGACAGAGAGGATGAGTGGGAATAATCGTCCCCTGTGTCTATCAAGAACTGAAGATAGTCTGCTGCGGCTGTGAGAAGGATAGGAGCAGTCTGCAGTGATAAATAAAACCATACAGGAGGTACAAAGAAATGTTAAAAGGAATCCCGCAAATTTTATCCCCGGAGCTTTTGAAGGTGCTGTGTGAAATGGGACACAGTGACAGGCTGGTAATTTCCGATGGAAATTTCCCGGCAGAATCCATGGGGAAGAATGCCATTGTGATCCGCTGTGACGGACATGGAGTGCCGGAGCTGCTGGATGCGATTTTAAAGGTATTTCCTCTGGACACCTATGTGGAGTGCCCGGTAAATCTGATGGAGGTCATGCCTGGAGACAATGTGGAAACCCCCATTTGGGATACCTACAAGGAGATTGTGGCCAAGTATGACGAGAGGGGCGGAGCCTGCGTGGGAAATATTGAGCGCTTTGCCTTCTATGAGGAAGCAAAGACCGCTTACGCCATTATTGCCACCAGCGAGAAGGCCCTGTATGCCAATATTATGCTGCAAAAGGGTGTTGTGGTAGAATAACAGAGTTATTTGCTTTTCCAGTTTCTTTTAAAATCCGAAGCGCTGAGGCCTTCGGATTTTTTAAATTGCTTATTGAGATAGCTGGCATCGTAAAAGCCACAGCACCGGGCAATTTCTTCCAGAGTATAGTCGGAAAAGCGCAGGAGACGCTTGGCCAGGCTAATGCGCCGGGAGATCACATAGGCATTGAGGGTAATGCCGTAGCAGGCCTTAAATTCCCGGGAAAGGTGATATTTGCTCACAAAAAAGCCTTGGGCCAAATCGTCCAGGGAAAATTTCTCGGTAAAATGCTCATCCAGATAGGCACGGACTTCCTCCATTTTCAGCCGGCCGGAGCCTCTGGCTTCCGGGGGAGCATTTAGACCCAACAAAAGCAGAGTGAGAATTTCCGTTAAAATCCGGGAAGCCCGGATTTCCACAGAGAGATCCGTGCCCTGACAAAGCTCCAAAAGCAGGCTTAGCTGCTCCTGAAGCTGAGAAAAGGAGGCCGGCTTAAGGACCGGCGCGCTGTGGGCAGAAAAATACTGGTAGTAGGCGGCCGTGGTGGCGCCCTTGAAATGAACCCAGAGAAGCTCCCAGGGCTCCTTTGGACTGCTCTGATGACAGTAGGGGATTTGGCAGTCAATAAAAAAGCAGGATCCCATTTCCAGTGGATAGGTATGATCATCATACAATAACGTCCCCTTTCCGGAGAGAACCAGCACAAACAGGTAGGAATCCAGCTGCTTGGGCCGGGCCTGGTGGCTTTCCCGCAGCTTCAGATAGCCGGTTTCCTGAACATAGAAAAAGGCAGAGCGGGCATAGGAGCTGGGCGTGGTGATAACCCGGCGGGAGCTCTGGGCATAGGAGCTGGGAAATTTATCGAAATAATTTTTCATGGCAATCCTTTCTTTTAACAGCAATATAATACTGATTCCTAGCAAGATTATAAGTTGTTATTCTAAGTATAAGGGAGTATACTTGCAAAAGCAAGGGAAATAAATATCTGAACACCTCTGAAAATCACGAAATTTCAAGAAAAATGGAAGTGAATAGAGACAGGGAGGATCTATCTTTTTGAAAATAGAAATTTTCGAAAGGACTTGTTTGAGTGCAATAAAATACAAAAAAGGAGAAAAAGAATGTACTATGTGCTTTTGTCAGGGGGATCCGGAAGGCGCTTGTGGCCTCTGTCCAATGAGGCCAGGCCCAAGCAGTTTATCCGGGCTGTGAAAAAAGAAAGAAATTCCATGGAGAGCTGCTCCATGCTCCAGAGAGTGTGGGAGCAGATGGAGGAGGCAGGGCTTGCCGGGCGCGCGATTGTATCAGCCCCCCGGGAGCAGGCTGAGCTGATACAAAGCCAGGTGGGCAGGGTGGCGATTACCTGGGAGCCAGAGCAGAGAGGAACCTTTGGGGCGGTTCTGCTGTCCTGTGCCTTTCTCCAGGACAGAATGGGGGCAGGGCCGGAGGAGTATGTGGCGGTGATGCCAGTGGATCCTTATACGGAGGGCGGGTATTTTACTGCGCTTCAAAGGCTCGAGTGGGTTATGCGGGATTCCGGGGCAGAGGTGGGGCTTATGGGGGTAAAGCCATGGTATCCGTCTGTGCGATATGGGTATATTCTGCCGGGACAACAAAAGGAAGCCTATTTTTTAGTCCGGGACTTTGTGGAAAAGCCTGGGGAGAAGGAAGCGCAGGCCTTGCTGGAGGAGGGGGCTCTCTGGAACTGTGGGGTATTCTGTGTAAAAATCGGAGATATGCTTGGACGGGCCAGGACCTATGGGGTGGAGGGGACCTACCAGGCTATTATGGAAAATTATGGAAAAATACCCAGAGTAAGCTTTGACTGCCAGGTATTGGAAAAGGCTGAAAATCTGGCAGCCATAGAGTTCCAGGGGTTTTGGAGAGATTTGGGAACCTGGGATGCCCTGGGGGAACAGATGAGCACAGATACCGTGGGACGGGTCATTCTGGACGAGAGGGCGGAGAATACCCAGGTTGTCAATGAGCTGGAGATTCCGGTGGTGGTGCTGGGAACCCGGGATTTGGTGGTGGCAGCCTCCTGGGATGGAATCCTGGTGACAGAAAAGAGCCAGGCCTATCGGGTAGGGGAGATTACGGCGGGACTTTCCTCCTGCCCTATGTATGAGGAGCGCCGCTGGGGAACCCTGGAAACGCTGGACAACACCCAAAAGGACACTCTGTCCACCCTGACCCGGAAAATCCGGATCTACGACGGCATGAATTCCAGCTATCATTTTCACCGGGAGCGGGATGAGATTTGGACCGTGCTTGGAGGAATGGGAGAGCTTTTGCTGGAGGGGAACCGGATTCCTTTGTTTCCGGGAAAGGCTGTGTGCATCCGAAAAAATCAGAGGCATGCGGTAAAGGCCTTTCAGAATTTTTCCTACATTGAGATCCATGTGGGAGCCAGCAGAGGAAATGAGGACATTAACCGGATTACCTTTGACTGGGATGAGATTGAGCGGAGCACTATTTTATAGAAGGGGGATTTTATGCGTGCATTGATTACAGGAATTACAGGACAGGACGGCTCCTATCTGGCAGAGCTTTTACTGGAAAAGGGATATGAGGTATACGGGCTTTTGCGGCGGGGCTCTACGGATACCAGGCAGCGGATCCGTCATCTTTTACAGGGGACAGAAAAGCCGGGGCTCCGGCTGGTGTACGGGGACATGACGGATTCCATGAATCTAATGGGAGTGCTGGAAAGAATACAGCCGGAGGAGATCTACAACCTGGCGGCTCAATCCCATGTGGCCGTGTCCTTTGAGGAGCCGGAGTACACGGCCAACGCAGACGCAGTGGGGGTATTGCGGCTTCTGGAGGCAGTGCGGATATTGGGCCTTACAGACAAAACCAAAATCTACCAGGCCTCCACCTCGGAGCTATACGGAAAGGCAGAGGAGATTCCCCAGAGGGAGACCACACCCTTTCATCCCCGGTCTCCGTATGGGGTGGCCAAGCTGTATGCTTATTGGATGGTTCGCCATTACCGGGAGGCCTATGGCATGTATGCCGTAAACGGCATTTTATTTAATCACGAATCAGAGCGGCGGGGAGAAACCTTTGTGACCCGGAAGATAACCAGAGGCGTGGCCCGGATAGCCAGGGGGCAGCAGGAAGCGCTGGAGCTGGGAAATTTAAATGCCAGAAGAGACTGGGGCTATGCCGGAGATTATGTGGAGTGCATGTGGCGAATGCTTAGGCAGAGGGAGCCGGAGGATTATGTTATAGCCACGGGAGAGACCCACACGGTACGGGAATTTGCCCGGGAGGCCTTTGCCTGCGTGGGGATTACCCTGGATTTTCAGGGAAGCGGCCTTTCGGAGCAGGGCATTGATCGGGCCACCGGACGGACGCTCCTCCGGGTAAATCCGGTGTTTTTTCGCCCGGCGGAGGTGGATATATTACTGGGAGATCCCACAAAGGCCAGGGAAAAGCTTGGCTGGAATCCGACAAAGACAGGCTTTCAGGAGCTGGTGCGGCGGATGGTGGAGGCGGACATAAGGCTGTGTGAAAGGGAGCACTGATGTGAAAGGGAGCACTGTGTGTAAGGAAACCGTATGTAAAGGTATGAAAGGAGAGATACGTGTGGAGAGAGACATAGGAAGGGGGATGCGCATGGAGGGAGGCATAAAAAGAGAGGAGACACAGGCGCATCCTCTGGACAGAAGGGGAAAAATCTATGTGGCAGGCCACCGGGGGCTTGTGGGCTCCGGACTGGTGCGCAGACTAAAGGAGGCGAACTTTTCCTGCATTCTTACCAAGACCCATGAGGAGCTGGATTTGACCAGGCAAAAGGAAGTGGAGGAGTTTTTCGCAGGGGAACGGCCGGATTATGTGATGCTGGCGGCAGCCAGAGTAGGTGGCATTCAGGCCAACCATACCTATCCGGCAGATTTTATCATGGAAAATCTACAGATCCAATGTAACGTGATATCTGCCGCCTTTCAAAGCGGGGTAAAGAAGCTGCTGTTTCTGGGTAGCTCCTGCATATATCCCCGGGAGTGCCCCCAGCCCATCCGGGAGGAGTATTTGCTGAGCGGTCCCCTGGAAAGGACCAATGAGGCCTATGCCCTGGCCAAAATAGCGGGCCTGAGAATGTGCAGCTATTACAATCGCCAGTATGGAAGGGACTATATCAGTGTGATGCCCTGCAATTTATACGGACCGGGGGACTGCTTTGACCTGGAAAATTCCCACGTGCTTCCGGCTCTGCTGCGAAAATTTCATGAGGCTAAGAGACAGGGAAGGCCGTATGTGACTGTCTGGGGAAGCGGAAGGCCCCTTCGGGAATTTATGCATGTGGATGACCTGGCAGATGCCTGCCTGTTTCTCATGGACAGATACCGGGGAGAGGAATTTTTTAACGTGGGAACCGGGCAGGAGCTCACCATTTGGGAGCTGGCAAAGCTTATAGGCCGGGTGACGGGCTTTTCAGGGGAAATTCGTCTGGATTCCTCCCGGCCGGACGGAACCATGCGCAAGGTGGTGGACAGCAGCCGTTTAAAGGCCCTGGGATGGGAACCCAAAATAGATTTGGAGACAGGAATCAGGAATACTTATGCCTGGTTCTTGGAAAGCTATAGGAAGGAGTGACAGAGAACCCATGAAATATGAGGAGCCCCGCTACCTGGAGGCTGTAAAGAGGGAGTATCTGTGGGGAACGGAGGAATGGCTGTTTTGGGAGGAGGAGCTTCCTCTGCTGATCAAGGTGATTCACGCCCGGGAGGCTCTTTCTCTGCAGGTCCATCCCGGGGATGCCTATGCCTGGCAGCAGGAGGGATCCCGGGGAAAGGCAGAAATGTGGTATGTGCTGGACCATAAGCCTGGAGCTTTTTTGTATTATGGCCTGAAAAATCGGGTGACGGAAAGAGAGTTTCGTAAGCGCATCCAAAATGGAACTCTCACAGAGATATGTAAAAGGCAGCCGGTAAAAAAAGGGGATGTGTTTTACATTCCGCCGGGAATGCTCCATGGAATCGGTGGGGGTATTCGGGTGGCTGAGGTGCAGCAAAATTCGCAAATTACTTACCGGGTCTATGACTACAACCGGGTGGATCAGATGCAGCGGCCCAGGATGCTCCATATAAGGCAGGCTACGGAGGTCACAGAGCTTATGCCCGCCCTGGGCGGACACTGCCCCTTGGGACAGCGGGAGCGGCGGGAGGGACACAGCCGGATGCTGCTGGTCCGGTGTCCCTATTTTTCCGTGTGGATTTACCAGGTGGAAACCAGAGCAGAGCTTCGAACGGAGGAATTGTGCTGGGGAGGAGATTTTCTCTCTCTGCTGGTGCTGGAGGGGGAGGGGAGGCTCTGCTGGAAAGATAAGGGGGAAAACGGCAGGGAGAAGAGCGGACCTCTCAGGGAAAATGACAGTATCTATTTGCCAATGGCCTGTGGGGCCGTAGAGATACAGGGAAAGGTAAAGCTTTTCATCAGCGGGTTCTGACTGTTCATTCTTTTCTAAATTTATTTGCGATTCTCCACAGACAAATGGCTCTGTACGGCCCTGTCAGCGGAGGCTGGAAATGGAGGAATAAAACATTGGACCTTACGTTTGGAACCGGCGGCCTGCGGGCCGTAATGGGAAATGGAAGCCATCAGATGAATCTGGGCGTGATCCGGGAGGCAACCCGGGGAGTGGCCCTTTACGCCAGAGAAAAGCTTAAAGGCACAGAGGAAAGGCCTCGGATAGCCATTGCTTACGACAGCAGGCACCAGGGGGAAGCGTTTGCACGGGAGACAGCCCGGGTTCTGGCTGTGGAGGGATGTGAGGCCTGGATTTATCCCAAGCTTGCGCCCACCCCGGCTCTTTCCTTTGCCGTAAGGTATCTGCAATGTGATTTGGGAATCTGTATTACTGCCAGTCATAATTCGCGGGAGTATAATGGCTACAAGGTATATGGACGGGATGGAGGACAAATAACGGAGCAGGCGGCGGAGAATATCAGTGTCTGCATACAGAGGGCCTCCCAGGATCAGCCAGGAGAGAAGGAGGATTGGCAGACGTGGGAGATGGATTTTGACAGCCTTCAAAGGCTTGGAAAAATTTTTTGGATTGAGGAGCCGGTTCTCAAGGCATTCTTAAAGGCGGCTCTTCAATATCGGACCCGCCGGGCGCTTACCAGCGATCTGAAGGTGGTTTACACCCCTCTTCACGGGGCAGGACTTAGCTGCGTCATCAGTATTTTGCGGTTTATCGGCGTCCGGGAGCTGACTGTGGTGCCGGAGCAGGCCCGGCCGGACGGAGCCTTTCCCACCTGTCCTTATCCCAATCCGGAGGAGCCGGGAGCCATGAGGCTGGGAATGCAGTGGTGCGAGAGGAAGGGAGCGGATATTCTCCTGGCCACGGACCCGGACAGCGACCGGGTGGGAGTGGCGGCCCGAAAGGATGAGGGCTATTGCATGTTAAGCGGCAATCAGGTAGGGATTCTGTTGCTGGATTATCTGCTGTCCACGAGAAAGCAGGCGGGAACCCTGCCGGAGAGGCCGGTGGTGATTACCACCATAGTAAGCACGGCTCTTGCAGAATCCATTGCAAGAGCGTATGGGGTACGGGTTATCCGGACCCTTACGGGCTTCAAATATATTGGAGAGCAGATCCGCCGTCTGGAAGAGCAGGGAGAGGCGGAACAGTTTCTCTTTGGGTTTGAGGAGAGCTGCGGGTATCTGATTGGCCCCTATGTGCGGGACAAGGATGCAGTGGGTGCCTGTATGGCTATCTGTGAGATGGCAGATGCCTGGAAGGCCCAGGGGAAAACTCTCTGGCAGCGGTTGGAGGAGCTGTACGCCCAATACGGACATTTTACGGGAAGCCAGCGGGTATTCCAGATATCGCCCCAGGAATGCAAGAGGAAAATGATGCGGATTCGAAGAGGCCTCAAGGAGAATCCGGTTATGGAATTTAAGGGACGCAGGGTAGTGCGATACAAGGATTATCTCTCGGGAACGGATGGGCTTCCTCCCTCGGATGTGCTGGAGCTGTGGCTGGAGAATGAGGGAAAAGTGGTGATCCGTCCCTCAGGGACAGAACCAAAGCTAAAGGTTTATATGGAAAATATTCTTTACAAGAGCTGAAAATCCACCTATAATTGAATGAGGCAAGGAAGGAATTTTCCAAAAGAGAAATGCCTGGAAGAGAGGAAGGTCATGGATACGTTACTATTTGGGATAGGCACGGTTTTGCCCATTTTTTTGCTGATTCTCACAGGGGCATTTTTAAAGAAAATTCATATACTCACAGATGAGTTTGTGCAGACAGGCAATTCCCTGGTCTATTGCTGTGCGCTTCCCGTGCGGATGTTCCAGGATGTGGCGAAGAGTGATTTTCACACCATGACAAATGTAAGGTTTATCCTTCTCATTGTAGCAGTTACTCTGGCAAGCTTTCTGCTGATCTGGCTGATGTCCCTCAAGCTTTGTCCGGACAGAAGCAAGCGGGGCGCCTTTGTTCACGGTGCTTTTCGGGGGAATTATGTGTATGTGGGAGTTCCCGTGACGCAGAATATTCTGGGCATGGATGTGGTTCCCTGTACAGTGCTGGTGATTGCTTTTGTGGTGCCCCTGTATAATATTTTGGGAGTGCTGCTAATGACCTACTATAACCAGGACGGACATCGGGTGAATATCAAACAGTTGTTGCTGGATCTTCTGAAGAATCCCCTGATCCTCTCCGTGCTTGTGGCGCTGCCCTTTTCTTTTTTCCAGTGGCAGCTTCCGGAGGTAGTGAATAGGACCCTGGATCCACTGGGAGCCATTTCCATGCCTCTGGCGCTTCTGTTTATCGGCGCCAGCATTCATTACGAGAAATTTTTAAAGGAGATTCGCCTGTCTTTGACGGCAGGAGTTTTAAAGGTGGTTTTCCAGCCTCTTCTCTTTGTGCCTCTGGCCATTGCCCTGGGCTTTTCCACAGAGGAGGTGGTGACCATGTACGTAATGCTGGCGGTTCCTACGGCGCTCAATGCCTATATAGTGACCAGAAAGCTGGGAGGAGATGCGGAGACGGCTGCCGGCACGGTGGTGGCTACAGTTCTTTTATCTGTGCTGACCATTCCCATAGGAATCGTGCTGCTGAAAGGAGCAGGGGTGATCTGATGATACAGAAAGAAGAGGAGCTGCTGCGTTGGCTGGGGCAGCAGGAGCGGGTGGCGGTAGCCTTTTCCGGGGGTGTGGATTCGGCCTATCTGGCCTGGGCAGCCTTTCAGGCTCTGGGGGAGAGGGCTCTTGCAGTGACAGCCTGTGCACATTCCTATCCCCGGAGGGAGCTGACAGAGGCCAAAAGACTGGCAGAGCAGATTGGAATTCCCCATAAGTCCTTTCCCTTTGATGAATTTCAGGTGGAAGGCTTTGCAGAAAATCTCCCGGAACGGTGCTATTTTTGCAAAAGCGCTATTTTAATCCGGATCAGGGAGATTGCAAAGGCTCATGGAATAGCCTGCATTGTGGAGGGCTCCAACAGGGATGATGAGGGGGATTACCGGCCGGGGATGCGGGCGGTGCAGGAGCAGGGAGTATATAGTCCCCTTCAAATGGTCGGCCTTGCCAAGGAGGAGATTCGTCTGCTCTCCAGGAGAGCAGGCCTGTCTGTCTGGGATAAGCAGTCGGCGGCCTGTCTGGCCTCCCGGGTAGCCTATGGGGAGCCCATTACCCTTGAAAAGCTGCGAATGACGGAGCAGGCGGAGGAATATCTGCGGGATCTGGGCATAAAAGGCCAGCTTCGGGTGCGGGTGCACCAGGACCTGGCCCGTTTAGAGCTGCCAAAGGAATATGTTCCGGAGCTTCTAAAAGAGGATACCCGGCTGCAGATAACAGAGGAACTAAAGAAAATCGGCTTTACCTATGTGACACTGGATTTACAGGGCTACCGCATGGGGAGCATGAATGAGGGATTGAGACATGAGTGAAAAGACATTGTATCTGGAATGCTATTCCGGTATTAGCGGAGATATGACTGTGGCTGCCCTGTTGGATCTGGGAGCCTCGGAGCAGGTCCTTCGGGAAACCCTGGCTTCCCTGGGGGTGGAGGGCTATGAGCTGCACATCGGGCGGGTGTCAAAATGTGGTGTGGAGGCCTGCGATTTTGATGTGGTGCTGACGGATGCCAACCCAGGGATAGAGACCGAGCATACCCACGGACATAGTCACACCCACAACCACGAGCATACTCCCGGACATAGTCACATCCACAACCACGAGCATACTCCCGGACATAGTCACACCCACAGTCATGTACACCGCACCTACCGGGATATCCGTATGCTTTTGGAGCAGGCCAACCTAAAGCCAGGCGTGTTGGATCGGGCACTTCGCATTTTTGAGATTGTGGCCCGGGCTGAGGGCAGGGTTCACGGGAAGCCTATGGATGAGGTGCATTTTCATGAGGTGGGAGCTGTGGATTCCATTGTGGATATTGTGGGGACAGCCATTTGCCTGGAGGATCTGGGAATTGAAAGGGTCTATGTGTCCAATATCTATGAGGGAACCGGTCATGTGTGGTGCCAGCACGGAAAGCTGCCAGTGCCGGTGCCGGCCGTGGCAGAAATTGTGGCGGAGCATGGACTTCCCCTGGTGCTCACCGGGCAGCAGGGAGAGATGGTGACCCCTACGGGAGCGGCCATTGCGGCGGCCCTGGCCAAAAAGGAGGCCCCCCGGTCCTTTTTTATCAAGAAAATTGGAGTGGGCGCCGGGAAAAAAGATTTTGAGCGGGCCAATATTTTGCGTGCCATGCTCATTGAGGTGCCGGAGCAGGAGGAAATCTGGGAGCTGGAGACCAATGTGGACGATTGCTCCGGGGAAGCTCTGGGATATGCCATGGAGTGCCTTTTGGAGGCGGGAGCCCGGGATGTGTATTTTACCCCTATATATATGAAGAAATGCCGTCCGGCTTATAAGATTTGCGTGCTCTGCCAGGAGGCAGACATCCGGACTATGGAAGAAATTCTCTTTCAGGAGACCACCACTATCGGCATTCGCAGAAGGCGTATGGAGCGCACTGTTTTAGACCGAAGGGAGGAAACCCGGGAGACCAGCCTGGGGCTTGTACAGGTAAAGACCTGCGAACGGGATGGAAAAATTTACCGGTATCCTGAGTATGAGAGTGTGCGCAAGCTGGCTCGGGAGAGTGGACTTTCCTATGGAGCGGCGTATGGGAGGGTGAAGGAGGAGATTTGAGGGAGGCATTGTTCCGGATATTCTCTCTTAGGAGGAAAACTGCACAATACAGAAAAAATTGCCCCGGGAAAGCGTATTTTATCCTTTCCCAGGGCAATTCCTTTTCTATCTATCTTCTTCTACCTGGCCTACCCAATGGGATAGGCTCCATATTTCCTTCCTGCCTCATAGAGGGCAAACACGTTTTCATTGGGCAGATCGTCGTGTACGCTGTGATCGGATCCCAGGCAGAAGCCGCCGCCGGGAGCTGCTGTCTCTATGCATTCCTTTACCTGAGCTTCGATCTCTGCCTTGGTGCCTTTCAGAAGCAATTCCTTATTGTCGATATTTCCAAACAGGCAGACCTTGTCCCCGTAAGCCTTCTTTACAGCTGCCAGATCCATGCCCGCTGCCCGCTCCAGGGGATGCAAGCCCTGGATGCCGGTGCTCATAATATCCGGCAGCAGGGGATTGATGGCCCCGTCGCAGTGGAGAAGAGGTATGCTGCCCATGCGTTTGGTCTCTTTGCAGATCCGGGTCAGTTGGGGCGCCAGGAATTCCTGGAAATGCTTGGGGGACATGAGAGGCTGGGTGCCGGAGCCGTAATCATCGGAATAGAGCATGGCGTCCACGCCCATTTGAATCATGATTTCCGCTGCAGCCAGAGCAAAATCTGTCATAGCCGTAAGGCAGGCATGAATGGTTTCCGGCTCCTCGAAAAGCATACAGTCGAAATTTTCCATGCCAAACAGCTGCCAGGCTGCGGAATAGGGCCCTCTTAGATTGCCCACCACACCCATCCCGCTTTCCTGGGCCAGCTTCAGCACATCCCGAAGCCCCGTATAGCGGAAGGCTGCCTTTGGATCAGGCATTGTAAAATTTTTCCAATCCTCTCCATCCTCCAGAGGCGTCTTGATCCCTGCGTCAATGGGCCAGGTGGTGGGAACCTGCTTGCGGGTAATCGACCACTCGTCCACATAGACTTCCCTGGTTTCTCCCTCCGGCCGGAAGCCGCTGACTCCCGGAATGGGAATAAATACAAGGTCATAGCCGATTTTCTGGCTGCAGGTGTAAACGCTGACCGGGTCAAAGGTTTCCGGGACATAGCCCAGGACCTCCTGAAACAGGGGCCTGCTGTAAACGCATTCAAACATGGGAACCATGTCCGGCTCCTGGTGACGCAGTGCACATTGTAATCTTTGTTTTCCTGTCATCATAATCGTTTTCTCCTATTAAAGTTCCGCTCCGCTTCGGTCAGCCCCCTGGGTGTGGAAGAATTTCCGTCCGCAGAAGCGAACGAAAATCCTTCCGGGGCTTCCCGGAGCTGCGCTGATCTTGAAGTTCCGCTCCGCTCCTCTGGCCGTTCCTTCAGGCCTGGGGGACGGTGACGTATTGGTCTAGGTTGAGTCCCAGGCTGCGGCCGATCTCCCGCATTTCCTGGAGGGTCTTGTCGTTTACCGGGATTCCGTGCTCTGAGAAATACTGCCGGTTTTCCAGCTCCTTTTCCCCATGGGTGTAAATCCGATCACAGTTTTCGGCCTTGGGGCTGTCACGGAGCTCCTGGAGCAGGGTGGACATGCGGGCCTTCATCTGGGCCTTATCTCCGAACATGCCGTAATCCAGTGCCAGGAAGCTAAAGGAGGTATCTGCGTTTCCGCTGTGCTGAATGTGGGGCGAGGTGGTTCCGCCGGAGAAGATGGAGGTAAACAGCTCTACCACTATGCCCAGGCCGTAGCCCTTGTGAGAGCCGGTGAGCTCACAGGAGCCTCCCAGAGGAAAGATGCCTCCGCCGGCCTTGTTGCAGATATTTTCAATAATACGGCCCGCATCCCTGCAGTCCAGGCCCTTTTCGTCAGCAGCCCAGCCGGGGGGAAGAGGCTCCCCGGTTTTCTGGTAGACCTCCAGCTTTCCCCGGGTGACCACTGTGGTGGCAGCGTCATACCAGAAGGGAACCGGGTCCGCCGGCATGCAGAGGGCAATGGGGCTGGTTCCCAGCATGGCCTTTCGTCCGCCAGTGGGAATGGCAATGGCCTCTGTGTTGGTCATACAGATGCCCAGCAGATCCTGCTCTGCCGCCATTTTTGTGTAATATCCGGCAATGCCCAGATGATTGGAGCCCCGGACAGCCACCATGCCAAAGCCACAGCTTTTCGCCTTTGCAATGGCTGTCTCCATGCCCTTTTTGGCTACAATCTGTCCCATGGTGCAGGGAGCGTCCCACACGGCGGAGCAGGGAGTTTCGTGAACCGTATGTATGACGGCATCCGTTTTAATGGACCCTTCCCGGATAGCCTTGGCATACCGGATCAGACGCTGCACGCCGTGAGATTCGATGCCGTACAGATCCGCCAGGATCAGCACATCCGCAATGGTTTCGCTTTCCTGAGCCGTGAAGCCGTATTTTTGAAAGAGCGCTTCGCAAAAGCTGCGGGCCTCCTGGGAATTGATGTTAACATAAG
>CANPIM010000047.1 GCA_947574135.1 uncultured Lachnospiraceae bacterium
TGCATCCCTTCCGCGGAAAGGACATAACCAAAGAGAAAGCCATTTCGGAATATCTCCCCCAGAAAGAGCTGGTATATCCCTTGTCACAGCACATCGGCGTTCCTGCCAAAGCAGTTGTGTCAGTGGGAGATGAAGTACTGGCAGGCCAGATACTTGGCGAGGCCGCCGGCCCCGTGTCCGCCAATGTCATAAGCTCCGTATCCGGACGTGTCCGGGCCATAGAGAGGCGGATGCTGGCGACCGGGGTGATTTCCGATTCGGTAATTGTAGAAAACGACAGAGAATACCGTTTGGCGCCCGGAATTGGAAAGGCCCGGGAGCCAAAGGAGATGACAAAGGAAGAAATTCGCACAGCCGTAAAAAATGCCGGAATTGTAGGCTTAGGCGGCGCCGGATTTCCCACCCATGTAAAACTGGCGCCAAAGGACGATGACGCCATTGAATATGTGATTGTAAATGCGGTGGAATGCGAGCCTTACCTGACTAGCGACTACCGTCTGATGCTGGAAGAAGCAGAGGGAATTCTTGCCGGGCTTCAAGTGATTTTGCGCTTGTTTGAGAAGGCGAAAGGCATCATAGCCATAGAAGCTGACAAGCCGGAGGCCGCAAAGCGGATGAAAGCTGCAGTCAAAGAAAAAGGCCTTGAAAATTCTGCGGAGGTACGCGTCTTAAAGACCAAATACCCTCAGGGCGCCGAGCGGAATCTTATTTTTTCGCTTACAGGCAGAAGGCTGAATTCCAAAAAGCTTCCGCCGGATGCAGGCTGTATCGTATTGAATGCCGCCACCGTTCATGCAGTGGGACAGGCCGTCTGTGAAGGGCTTCCGTTGATGAACCGCATTATCACAGTTACCGGAAACGGAATCGCAAATCCGGGAAACTTCCGGGTGAAAACCGGTACCAATTACGGGGAACTGATTGAAGCCGCAGGGGGATTTGCCTGCCGGCCGGAAAAAGTAATTGCCGGCGGTCCCATGATGGGAATGGCCCTTACAGTTCCCGATGTTCCAGTGACAAAGACTTCCTCTGCCCTTCTCGTATTTGAAAAGGATCCGGTTGCAGAAGTGAAGCCGGGAAGCTGTATCCGCTGCGGCCGCTGTGTGAAGGCATGTCCCTGCCGCCTGCTTCCCTTGAAAATGTGGCAGGCCTGCAAGCATTACAATTTAGAGTTGTTTCAAAAGCTATACGGAACAGAATGCTATGAGTGCGGCTCCTGTACCTATACTTGTCCGGCCAAGCGGCCCCTGACCCAGGCCTTTAAGCAGGCCCGGAAGGCTGTGGCGGACAACCGGCGCAGGCAGCAGGCTGCCAAATGAGAGAGGAGGGGAAAAAGAGATGAATTCTATGTTAAACGTATCGTCCTCGCCTCATGCCAGGTGCAAAACCACCACCCGGTCCATTATGTACGATGTGATCATTGCCCTGTTGCCGGCTACGGTGTTTGGCGTGTACCGGTTTGGGTTTTATGCCCTGCTTATGGTGCTGGTGACCACCCTGGCGGCGGTTCTCACAGAGTATGTGTATGAGGCGGGAACCAAGAGAAGAGTCACGGTCATGGATGGAAGCGCGGCAGTAACCGGCCTTCTTTTGGCCTTAAATATGCCCCCTTCCATTCCCTTATGGATCCCTGTGCTGGGCAGTGTTTTTGCCATTTTAGTGGTGAAGCAGCTGTTTGGCGGCCTGGGGCAGAACTTTATGAATCCGGCTCTGGCGGCCCGGTGCTTTCTTCTGATTTCCTTTACGGGAAGGATGAACGACTTTGTGGTGGACGGCGTCTCGGGAGCCACGCCTCTGGCCCTGTTAAAAGGCGGGGAGAGCGTGGATCTGTCCGCCATGCTCTGGGGCTTTACCGGGGGAACCATCGGGGAGGTTTCCACCCTGGCCATTCTCCTGGGGGCTGCCTATCTGCTGGCCAGAAGAGTGATTAGCTGGCTGATTCCCGTGACCTACCTTGCCTCCTTTATGGTTTGTGTGGTATTGTTTGGGGGCCATGGTCTTGAGGCGAATTTCCTGTTAGGCCATCTTTTTGGCGGCGGTCTTATGCTGGGAGCCTGGTTTATGGCCAGCGACTATGTGACCAGCCCCATTACGAGAAACGGAAAAATCCTCTTTGGCATCTTGCTGGGCGTTCTCACCTGTATCTTCCGTCTGTTTGGGGGATCCGCCGGGGGTGTGTCCTATGCCATTATCTTGTGTAATCTGCTGGTGCCGCTTATTGAGAAGGTCACCATGCCCAAGGCCTTTGGATGGGAGGGAAAACAGTCATGACAAAGTTAAAGGATGCCCTGATATTATTTGCCATCACCCTGCTTGCAGGCCTGCTGCTGGGAGCTGTCAATGAGGTGACCAAGGAGCCTATTGCAGAGCAGGAGGCTCTGCGCATTGCCCGGGCCTATCAGTCCGTAAGCCCCAAGGCTGCCTCCTTTGAGCAGACCGACCGGGTGAAGGGGCTATTGGACCAGGCGGAGGCCATTTTGGCCGGCAGCGGGCAGGAGCTGGGAAATGTGTTGATCGAGGATGCGGTGGAGGCTCTTGACGCCTCCGGACAGCGGGTGGGCTATGTGATAAAGGCCACCTCCAAGGACGGCTACAACGGGGCCATTACCCTGGCTGTGGGAGTGGCGGAGGACGGAACCCTGGAGGGGATTGATTTTATTGCCATCGGTGAGACCAAGGGCCTGGGCATGAAGGCCATAGAGGCCCCCTTTAAGGATCAGTTCCAGGGAAGGCTTGTAGATGCCCTGGTGCTGACCAAAAACGGAGCCACGGCGGATAATGAGATTGATGCCATCGGCGGCGCCACCTATACGTCCAGCGCCACCACCAATGCGGTGAACGCAGCCCTGTGCTTTGCGTCTGCCTGCAGGAATCAGTAGGAGGTGCGAAGATGAATAAATGTGTGGAACGGATTTACAATGGCGTGGTAAAGGAAAATCCCACCTTTATCCTGATGCTGGGCATGTGTCCCACCCTGGCGGTAACCACCTCGGCCTTTAATGGCTTAGGCATGGGCTTGTCCACCATGGTGGTGCTGGTGGCCTCCAACCTTCTGATCTCTCTTTTGCGGAAGGTGATTCCGGATAAGGTGCGGATTCCCGCCTACATTGTGGTGGTGGCCACCCTGGTGACTGTGGTGGAGCTTTTGATCAAGGCCTTTATCCCAAGCCTGTATGACGCTCTGGGGCTTTATATTCCTCTGATTGTGGTAAACTGCATTATTCTGGGAAGGGCGGAGGCCTATGCCTCCAAGAACCCGCCGCTTTTGTCCGCCATGGACGGAATCGGCATGGGATTGGGCTTTTCCCTGGCTCTCACCTTAATCGGCTTTTTCCGGGAGCTGGTGGGAGAGGGAACCATCCTGTCCGGCACGCCCCTTTCCATGAGCCTGCCGGAGGTTTACGAGCCTGTGACCATCTTTGTGCTGGCTCCGGGAGCCTTTCTGGTTCTGGCGCTGATCATTGCCGCTCTCAATGCCTTACATATTAAGAACAACGGCAATCAGAAGGTAGAGGGCTGTGACGGCAACTGCTGCAGCTGCTCCAGCGCAAGAGAGTGCGCTTCCGGAAAGCAGAACGGAGGGGGGAGGTAAGATGAAAGAATTATTGTTGGTATTGGTGGGTTCGGCCCTGGTGAATAACGTGGTGCTGAGTCAGTTCCTGGGCCTTTGTCCCTTTCTGGGAGTTTCCAAGCAGGTAAAGACGGCGGCCAGCATGGGAGGCGCGGTTATTTTCGTCATCACCATTGCCTCGGCGGTGACCAGCCTGATCTATGACTTTGTTCTGGTGCCTCTGCATTTGGAATTCTCCCAGACCATTGTGTTTATCACTGTGATCGCGGCCCTGGTGCAGACTGTGGAAATGTTTTTGAAAAAGACCAGCCCGGGCCTCTACCAGGCCTTGGGCGTGTATCTGCCCTTGATTACCACCAACTGTGCGGTATTGGGAGTGGCTCTCAATAACGTAAAGTATGAGTATGTGGCGGCAAAGATGGGAGCCATGGGATTTGTCACCAGCGTGGTAAACGGCTTTGCCACGGCGGTGGGCTTTACCATTGCCATTGTGCTTCTGGCGGGAATCCGGGAGCGGATTGCATACAATGATATTCCAAAGCCCTTCCAGGGCGCGCCCATTGTGCTGCTCACCGCATGCCTGATGGCCATCGCCTTCTTTGGGTTCGCTGGCTTGATTTAACGGGAGGAAACGAGCATGGACGTAATGAATATTGTAATGGCAGCCCTGGCCATTGGTCTGGTCGGCCTCCTGGTGGGGGTTCTGCTGGTGTGGGTTGCAGGAAAGTTTGAGGTGCAGGTGGACGAGAAGGAGGCGGCTGTCCGGGAGCTTTTGCCGGGAAATAACTGCGGCGGCTGTGGCTATGCGGGCTGTGACGGCCTGGCTGCGGCCATTGCCCAGGGGAAGGCGCCGGTAGGAGCCTGTCCCGTGGGAGGCAGCGCCGTGGCTGCAGCTATCAGTGCAGTCATGGGAGTGGAGGCTGAGGATAGCACCCGCATGGTGGCTTTCGTAAAATGTGCAGGCACCTGCGAAAAAGCCAAGGTTAAGAGCAAATATTTTGGCATCAAGGACTGCCGGAGTGCAGCCATTGTGCCGGGAAAATCCGAGAAAAAATGTACCTTTGGCTGTATGGGTTACGGCACCTGTGTGAAAGAGTGTCCCTTTGACGCCATTCACATCATTGACGGGGTGGCTGTGGTGGACAAGGCCAAGTGCAAGGCCTGCGGCAAGTGCGTGGCGGTCTGCCCCAATCAGCTCATTGAGCTGGTGCCCTATGAGGCCCAGTATCTGGTGGCCTGCAATTCTACGGACAAGGGCCGGTTTACCAAGGAAGCCTGCGAGGCCGGCTGTATCGGCTGCTCCAAATGTGCAAAAACCTGTGAGCAGGGCGCCGTTGTTGTGGAAAATTTCCTGGCCCACATTGATTACAGCAAATGCATTAACTGCGGGAAGTGTGCGGAGGGCTGTCCTGTAAAAATTATTCGCAGAAGGCTGGCCAGAAGGTCCTAAGAGGGGAATTTGGTCCAGACTTTTCGGGAGGGAATCGATGTCAAAGCGGGTGGCAGAATATGGAATGTTTGTGGCGCTTTCGTTTCTGTTTGCTTACATAGAGACGTGGATTCCCTTTTCTCTGGGGATCCCTGGGGCTAAGCTTGGGCTGGCCAATGTGGTGACTCTGACGGCCCTCTATGTCATGGGAACCAAGGACGCTTTCTTTCTCTCTCTGATTCGGATTGTACTCACAGGCTTTACCTTTGGAAATCTGTCTATGATGCTTTACAGCCTGGCAGGAGGGATGTTAAGCCTTGTTGTCATGATAGCCTGTAAAAAGGGCCTGGGACTATCCAAAATAGGCGTCAGCATAAGCGGAGGTGTTGCGCATAATCTGGGGCAGCTTCTGGTGGCTGTGGCTGTGGTGGAAAATCGAAATATCTTCTATTATCTTCCCTTTTTGCTCCTCTGGGGAAGCGTATCCGGGGCCTTTATTGGCATTCTGGGAGGCCTGGTGATCCGGCGGATCTCCCCAAAGGCACATGACACCGAAAAAAAGAGGGTATTTTCCAGGAGGGACGGGCTTTTCATGGGGGGAAGCCTTTTTGCGGGCCTTCTGGGGCTTTTCTTTTTTTCCATGCAAAGGGATGGGGCCGCAAGGGAAGTGGTGGTGTATGTGGGGGATCAGGAGTATGCCCGATATGATTTACAGAAAGCCCTGGAGACGGAAATAGAGGGCATCCGGGGCGGCAGCAATCATTTGGAGATTCGGAACGGAAAGGCCCGGGTGACGGAGGCTACCTGCCCGGATCATATTTGTATGCGCCAGGGAGAGATTTCAGAGATTGGCCAGGTCCTTGTGTGCATGCCAAATCAGGTGATTATAGCTATAGAAGGTGAGGGAGAACAGGATGAATAAAATCTATATTTTACAGGAGCATGGGAAGCTATGGATAGGATAGGAGAGTGGCTGAAGCGCACTACTTTAAATAGGGGAATTCTTCTTTTGCGCTGGCTTTTTATTTCCGTGACCACCGGCATTGGCCTGGGCCTGGTAGGGGCCTGGTTTGCCAGGTGTATCAGCTGGGTAACGGCCTTTCGCAAGCTTCATCCCCAGATTTTATTCGGACTTCCTGTGGCTGGCCTTGTTATCGTATATTTTTATCATTTTGAGAATAAGGAAGAGAAGAGCAGCACCAATTTGGTGCTGGATGCCATTCACGCGGAAAAGCATATTCCCTTTCGCACGGCGCCCCTTATTTTTGCCAGTACCATCATTACCCATCTGTTTGGCGGCTCCGCCGGACGGGAGGGGGCGGCCCTGCAGCTGGGAGGAAGCATTGGAGAAACCCTGGGAGAGGCCTTTCACATGGATCAGGCAGATCAGAGGGTGGTGGTGATGTGCGGCATGAGCGCGGCCTTTGCAGCTCTCTTTGGCACTCCTCTGGCCGCCGCCATTTTTCCCATGGAGGTGGTAAGCGTGGGAATCATGCACTATGCGGCCCTGGTTCCCTGCGTGGTGGCAGCTCTGACGGCCTCTGCTGTGGCGGCCAGCCTGGGAGTGATGCCAGAGCAGTTTTTCCTGGAAAATTTGCCGGCCTTTACTACGGACATTGCCATCCGTACCATTCTGCTTGGGCTTTTATGTGCGGCGGTGAGTATTTTCTTTTGCGTGGCCATTCACCGGACAGAGCATGAGATGAAGCGTCTTTTTCCCAACCCCTATGTGCGCATTGCTGTGGCCGGAGGGCTCCTTTTGGGACTTATCGGAATTTTCGGCACGGATTACCTGGGAGCCGGCATGGATCTGGTAGAAGGATATATGGAGGGGCATGTGATATTCTGGGCCTTTCTTTTGAAGATTCTCTTTACGGCCGTGACCCTGGGAGGCGGCTTTAAGGGAGGCGAGATTGTGCCTGCCTTTTTTGTGGGGGCAGCCTTTGGAAGCTTTATGGGGAATCTTTTGCAGATTCCCCATAATCTGGCGGCAGCCTGTGGCATGGCGGCGGTATTCTGTGGTGTGACCAACTGCCCCATATCTTCCCTGCTTATCAGCCTGGAGCTTTTTGGCTTTGAGGGGGCCTGGTTCTTTTTGCTGGTCATTGCCATCAGCTATATGCAGTCCGGCTATTATGGCCTTTATCACAGCCAGCGAATCGTCTATGCCAAGGACAAGACCAGGTTTATCAATCAAAATACCAAGGAGTGAGAGGGCTATTTCATGAAGCTTTTGGCCATCTGAACCATCTGCTCCATGCGGGCCACCTCCTCCGGGGATTTTCCCTGCTTCAGGGTCTCAAAAATCGTGTCAAATTCATCCTGAGACATGGGCTTATCGTCCTTTCTCACGGAAGAAAGAATTTTCTGGAATTCCTGGGGATTCATGGCATCATTTCCTTTCGAAGAAGAATTGGGGTGCGAAGAACCACTGTTGTCGCCTGGCGACAGGTCCCGCATCAGATTGGAATAGGTCATATAGGTTTCCAGCAGCTCCAGCATATGGAGAATGGAATCCACCTTCTGGCTAATCTCGCTGCATTTGGCCTGTACCTCATATAAAATTTGGAAGGGTTCTTCCCTGGCGTGCATGGCAGTTTCCTTTTTATAGATTTGTAAAATATATGTGCGGAAACGGGAAATATGCATATTCTGATACCAGAGACCCAAGGCCCCCGGGGCTGTGGGGAAAAGGAGGTGCCAGAATATGGGAAGGCTTGTAATCGAAGAGGATACGGTCTATGAGTTGGATGAGGACTGCCTTTGTCAAAAAGAGGAGCAGGAAAAGCAGGCAGGAGAGAGGGAGCAGGAGAAAGAAACGAAAAATAGAGACCATGTCTGAGGATTCCTAAATGCAACCATTTTTCTTTACAAAAAAAGAGAGCCGGCTGGAAGCCGACTCTCTTTTTTGGGAGAAGATCTCCGGAGCTCAAATTAGCAGCATCCGCCGCCAAATCCGCCGTTGCCGCATCCGCCGCAGAAGAGCAGAAGCAGGATAATCCAGCAGCAGTCTCCGCCAAATCCGCTGTGTCCGCAATCTCCGCCGCATCCGCCGCCATTGCCGCCGCAGAAGCACAGAAGCAGGAGAATCCAGATCAGGGAAGAGCAGCTGCCGCCACCAAAGCTCACTCCATTGTCATTGCATCCACATCCACAGTTTGTAGCAGTTAAATCACTCATAAAAAATGCCTCCATTTATTTTTTATACACTTCATACTATGTGGATTTGGAGGTTGTGTGAAATGTTTTTTAAAAAATGGGCAAAATGATTTTTACATTTTCTTAGGCATGACTTATAATAAAGAAAAGAGCGCCTAGGAAAGGAGAGGATGAGAATGCCTGCAACCTATGCCCACTATCTGTTTGGGAAAAAAGTCTACAGGGAGCTACCGGGAAAGCTGCGGCAGCTGATACGGAATCATAAGGAGGCTTATCTTTTAGGGCTTCATGGGCCGGACGTGCTGTTTTATTATCGCCCTCTGGGAAAGAATCGGATCAATCAGACCGGCAGCCGCATGCATCATGAGCTGGCCTCCGTGTTTTTCGAAAACAGTCGTGGCGTATATCAGGAAAAGCCGGATCCGGTGCTTTTGTCCTATCTTCTAGGGTTTATCTGTCATTTTACCCTGGACAGTGAGTGCCATCCCTTTATCACCCGGTATATGGAGAATTATGGGGTGAGCCATTCGGATGTGGAGACAGAGTTTGACAGGGCTCTTTTGGTTCAGGAGGGAAGGGATCCCAGGACCTGGAATTATACCTGGCATCTGCGTCGGGAGAGGCGGACAGAGGAAGCCATGGCCTCCGTGCTGGAGGGTGTGACAGTTCGGCAGGTGGATGAGAGCATTCGGGCATTCTCCTGGGTGATTCGCTTTTTTCAGGGGCCCGGAAAGGGAAAGGAGTGGATTTTACGCTTCCTCTTTGGACTCATCGGACAGAGGGCGTATTTCGGAGGGATGCTGATGACTGGCCGGCCCCACATCCGCTGCGAAGCCAGTAACTCCTTCCTGGAGCAGAGGCTTTTGGATGCAGTGGAGACAGCGGTGGAGCTTATCTGTGAGTATGCGGAAAAGATTGAGACAGATCAGGAGCTGTCCCCAAGATTCAGGCGGGATTTTGAGGAATTTCATAAGGGAGAGGGGAAAAGATGAAAAAATTGACAGCCCTGGAAAAGAAATGGATTTTGTATGATGTGGGAAATTCGGCCTTTGTGCTGCTGGCATCTACCATTATCCCCATTTATTATAAAAACCTGGCCTCTGCAGCCGGCCTTTCCGGCGCCGATTCCACAGCCTATTTAAGCTATGCCACCTCCCTGGTGACTATCATTGTGGCGGTGCTGGGACCTGTGCTGGGTACGCTGGCAGATACCAGAGGCTTTAAGAAGCCGGTGTTTACCATGTTTTTGATGCTGGGCGTGCTGGGCTGCGCCGGTCTGGCTCTCCCCAAGGGCTGGCTTGCCTTTCTGGGAGTTTTTGTGATTGCCAAGGTAGGCCTAAACGCCAGCCTGATTTTTTACGATGCCATGCTGAACGATGTGACTACCGATGAACGCATGGATCTGGTGTCGGCCCAGGGCTATGCCTGGGGCTACATTGGAAGCTGTGTTCCTTTTGTGTTCAGTCTGGTATTTGTATTATTTTCAGACAAGCTTGGAATCTCCATGGGTCTGGCCATGACGCTGGCCTTTTTGATAAATGCCCTGTGGTGGCTTCTGGTGACCATACCCCTTCTTCGCAGCTATCAGCAGAAATTTTATGTGGAGCTGTCGGCGCATCCTGTGAGAGATAGCTTTGGAAGGCTTGGGCGGGTCTTTGGAGAGATCCGTAAGGAACCCCGCATTTTTTACTTTCTCCTGGCGTTTTTCTTCTATATTGACGGGGTGTACACCATTATCGATATGGCTACCTCTTATGGAAAGGATGTGGGGATCAGCGATACCAATCTGCTTTTGGCCCTGCTGCTGACCCAGGTGGTGGCTTTTCCCTGTTCTATCCTGTTCGGCTATCTGGCCAAACGCATTACCAATGTACGCCTGATTCAGATATCTATTCTGGGGTACTTTGCCATTGTGCTGTTTGCCCTGCAGCTTGACAAGACCTGGGAATTCTGGTTTCTGGCCGTGTGTGTGGCTGTGTTCCAGGGGGGAATTCAGTCTCTGTCCCGATCCTATTACTCTCTGATTATTCCCAAGGAGCGATCCACGGAATACTTTGGCTTTTTCGATATTTTCGGCAAGGGAGCGGCTTTTTTCGGAACCCTTCTCATGGGAATCTCCACCCAGCTTTTTGACACCTCCAAGGCTGGCGTGGCCATGCTTGGGCTGTTATTCCTGCTGGGCTTTTTTCTCTTTCGATTGGCAGTGGAAAGGAATGCCGCATATAATGAAAGAAAAGAGTGAATGGTGACATGGGGTATGAACCGTGTAAGAGAACAGCTCCAGGCCGCCTATGCCTATAAGCGGGGAATAACCGGGGCTGGCGTGGGGGTGGCTGTGCTGGATTCCGGCATAACTGCCTCCCATCCGGATTTGAGAGGGCGGGTGGCTCTGGAGAAAAGCTTTTGCTCGCAGACAGAGCTTTCGGATGTCTGCGGGCATGGCACACATATCAGTGGAATTATTGGAGGAAACGGAACGGCATCCGGTGGGAGATATCAGGGTCTTGCACCAGGATGTCATTTTATTTCTCTCAAGGTGCTGGATCACCGGGGAAATGGTCGAACCGGAGACTTGGTGAAGGCGCTGTATTGGCTTACGGAGGAGGGAAAGGATTATCAGGTGCGGATTGTGAATATTTCCATGGGAGGCACCATGCAGGGAACAGAGGCGCAGGAGCTTTTGCGGGCCGTGGAGGAGGCTTGGGGAGCCGGCTTTGTGGTCTGTGCCGCAGCAGGAAACCAGGGTCCCGGAAGGCAGAGCATTACGGTGCCGGGAACCAGCCGGAAAATTATCACTGTGGGCTCCAGTGACGATCAGGAGCCGGTGCAGATGGACGGAAAGAGAAAGACCGATTATTCCGGAAGGGGGCCCACCCGAACCTGTATCTGCAAGCCGGATGTGGTGGCGCCCGGATCCTATGTAGTGTCCTGTAACGCCAGATGGAACCGGCGGGGCGGGGGAAGCTATTGCACCAAATCCGGTACCTCCATGGCTACTCCTGTAGTCTGTGGAGCCCTGGCATTGCTTTTGGAGCAAAGGCCCTTGCTCACGAATAAGGAGGTAAAGCTTCGACTGTCCGGGACCTGCAGGGATCTGGGCCTTCCCAGAAATCAGCAGGGCTGGGGAAAAATCTATATCCCCTCTCTTCTGGGAGAGGATTAAGCATGGGAATCGCCGGAAGCACAGATTTTGTTGTCCCAGAAAATCCCGGCCGTTACCAAGAGGATGCCGCAGAGCTTCAATAGGGTAAAGTTTTGAAAGACCAGAATGTCAAAGACCATCCCGGCGGCCAGCTGTCCAACCAGAAGCAAAATGGTGGACTGAAAAACCTTCATTCTGGAGAGACAAACCAGGCTAATCACAAAGGCCAGCACGCCGAAGGTACCGCCGGCGTACAGATAGAGCGGTGCCGTTACATAGGGGGTCAGATCTATTCGGAAACCGGTGGTAAAAAGCAGCATTATAAGGGCCAATACACTGGCAACCACATAGTTGACCAGGGAGCCGTTCCAGGTGCCCAGCTCCTGGGTGGCCCGGTAATTGATCATTTTGGAGATTACAGTGGCGCAGCCGTATAAGAACGCGATAAAGATAACAAGTATCATAGCAAAAGCTCCTTTTCTGGGTGTTCAGGACAGATTCAGCAGAAAGATGCCTGACAAAACCATAAGAAATCCGGGAATTCGCCGGGAGGAAAAGGGAACCTTAGGGACCCCAAACATACCATAGTGGTCAATGACGGCAGAGATAAAGAGCTGTCCGGCCACGGACAAGCAGGTGGTGGCCGCTGCACCGATGATTCCCACACAATAGCTGCTGACAGATACCAGGAGAACTCCGAAAAAGCCGGCGCTGTACAGGTACCAGGGCATGCCCCGCAGGGTGATTTTTTCCCGGATAAACAAAAGCATATAGAGCAACAGCAAAAGACCACCGGATACATGGACTACCAGGCTAACGCCAAACAGGCCGATGGATTCGGCCAACAGGCCGTTAAAGCTTAGCATGGCAGCCTGGAATACGCCGGCCAGCAGGACAAAAAAGGAATACATAACCAAACCCCTCCTTTTCGGTTGTAAGGTCTACTCTAGCGAAAAAGTGGTAATTAGTCAAGAATGATTGGGGAAAAACTTGCAAAAATTGATAAAAAAGCAATAATTTGTTCGTGAACATGAAAAGATTGTGGAAATTCAGAGAAGCTTATGGTATACTGATTTCATTACAGGAGAGGCCTCGCTAGGACCGGTCCGGACAAGTGGAAGGCCGGGGCTTAGGACCTGAGCGGAGGTGTCAGAAAAGGAGGGTTTATGTCAACACCACATAACGCGGCGAAGATGGGAGATATTGCAGAGACTGTATTACTTCCGGGAGATCCCCTTCGGGCAAAATTTATTGCAGAAAATTTTCTTACGGATGCGGTGCAGTTTAACACGGTCCGTAATATGTTTGGGTATACGGGAACCTATGAGGGAAGGAAGGTGTCTGTGATGGGCACCGGCATGGGCTGTGCGTCCATCGGCATTTATTCCTATGAGCTGATCCATATGTATGGAGTTAAGAATCTGATCCGTATCGGCTCCTGCGGGGCCATGCAGGAGGATGTGAAGCTGGGGGACATTGTTATGGCTGCCGGCGCCAGCACAGATACCAACTATGCCCATCAGTATCAGCTGCCGGGCACCTTTTCAGCCGTGGCGTCCTACGGACTTTTGAGCAGGGCTGTGGAGGAGGCAAAGAGGCATCAGTTCCCCTACGTGGTGGGAAATGTGGTTTCCTCGGATGTATTCTATGGGGAGACGGAGGAATGGAAGGTCTGGGCCAAGATGGGAGTTTTGGCTGCGGAGATGGAAAGCTTTGCCCTGTACTGCAATGCTGCCCGGGCAGGGGTGAATGCCTTGGCCATCTTTACGGTTTCCGATTCCATGATTTCCCATGAGGAGATGTCCGCTGAGGAAAGACAGAATGGCTTTACCAATATGATGAAGGTGGCCCTTGGAGTGGCTGCAGGCTTATGAAGCGGGCATGGGAATTAGCGGGAGAGCTGTACTGGAATGCCAAGCCTGTGGTGCGTGGGGAGGAAGATCAGACCTGGACGGCCAATCTGGAAACCGCCCGGTTTTATGATCAGATTCTAAGCCTGGACTGGGGCAGTAATGTTCCGGGCTCCGGTGCGCCGGAGCGGATTATGGTGGCGGCAGTGCAGGCCCTGGAAAATCGGGGCTATCGGGCCACGGAGAGGACCTATAAGCTTTTGGAGGAAGGACTTAGGGCCCAGGAAGAGGGCGATTATGTCCGCCTTCACCAGATTTCGGCAGAGCTTCGGTATGAGCTGAACCAAGCAGAAAAGGACGAGACCTCCGACTATTGGACTAATAAGATTTACGATTCCTTTTCGGCCTATGAGAGGGCGGTAAGCTTTCCGGAACAAAGGCCGGTGGATGTCTCTACCCCGGATTTTCGGGACAAGCTCAAGGGCGCCTGGCTGGCTCAGCTCATAGGAGCGGCCATGGGCACCATGGTGGAGGGCTATACCTCTCAGAATCTCTATGAGGCTTTTGGGGAGGTATACGATTATCTCAGGGAGCCCAACACTTACAATGACGATATTACCTATGAGCTGGCGTTTCTGGAAGCTTTTTCCAAATACGGCTATGCAGTGACGTCGAAGGAGATTGCCCTTGCATGGGTAGGGGAGATTCCCTGCGGCTGGTCTGCGGAGGAGATTGCTCTGCGCAATATTAAGAACGGCATATTTCCACCAGAGAGCGGCACCTGCCGGAATCCTTTTAACGAGTGGATTGGCGCGCAGATGAAGGGCGGTATCTGTGGGATGGTGGCTCCGGGAGACGCCTATACGGCCGCCAGGCTTGCCTGGGCAGACGGAGAGGTGGCCCATGCCAATAACGGAATTCTGGGGGAGGTATTTAATGCTGTTTTGACGGCTCTGGCCTTCACGGAGAGGGATGTCCGGGCGCTGATAAAGCAGGCCATTGCATTGATTCCAAAGGACAGCCAGTATTATTCCGTGGTGTCCTTTGCCTGGGACTGCTGTGAGAAATACAAGGACTGGCAGGCGGCTTTGGCTTGCTGCCAGGAAAAATATAAGAAATACAACTGGATTCACGCCTACCCCAATGCCTGCTGTGAGGTGCTTGCACTTTACTATGGGAACGGCGATTTCACTAAGACCCTTCACATTGTAACCATGTGTGGGGTGGATGTGGACTGTAACGCAGGCATGATCATGCCGATTTTGGCAATCCAACAGGGAATGGGTATCATTCCAAAGAAACTGATTCATCCGGCGTTTTCGGAGCTTGTCACCTATATGCGGGGCATGCGAAGAATGACTCTGGAGGAATTGGTGGACGATACTTTATATAGCATTTTAAATGCAAAAAAACAAGGAGGAGACTAATATGAAAAAGGTATTAGCAATGCTGCTGGTATTTTCCATGGCATTTTCCATGGTGGCCTGCGGCGGAAAAGAAGAGCCTGCACCGGCTGAGGAGGGCAGCAACACACCGGCCACAGAGGAGAGCAAGGAGGGAGAGGAGACCGAGGCTCCTGCAGAGACCGGATCCGGAGATACTTATCGGGCTGCGCTTCTGTTAAACGGAACCCTGGGTGACAAGTCCTTCTATGATTCCGCAAATGAGGGTCTGACCCGTCTGCGGGACGAGCTGGGCGCCGATGTGTTTGATTTCAAGGTGGAGCAGATGGGAGGACAGACTTCCGACGAGCCCAAGTGGGAGCCCACCCTGCTTGACTACTGCGATTCCAAAGAATATGATGTTATCATCATGGGAACCTGGCAGATGGCGGATCCTCTGGCCAAGGCAGCGGCCGAGTATCCGGATCAGAAATTCATGTTCTTTGACGAACAGTTTGATTTTGCCGGCAACGGGGATCCCAAGAACATCTATAACATTCTGTACAAGCAGAATGAGGTATCCTATCTGGTAGGCGCAGCGGCCGCCATGATGACTACCGATGATTCAGGATTCTTTGCCAACATCGATCCGTCCACCAAGAAGATTGGCTTCCTGGGCGGTATGGACAATGCGGTTATCAACGATTTCCTGAAGGGCTATGAGCAGGGCGCCAAGGATATTGACCCGGAGATCGAGGTACAGGTATCCTGGGTAGGCGATTTCGTAGACTCCACTAAGGGTAAGGATTTGGCTCTGGCTCAGTATCAGGCCGGCGTTGACGTAGGCTACAATGTAGCCGGTAATGCAGGTCTGGGACAGATTGAGGCTGCCGGCGATATGGATCTCTATGCCTTTGGTGTGGACTCTGACCAGGCGGCTCTGCTTCCGGATTTTGCCAAGAATATTCCCACCTCTGCCCTGAAGAACGTTGGAAATTCTCTGTATCGGGCTATTAAGCTTGACCTGGAGGGCAACCTTGCATACGGTACCACAGAGGTACTGGGCTTTGCAGAGGGCGGCGTGGAGCTGGTAAAGGATGCACACTACGAGGAGATGCTTCCCGAGAACATCCGCACCAAGCTTGACGAGCTGGAGAAGCAGATCATTAACGGCGAAATCGTAGTGGACACAGCGATTCAGAGATAAGGATAGAATTGAAATGCTGAATTGGCAGATACCCTGCGTTTTTCCAGGGTATCTGCCTTTATTTACTAAGACTTCGGCGGGAGGGAAGGCCCCAAAAGGGTTGGCCGGGGTTGGAGAAGGTTGAGGTGGCTTGCTTGGAAAAGAATATCGTTTTACAGATGAACCATATTATGAAAATCTATTCCAACGGCGTGGTAGCCAACGAGGATGTGAGCATTGAGCTGGAAAAAGGCGAGATTCATGCGCTCCTGGGTGAAAACGGCGCGGGAAAGAGTACGCTGATGAAGGTGCTGTTTGGAATCGAGAGCCCGGATGAGGGGCAGATTATTCTGAACGGACAGGAGATCGCCATCAAGTCTCCTCAGGACGCTATCAGTAAGGGGATTGGTATGGTGCATCAGCATTTTATGCTGGTGCCGTCACTGACGGTGGCGGAAAATATTATTTTGGGGGTAGAGCCCAAAAAGGGCGGTGTGTTCATTGATATGGACAGGGCCATTTCCGTGGCAGATGAAATTGCCCAGAAATATAATTTTGATATTGATGTAAGATCTAAGGTGGATGAGATTCCCGTGGGTATCAAGCAGAAGGTGGAGATTCTCAAGGCCCTTTATCGGGGAGCGGATATTCTGATCCTGGACGAGCCTACGGCTGTACTTACGCCCCAGGAAACGGACGAGCTCTTTATTCAGCTGGAGAAGCTTAGAGACAGCGGGCATACCATTATTTTTATTTCCCATAAGCTTGACGAGATCAAGCGCATCTGCAACCGGGCCACCATTATGCGCAGTGGCCGCAGTATGGGCACCTATGAGGTGAAGAATATTACTACCGAGGATATGTCCCGGCTCATGGTGGGGAGAGACGTGGTGCTCACCTTTGAAAAGGAGGCGGCAAAGCCCACGGCCGTACAGCTAAAGATACGCAATCTGTCCGTGCGGAACGGACAGGGAGTTTTGAAGGTGGACGATCTGTCCTTTGATCTCCGGGGAGGAGAGATTTTAGGCATTGCCGGCGTGGAGGGAAACGGGCAGTCGGAGCTGATTGATTCTATTACCGGCTTAAACAAGAGCTATAAAGGACAAATTTTTGTAAAGGGAACGGATATTGAAAAATCCAGTATTAAGGATATCCGAAATTTGAAGATGGCGCATATTCCCGAGGACCGCATGACCAGCGGATGTGCAGGGAATCTGAATATTTTGGAAAATCTGTTTTCCAACCAATACACGGATCCGGAGTATTCCGGAAAAATGATGCTGAAAACCAGGCGGATCCAGGAGCGCTCCAACGAGCTTATCCAGGAATATCTGGTGAAGTGCAAATCCTTCCGCCAGAATGTGGCCATGCTGTCCGGAGGAAATATCCAGAAGGTGATTGTGGCCCGGGAATTTTCCACTGGTCCGGATATTATCATTGCCAACCAGCCCACCCGGGGGGTTGATGTGGGGGCTGCGGAGTTTATTCGCAAGCGTCTGCTGGATTTCCGGAATGCGGGCTGTGCCGTGCTTTTGGTTTCAGCGGATCTCAATGAGGTCTTTTCCTTAAGCGACCGTCTGGCCGTGATGTACAAGGGAAAATTCTCCGGAATGTTTACGGATGTGGCCGCTGTCACCGAGGAGGAGCTGGGCCAATACATGCTGGGCTTAAAGCACCAGGAAGAACAGGAGGGCGTGATTTATGAATAGTGCCAAGCGTTTTGATTTGTTCCGTATGTTATTTTCTGTGCTGATTGCGCTGCTGATTTCCTTTGTGCTGATTTTCTTTGTGAGCGAAGAGCCTGTGACGGCCATTGTAACCCTGATTACAGGCCCCTTTAAGAGCAAGAGAAATCTGGGAAATGTGGTGGAGTCTATGGTTCCGCTGATTTTCACCGGCACCGGCGTGTGTATTATGTTTTCCGCCAATCAGATCAACCTGGCCACAGAGGGCGGCTTTCATCTGGGGGGACTGGTGGCTGCAGCCGTGGCCTTAAAGCTTGGTCTGCCTGCAGGCTTAAGTCCTTTTGTGGCTATCTGTCTTGCAGCCCTGGCTGGAGCGGTATTCTGTACGGTTCCCGCTCTTATGAAGATCAAGACCAATTCTCCGGAGCTGGTATCCTCTCTTATGATGAATTACCTGTCTCTGTGGTTCTGTACCTTTTTGCTCATGCATTTTCTACAGGATCCCAGCGTGGGCTCTGCCTCCTATAAGCTTCCGGCAGAATCCGAGCTCTTTACCCTGGTGAAGGGGACGAATATTCATGTGGGCCTTCTCCTGGCACTTGTGGTGGCTGTGCTGGGGTATGTATTTCTCTTTAAGACCCGGACCGGCTATGAGCTGCGCCTTACCGGTGAGAATGAGGCTTTTGCCCGGTATTCCGGCATTAACATTGTAAAGGTGATTTTGCTGTCCCAGATGGTGGGTGGTATTGTGGCCGGTATGGGCGGCGGCGTGGAGCTTTTAAGCCCCATCTATTCCCGGTTTTCCTGGGTTTCCTTGCTGGGCTATGGATGGGATGCCATTATTATCTGTACTCTGGCCAGAAAGAATCCTCTGTATACTCCTCTGGCTGCCCTGTTTTTGGCCTATCTGCGGACGGGCGCTTCCATTATGGCCCGGTATACGGATGTAACCCTGGAGATTGTGCAGATTACCCAGGGCATTATCATCCTGCTGGTGGTGGCAGAGCAGTTCTTAAGCGGCATGAAACATCGGATGATTGCAAGGGAAGCAAAAGCATCCTTAAAAGACGAGGAGGTGGCCTAAATGCTGGAAAACTTATTGAGTCCTGATTTTTTTAACGCCATACTGCGGGCGACGACACCCATTCTGTTTGCGGCCCTGGCATCCTCTGTGGCCTCCAAGTCCGGCATTACCAATATGGCCCTGGAGGGGATTATGCTGTTCTCGGCTCTGTTTGGGGTGATCTTTTCGGCCATGACCGGAAATTTCTTCACCGGTCTTTTGCTGACCATGGTGGCCGGCGGGCTCATCGGTCTTTTGCTGGCTTTCTTTGTACTGAATCTTAAGACAGACGAGATTCTGGCGGCCATTGCCATTAATATGATGGCTACGGGAGGAACGGTGCTTTTGATGCTGGCTGTGTCCGGAGATCGGGGCTCTTCCACCTCTATCTCCAACTTTTCCGCGCCCCGGATACATATTCCGCTTATAGAGCAGATTCCCTTTCTGGGCCAGATTCTCTCCGGTCAGAACCTTATGACCTATCTGTCCATTGTGGCGGTAGTGGTGATGCATCTTTTCCTGTACAAGACGCCTCTGGGCTTAAAAATCCGGGCCGTGGGGGAGAATAAGAATGCGGCGGAGTCTGTGGGAATCAGCTCCCGCAAAATCCAGTACATTGCTCTGATTTTAAGCGGCGTGCTGGCCAGCATGGGGGGATTTTTCCTGTCCGGCGGCTATATGAATATGTTTACCAAGGATATGTCTGCAGGCAAGGGCTATATTGCTCTGGCAGCCAGTGCCATGGGCGGCGACACGCCGGTGGGAGGCTTTCTGGTTTCTCTGCTCTTTGGTGCGGCTCAGGCCCTGGCCAATATTATGCAGCTCACTGAGATTCCTCACGAGCTCATTCAGATGGTGCCTTACCTGACTACGCTGATTGGTCTTGGCATTTACAGCTATGCAGGCATGAGACGGAGACAGAAGCTGGCCCAAAAGGCTTAGCATGGCAGAGAAAGCCGGCTTAGGCTGGAGGAAAAAGTGATGAAGCAGAAAATTTGGATAGATTGTGATCCGGGAATTGACGATGCCGTGGCCATTACCCTGGCTGTGGCCTGTGGGGAGGAGCTGGAGCTTCTGGGAATCAGCACGGTTGCCGGAAATCAGACGGTTGATCGGGTGACAGAGAATGCCCGCAAGCTTACAAGCTTTCTTGGCATTTCACAGGTGCCTGTGGCAAAGGGCGCCAGCGGTCCTCTGGTGCGGACGCCAAAGTTTGCGGGACATGTCCACGGAAAGACCGGCTTGGGGGACTACTGTCTGCCGGAGACGGACAAGCAGGTGGAGGAAGAGCCTGCAGTGTTGGTCCTTGCCAGGACGCTGAAGGCTTTGCCCCCTGGGGAGAAGGTGACCTTGGTTCCCATTGGGCCCCTGACCAATATTGCCCTTTTGTTACGGGTATTTCCGGAGGCGGCGGATCGCATTGAAAGAATCTGTCTGATGGGTGGAGCTGCCGTGGGAGGCAATGTGACACCCACGGGCGAATTCAATATCTGGGCGGACCCGGAAGCCGCCCAGATCGTCTTTACCTGGGGGCTTCCTGTGGTGATGTGTGGTCTGGATGTGACCAATCACTGCGGCTTTACCCGAGAGCAGGCCAAAGACCTGAAAAAGAGCAAACATCCGGTATCCCAGATGGTGGGAGAGCTGGTGGAGTTTTATTTCCAAAGTCCTGTGTACCAGGGCCGGGAGCGGGCGGCCATTCATGATGCGGTGACGATTACCTATTTGCTTCATCCGGACTGGTTCACCGGCCGGGCCATGCATGTGGAGGTGGACTGCTCGGAGGAGCGAAACCGGGGAATGACGATCTGTGATTTCCGGGGAAAGCCGGGGGAAGAGCATCCGGTGACGGTGCTTTTGCAGGCCCGGGCGGATCGGGTGCAGGAGTTTTGGATGGAGAAGCTTAGAGCATTTCCATGAATGGCTTTCAGACAAGCTCCAGCTTCCCAAAGGCTTCTTTTGAGAGCAGGGCTCCGCTGGTCTCCACCACGGCGGCAGATACCCGGTTGGCGGCGGCGATGGCTTCCTCAATGGAGGCTCCCTGCTGGAGGCGGGCGATGACAGCGCCGATATGGGAATCCCCTGCGCCAATGGTGTCTATTTGCCGGGCCTTTACCCCAGGGATATAGGCAGCCTCCCGTCCCGTGTCATAGTAGGCTCCTTTTTCGCCCAGGGTGACGATCACCGTGTTTTGAGTCTTTGCAAAGAGAGCCCGGGCGGCCTGGGCAATGGTAGGCTCCCCGGTGTATTCCAGCACCTCCGTCTCGTTGAGATGAAGAATGGGGGAGAGGGCAAAAATCCGGTCCAAAAGCTCCTGGGAAATGACCTGGATCCGGGGCCCGGGGGCAAAGAAAATCCGGTAGGAGGGATGCTGCTCCAGGTATTGTACAATGTTGGGGCCTGTGGTTTCCTCGATTTCCAGGCCGCAGATATAGACGCTGTCAATGGAGTCCGCGTCCAGCAGGTCGAACCATTCCGGATAGAACAAATATTCGGCTCCGTGGTAGGAGGCAAAGGTTCGCTCTCCGGTATTTTCCACAAAGCAGTAGCAGCAGCCGTTTTCCTGCAGAGGCGTGGGAATGGGGCTTTGGATGCCGCGCTTTTTTAGCTCCTCCCGGACATAATGGCCATAGGTGCCGGTTCCTACCGGGGAAAACAGAATACAGGGAACCCCAAAATGACGAATGGTGTCAGAGGTGTTATAGGCGCAGCCTCCCAGGGACATGGTTTGTCCCAGCACATGAACATCCTCACTGGTTTTGGGAAGGTGGGGAAGCTTAATAATTACATCCACGACAGTGGAGCCGATAACTAATACTTGTTTCATACGATTACTCTCCGTGACAGATATTCCCCCGGATCCTGTATCAGGTGGGGGTGATGGACAGTCTAAAATAGTAGAAAGCTGTCATTTTATCTTATCACAGGTCCTGAAAAAAAGAAAGTGGGAGAGAACATGAAAATATTAATGATAAACGGTTGCATTCGCGGAGGGGAATCCCGGACCTGGCAGCTGGCCCGGGAATTTCTGGATGCCATGAGAGAATACGCGCCGGCCGGTATTCCCTATGAATATACCCAGCTGGATCTGGCAGATATGGATTTCAGGCCCCTAACTGGGAAATTTTTCCAGGAACGACAAAAGCTTTTGGAGGAGGGCAATCGGAGCCATCCCCGGTTTGCCTATGCCCATGAATTTGCTCAGGCGGATCGGATTTTGCTGGCAGCTCCTTTCTGGGATTTAAGCGTGCCGGCAGTGGTAAAGCTGTATATAGAGAATATTTCGCTGGACGGCATTACTTTCGGGTGTAACGAGGAGGGAATGTACGGCATGTGCCGGGCCAGGGAGCTCATCTTTTTTACCACCCGGGGCGGCGTTTACGGAAACGGTCCCCTGGAGCAGGGGGCCCGGTACCTGGAGGCCTTGTGCGGTATGTTTGGGATTCCAGAGTTTCGGTGTATCTGTGCCGAGGGCATTGATGCGAGGCCGGAGCAGGCCGGGGAGATTATGGCACGGGCCCTAAAGGAGGCCAGGGAAGCGGGAGAAAGCTTTTGGGGGCTGGAAAAATAATGGTTCTTTGTGGGAGAGGGATTCCAATGGGGCCTATTCTATATGCATAAAAAGGGTCATTTAATTTTGTGTATTCTGCCGAATTTCAGGAAGCCCCATAAGAAATCTTGACGGCTTTGACGGAGTATGCTATTTTATTACCAGAAGTTAATTGGAATGTTACCGGTAATGCGGGCTTAACCAATTCTGTCTTTTCTTGTTGATGAACAGGAATTTTTGAGATAGGATTGGTTTTTTTGCGTGGATGAATGAAAAATGCGGATAAAAAAAGTAATCAATAACAGTATTCTTTGTGCTGTGGATGGAAAAGGTAATGAGGTAATCATAACGGGCCGGGGAATCGGCTATCAGCGCAAGGTTGGAGAAATTGTTGATGAGACACAGATAGAAAAAACCTACCATATGGAGGGGAAGAAGGAGCAGAAAAAGCTGCGGGAGCTGGTGGAGCAGATTCCTCTGGAGCATTTGCGGCTTGTCAGCGAGCTCATTGAATATATCCGTGAGCAGATTTCTCAGGAGCTGAACGAATCGCTGCTTATCACCCTGGCGGACCATATTAGCTTTGCCATAAAACGCAAGGAAATGGGTATTGAGTTTACCAATCCTCTGAGCTCGGCTATTATGTGCTATTATCCAACAGAATATTCCCTGGGGCAGCGATGCCTGCAGATTATTGAGGAGGAATATCAGACCCGGTTGAATCATGATGAGGCGGCTTTTATTGCCTTGCACATTGTGAATGCGGAGCTAAACACCAATATGAGTGAGATGTATGATATTACCAAGCTCTTGGATGGGTGTGTCCGGGTGACAGAGTTTTATTATCATAAAAAAATGGATCGGGATTCTCTGAATTTCAACCGGTTTGCCGTGCATCTGCGGTATCTTTTGCAGCGTCTCCTTCAGGGGAAGGCCTTAAAGAACCTGGAGGGAGAAGAGGATGTGCTGTTCCGGGAAATGATTCAGAAAAACTGCAAAATTCACTACAAATGTGCCAGACGCATTGCCACATATATTGAGACAGAATTTGAAAAGAGCGTTTCAGAGGAGGAGATGGTCTACCTGACTATTCATTTGAAGCGATTGCACCTGGATGAGGAAGAGAAAAAGGACCTGGGAGAATAAGGGATGGGGAGCTTTCCCACCGGTCTTTTAAGGAAAAGCCGGCGGAGGTTATAAAAAGCCCGGGAATTGGGCAAAAAGAAAAGGAGAGTGTGTGAATGAAAGAAAAGAAAAGCGGACAGCTATTTGCTGCTGCCCAGCAAATCGGCAAATCTTTGTTTTTGCCCATTGCAGTCTTGCCTTTTGCAGGAATTTTGCTAGGTATCGGCAGCTCCTTTACCAATGAGACAACCATAGCCACCTATGGCTTATCCGGTGTATTGCATCAGGGGACCCTTCTGTATGGCTTTATGCTGATGCTGTCCTATGCCGGAAATGCAATTTTCAGTAACTTGGCTTTGATTTTCGCCCTGGCCGTTGCCCTGGGAATGGCAAAAAAAGAAAAGGGAGTGGCCGTTATGTCCTCGGCCATCTTTTACATTGTGATGCTGGTAACCATCAATACCTTGCTGACCCTGGATGGCTCTATTGTAAACGGGGAGATCTCTGCAAACGTGAAGGAGGGCGCCATCACCTCCATGCTGGGAATTCAGACCCTGCAGATGGGGGTATTTGGAGGTATTATCGCAGGTGTTCTCGGGGCCATGCTCTGCAATAAATTTTATAAAATGCAGCTGCCTGCAGCGCTTTCCTTCTTTGCAGGGACCCGCTTTGTGCCCATTGTCAGCATGGCTGGCGCTATTCTCACCGGGGCGGTGCTCTATGTGGTATGGCCCATTATTCAGAATGGTATTTTTGCCCTTGGCTCTGTGGTGGAGGCCTCCGGCTATTTTGGAACCTTTATCTACGGCTGTATTGAGCGGGCGCTGATTCCCTTTGGTCTCCATCATATTTTTTACATGCCCTTCTGGCAGACCGGCGTGGGCGGTTCCGCTCTTATCGACGGTGTGACGGTGATGGGAGCTCAGAATATTTTCTTTGCGGAGCTGGCTTCTCCCAATACCACCCATTTTTCTGTGGAGGCCTGCCGGTTCCTCACCGGAAAGTATCCCTTTATGATGGGGGGGCTTCCTGGCGCGGCCCTGGCTATGTATATGACATCCAGGCCGGAGAAGCGTAAGGAGGTGGGATCTCTGTTGTTTTCCGTGGCATTGACTTCCTTCCTCACAGGGGTTACGGAGCCCATTGAGTTTACGTTTTTGTTCCTGGCTCCCACCCTGTTTGCCGTTCATGTAGTCTTTGCAGGTCTGGCCTTTATGACCTGCCATATTCTGGGCATTTGTGTGGGAACCACCTTCTCTGACGGATTGATTGACTTGATTCTCTATGGGGTTCTGCCGGGACAGGCAAAATCCAACTGGGTGATGCTGCTTCCTGTGCTGGCCGTGTATTTTGTGCTGTACTTCCTGGTATTCCGGTTCTTTATTCTGAAATGGAATCTGAAAACTCCGGGACGGGAGGCAGACGGAGAGACCGCGCATCTGGTTTCCAAGGAGGAATACCGGAAGGCTACAGGGGTAGGCGTGGCCGGAGGAAAGGCTACTTTGGCCGGCTATGATGAGAAATCTGCTCTTATACTAAAGGGGGTAGGCGGCCTTGAAAATCTGATTGACATTGATTGCTGCGCCACCCGTCTGCGTTTGACCTTAGTGGACAGCGGCAAGGTAAATGGGGCTCTTCTAAAGAGCACCGGAGCCTCTGGAGTGGTAATTAAGGGGGCTGGAATCCAGGTTATTTACGGACCCTCTGTGACCATTGTGAAATCCAATCTGGAGGAGCTGGTGGAGCAGATTCGGTCCGGCGCGCTCCCGGAGGCTCTCTTTGTGGAGGAGGAGCCGAAAGCGCCTGCAACACCGGCGGCTCCGGCCGAGAAGAAGCCGTCCATGAAGAGTGCGGTTTTGGGCGCCCATATGAAGGGGCGCATGCTCTTAATGAACGAGGTCCAGGATGACGCCTTTGCCTCCTGTGCTCTGGGAGACGGCGTGGCTGTGGAGCCTTGGGAAGGGAAGCTTTACGCGCCTGCCGACGGCCAGGTGGAGAGCATTTTTGACACCAAGCATGCCATTGGCATTACCACAGATGAGGGCACCGAGCTGTTGCTCCACATTGGCATTGACACGGTGAAGCTTGGCGGAAAATATTTTGAGGCTCATGTGGAAGAGGGCCAGCAGGTAAAGAGAGGCGATCTGCTGATTTCCTTTGATTTGGAAGCCATCAAGGCAGAGGGATACCTGTGCACCACGCCCATGATTGTGTGCAATACGGATGACTACACCTCCGTGCGGCCACTGGCTACGGGAGAGGTTGCGGTAGGCCAGGATTTGCTTGCAGTAAATGGTTAGTCACACGATAATAAATCTAATAATTATGCAAGGAGGACATTCAAAATGAAAACATTTACGTACACCATCACAGACGAAGTAGGAATCCATGCAAGACCTGCCGGGCTTCTGGTAAAGGAGGCCAAGGCACACGACGCAGTGATCACGGTTACCAAGGACGGCAAGAGCGCAGAGGCAAAAAAGCTTATGGCACTCATGGGCCTGGGCGTGAAGAAAGGAGATACGGTTACGGTTTCTGTGGAAGGCGGAGACGAAGAGGCTGTAGCTGCAAAGATGGAAGAGTTTTTCCGGAATAACCTGTAAGGGGGAAAAGCTTGTGGAGGAGAGAGTCGGGAAGAAAATTTTCAATGGCATTGCCATTGGCAAGATTAAGTTTTATGCCAAGGCGGAAAACAAGGTGGTCCGCACAAAGGTTACCCATGTGGAGGCAGAGCTGGCCCGGTATGAGAAGGCTAAGGAGGCTGCGGTCCATCAGCTCAATGAGCTGTATGAGAAGGCTGTGGTCGAGGTAGGCGAGACAAATGCCGAGATTTTCAATGTGCATGCCATGATGCTGGAGGACGATGACTACAACGAGTCCGTGCAAAACATTATTACCACCCAGGAGGTCAATGCGGAGTATGCGGCTGCAGTGACCGGGGATAATTTTGCCGAGATGTTTGCCAATATGGATGATGAGTATTTTAAGGCTCGTTCGGCAGACATCCGGGATATTACGGAGCGGCTGATTACCATTCTCTGCGGCGGTGGAGCAGGCAGTGATATTGGACAGGAGCCGGTGATCATTGTGGCGGAGGATCTGGCGCCCAGCGAGACGGTGCAGATGGATAAGAGTAAGCTTTTGGCCTTTGTGACCCGTCTGGGCTCTGCCAACTCTCATACAGCGATTTTGGCCCGCACCATGGGAATTCCTGCGCTTGTGGGTGTGGATATCAGCAAGGACTGGGACGGGAAAATCGGCGTTGTGGACGGCTATGAGGGCAAGTTTATTGTGGATCCAAAGATGCCTCTTTTGGAGAGCTATTTTAAGAAAAAGGCGGCGGATGATGAGCAGAAGGAATTGTTGCAGACTCTGAAAAATCAGGAGAATGTGACCAAGTCCGGCCAAAAAATCAACCTCTATGCCAACATCGGAGATCCCGGGGATCTTCCGGCGGTTCTGGAGAATGATGCGGGAGGCATTGGACTGTTCCGCAGTGAGTTCCTGTACCTGGAGGCGGAGAATTATCCCACAGAGGAGGAGCAGTTCCAGGCCTACAAAAAGGTTGTGGAGACCATGGGTGGGAAAAAGGTAATCATCCGTACCCTGGATATCGGTGCTGACAAGCAGGTGGATTATTTTAAGCTTGACAAGGAGGAGAACCCGGCCCTGGGCTATCGGGCCATCCGTATTTGTCTCACCCGGCCGGAGATTTTCCGCACCCAGCTGCGGGCCTTGTTTAGGGCCAGCGGCTATGGCAACCTGGCCATTATGTATCCCATGATTATTTCTGTGGATGAGGTGCGGCGTATCAAGGAGATCTCCCGCTCCGTGAAGGAAGAGCTTCTGGCTGAGGGAGTTAAGCTTGGACAGGTGGAGGAGGGAATTATGATCGAGACCCCGGCTGCCGCCATGATGAGCGATGAGCTGGCCAAGGAGGTTGATTTCTTCAGCATTGGAACCAACGATCTGACCCAGTATACCCTGGCCATAGACAGACAGAACGCCAAGCTTGATACCTTCTATGATGCCCACCATCCAGCTGTGCTGCGGCTGATTCAGATGGTGACGGACAATGCCCATAAGGCAGGCATTTGGGCAGGTATCTGTGGAGAGCTGGGAGCCGACATGACTCTGACGGAGACCTTCCTTCGAATGGGGCTGGATGAGCTGTCCGTTTCCCCCGGATGCATTCTTCCGGTGCGGAAGGTGATTCGGGAGACGGAATGAAATGATATTGCCAGCAGGAAGCTAGAGAAAACCTGTGGGGGATCCCGGCTTTGGGGAGAAAAAGTCTGTACAAGACGGATTCTTTCCAAGGTCGGGATTTTTTATGGCATGCATGGAAGGATGAAAAGCTTTTTGTGGTTTTGACAAATGAGCAGGCCAAGACTATAATGAATGAAGATGGATATACCATGAGAAAAAAGGAAAGGAGTGTACGTGTTTTTATGG
>CANPIM010000048.1 GCA_947574135.1 uncultured Lachnospiraceae bacterium
AAAGCTGTTTTCCGTTATCAGCTTCTCAAAGCTCTGAATCCCTATTCCTACAGTTCTCGCCATTGCAATATATCCTCCATACTCAAAAGACCCTTATTTTATAAAAAATATATACGAAATAAACTACATAACACTATATCCCAAACGGCAATGGCAACTGTAGTAGCTTCTGCGCCTTTTCCAGATATTTGATCGCCTGTTCCTGTTCTTTCAAATGGTGTTTTGTATACGCTGTTTTTCTTATTGTTATGCTCATATTTTCCAACATTTAAACCGTATTATTGTATTCTTTTTCGGTAAATTGCCCACTATATACTTCAATAAAGGATACAGATACATCTGCTTATACACATAAAATTTTTGCGCTTCGTTGTTGAACAGCAACGTTTTCCACTCTGTATTTGCTTTTTTTAATGTACTGTACGGCGTTCTTTCATCTTTTTCATATATAGCCTTCTCCAGAAGAAAACGTACAAATTGTACCTTAATCTGATAGGATTATAGGACAAATTCATCCCTACAATATTGTTCACAATCGCAGCCATTACCACTTCCATATTACTGTTGTTTTTCCGCAGATTCTGAAATACCCGCTCTACTTTTCCCCTATTAAACGAGACTTGAACATAAACATCACCGTGTTAGACCAGCAATTCCTGTGTTTACTATCCAACAGCTTCAAAGCTTTCGGCTCATTTAAATCGCTGTTCCTCATTTGTTTCAGTGCAGCATCTGCAGTGTCCTCCAGAGACTTCTCTTCGCCAGAATCCTTGACTTTAAATTCTATGATTACAGCATTATCCGTTTAGGCTGCGGCTCTATGGAGGGATTTCTCCTGCTGTCAAAGTAGCTGAACATGCAAGAATATCTGTTTCCCCAGGAGCTTTCTCATCCTTTTACAAAATTTCTCTTATCAATATCAGAAACCACATCCATCGGTTCGATATCGCCCTTATTGTAGAATTTAGACCGCTTCCTTAAGTATAAATCTTCCCTTTCTTTTATAGTAATCTTATTATACATGCTTCCCATATAACCTACAAGAAAATTACATCAAACTTCCGAAATAATCGAATAGCCCACCAGACATAATAAGGCAGAGTCAGTTCGGCCTCTCCCGGTCGGACTGACTCTGTTTCATCTTAAAACATTCCTTATCTTTCCCGTAGGCTTACCCCTGCTCGAACTTCTCCCGCTGCTTCTCCACTGCCTTCTTCTCAATCCTTGATACATACTCTCCCGTCATGTTGGGAAAAAATTTGACTTGCAAAATCTGGTTCTTAATCTCTATTACTTTGCGGATTTCATCTAAATGTATCTTCTGTGTTCTCTGAATATAAATAAACTGAAAGAGAGTACCCCTGCACCCGCAGGGAACACTTGCTTTAGAACTTTTTAAGAAATTGGGACTTAGGATCACCCCTGCACCCGCAGGGAACACATAAAGGAGAAAAATATGACTGAAAGAGAAGCAGGATCACCCCTGCACCCGCAGGGAACACACCTTAGACCAGTATAAAATGTGTCGCGCTGCAGGATCACCCCTGCACCCGCAGGGAACACATAAAGGAGAAAAATATGACTGAAAGAGAAGCAGGATCACCCCTGCACCCGCAGGGAACACACTAAAAAAACCGCGAAAATATCGGGATTTCTCCATCCCAAATCATCACAATTTATTTAGTTCCAAATAGATCCTATAGATCAACTCACAATCCGTCAACGCCTCACGCACATCATCGATATCCAAAGAAAAGTATGCTGCTGCTGTCTCCAATTGAAAGTTTTCCAAATCATCAACTTTTCGCCTGACAAGCTGCAAAACATCTCTTACTTTTTTAATGAATATCTGCTTCCCCACCCGCTCTCCAAGCCTTTGAATAAATTTCATATCAGCCTGTACATTATAGCCAACAACCAGATCTTCTCCAATAAATTCCTGGATCTTATCAAATGCCTCCTCCTCCCCAATCCCCTCTCTTTCGAGCATCTCATTAGAGATACCAGTAAGCCTTGTCATGGTCTTTGGTATCTCTCTCCCGCACTGCAAAAGACATTGAAACCGATGGCCTATTTCATCCCCATAAATTTTCAGCAAGCCCAATTCAAAAATCCTGTCTCTATCATAATCTGCGCCTGTTGTCTTTATGTTCATAACAACGTAACTATCAGATCCTCTGTTCTTTGAAGCCGCCCACTGCTTCTTATATTTTGAGGCTTTGCTAAAGCCTTGCTTTATGGGACTGCCGTTGACAGAATCACTATCTGACAGCAATGGCCTCTTCATTAACGTGATGCTCTCATAATCCGCAGCAATCCATGTCGTGTTATGGGTTTGAAATGCATACCCCTGCTCATTATTTGTAGAATAGACCATGGTTGCCTGTCCGCTCCTTATACTGTTGCAGACTCTCTTCCACAGTTCATCCCTCACCTTTGCACTCAGTTTTCCTATATAGACGCCTGTATTCACTTCGCTGAGCCATTTGGACAGATCACCTCTCAGCGCTGGCGGACAATTAGAAATACAAATAATGATCACTCTTCATCACCCGCCTCTGCGTAAGAGATCCCATGCTCCAGCTCACCATGTATATTATCCCAAAGATAAAGAGTGCTCTTATAATCCTCTTCCTTCCACTCTCCGTCGGCCAGCAGGAACTTTATGTCATGAACCATACGCTCCAAAATACGCCCTTCTCTAAATTCTTCCCGTAACCTGCGTCTTGTGGCACTGCCTATATCATCCGGATTCTCTGCCGCCATCTCAAACGCAATCGGTATGGTTGTGGCAGCTTTATACAGGTCAGCGATATCATACACAAAAGACAGCTCATGTCCCACATGGACAAATCCCAGTCCCGGGGAACAGCCAAGGGCGCATACCACGGCATGGGCAAGTCCGTATAAACAGGCATTTCCCGCTGACAGCGCCTTATTGACCGGATCGCCGCCCTCATAGTCCTCCGGACGGTAATCCCTCCTTTTCCATGGCACATTCCATTTCCTGGATTGTTCCCGATAAACGGCGCGGACCCTGCTGCCTTCCCGTCCCCTTAACTGCTGCATGGTCAGTTTTGAGACGTCCTCATTGGGAAAACGCATCTGATACATCATCCTGGCAACCTGAATATGTTTCTTCTCATTGCTTACCAGCTGAGCCTGTTTCATCAAAAGCGTGGCATGATTGGTAAGCGCCCTCCCGTATGCATAATACCGACCCCCATGCTCCCCTACCCAGATAACCGTAACCCCCGCATCGCCCATCAGCTCCATTGCCCTGTGGGTTACATCCGTTCCCGGACCAAGAAGCACCACGGAAATCGCAGCTGCCGGTATGTGGGTGACGCCATTTTCATCCTTTACCGTGATGGCTCCATTGTCTCTGTTGATCTTGCACCTCTCCAGATAAATAAAAGTCATGCGGTCCTGCACACGGGGCAGTGCCTGGATCTCAGGCTTTTCGATTCTCTCGTTATTTTCCATCTAATCCCCTGTTCTCACCACTGTAAGCATTCCCATGCCGTAAGCCTTCTCCCGGCCTATGCCGTTAACCAGCGTGTCCCTGAAAATATCCGCGTTTTCAACACACAGATTTCCCTCAAACACCACTTCCAGAATCCGTACCTTTTGATTGGAATCACCTTTGGAAAAAATACGCCAATTTGACTCCGCAATATACACTCCATCCGGAGAAACACGAAACCCTCTCTTCGCCGCCTGATTCTCCAGCCATTCCAGCTGATACTTTTCCGAAGTGTGGGCCACGACCTTTCCCCTTTTCTTCCCGCCCTGAATGCTGTGAACCGGATTGGCTGTGAGACGAAAATGCCAGTTTGAACCTGTTTGGATGCGCTCTAAAAGCCTGTCATACTCCTTTGATTCCCCACTGTCATTGTCATAGCCAAACTGAGCGGCTATTTTTGACAGATCCGGCTTTTGGGCGCTTACAATCAGCAGATACGTCTGGCCCCGCAGCCTGTCAATCCGCCACAAATTCCTGTCCTGTTTCCGGACAAACGCCTCCTCCACAGCACCGTGAATTTTATTTGGGGAAACCAGTGCAACCTGAGTCTTTCTTCTTGATACATCCAGCCCAACTCTCGAAAGATACATAAACCTCACCTCAATTCCATCATAGGGTCATGTTCCGTTGAAACAGGACACTGCCCCTTGACCACAACTTTTCCCGGCCTCTCTCTTAAGTACCGGTATCCGTATTCCCGCTTAAAGGGCGAAAAAGATCTGGGCACATCCTTTTTGACGGCTCCCCCCTGTGTGTCGTCCACCACAATCCTCAGATGCAGTTCATCCAAAAAACGAAACTGTGCGCCCCTCCTCCAATCCGGTACAAGCCACTCCTCCTCCAGAAGAGCCTGGTATAAATCCTGGTTCCGTATTCCCAGGACCAAAGGCTGGGTCGGAGGGCAGGAACGCCTGCCCAAAAACATGGAAAACTTAGGATGCATAAGGGCATCTTCCAATCCTTTCAGAAACTCCATATCCCCACAGCTTAAGCCGGCCAGAAAAATGGCATCGCTCAAGTAAACCCGGTTAGACAGATTTGCGCTAAGCTTTTCTCCCATCTGGGTAATCTGGAAATCATTAAGCCTTACTCCCTGATGGTCAACCCTGACGCCAAATCTTAAGTTTGCCAGATCATCCAGCGGATCGTCCCTCTTTCTCCCAAGGGCAGCTGCCGCCATACCGATTACCCCGCTCTTAGTAGGGATGTAATCAGTTTCCCGATTGTCATATACGGATTCGGAGCCCCATGACTGCAGCGGAGCGCTGAGTCTAAGCAGCAATGTGTATAAACCATCACTTCCCTTCATCAAAATATGTCTCCGTCACCTGCTCAATCCGTTCCAAAAGCTCTGTCAAATTTACCTTTTCCCCAAGCTCCCCACAGTCTTTTCCAATCACCCAGGCTTCAACCGGTTTGTTCCCGTAATCCTCATACAGCCTGCCTGCATAAGCTGCCAGAGCAGCCTCAGAAGCCTCCACATAACCGCCGTTCACAGCCGTAACCGGCCTCTCAAACGCCCCGACCAGATTAACCGGCTGGTCATCGCGCACCGTAACATAGACCATGTTGGGGAGAGTTCTGTTGGCAAACGTATTCTGTTTTCCCGTTGGCATTGACCGGATAAACGCCTCCGCAAAACCTCTTGCCGCCATTTTCAGTTCCTCACAGGTAAGGTTTTCCGCCAGCTCTCTTATATTGACCGTGGCATACCGGTACATGGTGGAGGAGTTAAATTCCACCGTGCCCAGATGTCCCGCGCCGGCACTGTCCTCCCCGCCGCAGTCATCCACTGCCGTAAAATAGTCGTACTCATTGCTCACCCCATGGGTAGAAATAGCGTGGGCTACCTGGGCGGCCGCATCGTAATTCAAACTGGGATTGCTTGCCGCCATACGCCCGAACAGCAGGATGTCTGCGCTGGGCTCCTCCTTCACCGCCTTTTCCAGATCGGGTTTATATTTTTTCTTTCTGGCATCTTTTGATGCAGAGTCTCTGTAATATTTTACGGTCAGATCCGCAAGATTTTTAACCTGGCGGGCGCTCACAAAGAACAGCGCATCCTTTTTGTCAGAGCCGGATTTTACCCCGGCTAACTCCAGCACTTCCTTTACCGTCTTATCCACGCCTTCGGCCGTAAGTTCCTCATTGTCTGCGCATATCTGATTGACAACCAGCTCTGACAGCTTTTTCGTCCGATACCCCATATGCTCCGACGTGAACAGCTCTTTAAACATCTGTCTCATAGCCCTTTTCCACGCCTGGGAGGACACTCTGGCCCTCATCACCCCTCCGTACACCGCCGTCTTGGGACTGCCTGTATCATCCCTGTTGACGCAGCTGGGCGGAACCGTCTGAATCACATGGAAATCAATATACATATTTTTGCTCATTTGGTTTTCTCCTCTCCCCTTTTGTTTTCCTGGTTTTCCTTCTTATCTCTTCCCCCATAAAAATCCTGCCCCCATCTAAGACACACTTTTCTTTTTCCCTCCGGGAACTGCATCTCATAAAGGTCCCCTGCCAGCCGCTTATAATTCAGTGAAATGCCATTAGCCTTAAACAGCTATACAATGCCCCGCAAATGGTGGGACAGCTCCTTTACATCCACCGACGTAGCCAGCATCCGCATTTTCTGCACCACTCTCTGCTCTGCATTGGGATCGCCGTCATAGGAGGCTGCCAGCCTGTACATGGCCTTTCCCAGACTCACACCCTCATCTGTGTGCATATGCTGGCTTTTGGCGTCATACCCCTGCTGGTGCAGCGCGTACAGCGTAAGCGCAGTGTAACACACCCACTCCTCCTTTGTGGCCGTCCCGTTTTTGCTCCAGAACTCCTCCGGCATGTCCGATAAGAGGATTCCGAAAAGCTGCGGAAGCTGTCCCGCCCTATGCCCCGCCGCAGGTTTGCCAGCATCGCCTTTCCGCTGCCCAAATCCGATTCTGCCTGAAGGATATGTATTTTTCTGCCCACAAAGGCCTCTATCTGTGCTTTTCTGCCCATGTTCTCCCCTTTCTACTCCTCATCCTCTGTCAAAATGTAAATCCTGCCCAGTTCCCCCAAAAACTCGTTGACAATGTGGGGAATCGTCAGCAGCCTTTTTGGCCCATCCTTAGATTCATCTTCCCGGTACATGTAAATGTCCGTCCCCAGGTCAGCCACATAGTCCTCAAGGGTCTTTCTGGCATAGTAATGGGATTGTCTCTCCCACTGGGCCTGTTTCTCATCCGGGCTGTCCGACATAGGGTCTATGCTCACAAGCCACTGCCTGAACGGTCCGTCCACAGAAAAATAATATTGTCTCACAAGGGCATCTTTTATACCGTTTTTCGCGGATCCGCTTCCGTATAAAAGCCTGCACAGTTTTAAGGCGGCATGGCTTAACGCGGCCGATGCCGTATTCTGGCATTTCTCAACCTGGTCTGCAATACGGCTTCTCCACGCCCTGCTTAAATCCGCCAGAAGATCTGCCGACATGGAAAGCCCGTCATTGATGCAATCCCCATAGGTATAATTCATCTGATCCCCATATACCATTCCAATCATCCGAAACGTAAGGAGAAAATTCGGGGGAAGCATCTTTTCACCATGCAATGTCTGAATCCACTGCACAACTCCGGGGATATGTTCTTTCTGCCCAAACAGAACCGGAAACTCCCTCCACGCATGAACCGCCGGGTTGTGAGTCTGAGGCAGAAAACAGGAGGGATCTGTCTTTTTATCCCCTTTTTTCTCTTTCCAGATGGTCATTGGTTCGTTGAAACCATCCTCAAGGGGACAAAAATCACCGCCCATGGCCCGGAATCCTGTCAGCCGCCCGTTTTTATCCCTTTCCAGTGAAATACGTCTGGACTGCATGGTATACAGCTCCGGAAGATTGTCAAAGGTCTCCCTCTCACAGCCCTGCTCCGTCCGAACCGCCTGTTCCCACACAGGCTTCGGCTCTCCCCAAAGCTCTTTATCCGTATTGTAAGCGCACAGATTCAGCATCAGAATCTGAAACAGATTCTCCCCGTTCACCATGATAAAACCAAGCCGTCCAAGTCTTCCCACTCCCACAGGAAGCCCTGGACCCGGAGCCTTTTTATCGGTTTTCAGATTCACTGCGTAAGCGTTCAGATGCACAAGCCAGCGGGCCGCCTCGCCATAGCTTAACTGGTCTACTTCCTCCCCCTCTGTCATGCTGAAATGATGCCTGGTCCTCACATTGTTGCTCTCCTTGACATTGCCAAACAGACACTCCACATCATACTGTGTCCCATAATTCAGATTTTTCACCTGCCAGAACGGGGTCTCCGGATGAAACAGCCAAAACCGCTCACGCCATGCCTCCAGGCAGCCCTCCAGGGCCTGCTTTGGAAACCTTCCCTGGTTCCAGTACCGTTTCCAGCGCCTCAGCACTGTATTTTTGCCTGCGCCATCATCCTCCTGGTCGTCGTCCCCGTCGTCCTCCTCTGCATCGTCTTCCATGTCGTCTTCAGAAATCAGCGGTTCCTCCTGCCCGTCGGCGCCATACCGATAAAAACACGTCAAAGCCACTGCCAGAAGCACTCTAAACAGCGCCGCATCCTGAGTGGCCATCTCCCCGGCCAGGTCTTTGTACTCATGGGCATGAATCATAACATCTTTCAATGACACCTCTTTTTGTTCCATTGACGGCGTTATCACCTTGATCCACGGCTCGTCCAAGAGATTAAACTCCCTCTCCTCCATCCTTGACCTCCTTTCTTTCGTATTCCAACCCCTTCTCAAACGTGTACTGAAGGGTATAGCCGTTCAGCTCCCCCCATCCGTCCGAATCAAGCATCAAAATCAATTCTCCCTGCAGCCACGGGGACATCTGCCACTGGGCCAGTTGTCTCCTGTTTTTCTCCTCCAACTCCCTGATGGTATGATCCCGGTTCCAGACAGCGCAGAAGGTATGGGGCAGCTTTAGCCGTTCCATGGCGATTTTCCGCCCCTGGACGCTGTCCGGCACCTCCGTAACCGACAGCCCAATGCTTTCATCCCCAGACTCTCCCGGAAACAGGACTTTGCCTTCCTCCCCCATTTTCATCAGCAGCACCTCAATGGAAGATACGCCGTCCCTGACAGCCGCCTCCGCTGCCTTTTCCCCTGAACCCTCCAGATTGTCAAGAATGGCCTGTATGGTTTTAGACGACGGCTTCTCCAGCAGATAGCTTTTGGCCTCCTGTTTTTTCCCTTTTCGCCTTTCTTTATGCTGATTTTTAGCATCCATATACAGGCTGCCGGAAAGCCCAAGGTCGTCCTCCTCATCATAGGCTTTCTGCACCAGGGCACAAATGTCTCTGGGTATCCTGATTTCTCCCGGCAGAATCCGCTCTGTCCTCATCAAAAGATATTCGCCGTACACTGCCCTGCTGCCCTCATCATACGCCTGTCCGTCTTCCCCCAGGATGATACACCGGGGAGCCTGCAGGCTGGGGGGTCTGGTATAACCTTCCGCCTTCCCGTCCCGTTTACTATGTCTGTGAAGCCGTCCGATTCTCTACAGCAGCAGGTCCATGGGACATAGCTGTGTGACCATCAGATCCGCGTCATAATCCAGAGACTGCTCCAGCACCTGTGTGCCAATGAGGATAACTCGGCGCCTGTCCCTGTCACGGGAGTCCTTTCCCATTTTCTCTAACAGGGCCTGCTCCTTTTTATAGCGGTCCGGTATTGTAAACTGGGCGTGATACAGCACCAGATTTACGTTTTCCATCCCTCTTTTACATTCCTCATAAATCTTCTGGGCCATTTTGACCGTATTTACGATAACGCAGGCGCACCCGCCTTCCTCCAGCCGTTCATCCAACAGCCGGACCATATCCTCGATGCCGTCCGCCCACTGAATCGTTACAGCCTTATCCTGAATGTTCTGCTCAACAGCCGTCTGCTCAACGGTTTCCCCGTCAGTCCAGGTCAGAAGGGGATATCCGGTATTCTTTTCCCAATCAGGACATCGGTATGTAATCTCCGGTTTTTTCTTCTTTAAATGGTATCTTGCGTATGCCTTCACATAACATTCCACCAGCGCCTTGCGCCTGTCAAAAGGCAGGGTTGCAGACAATAAAATAACCGGCACATGGTATGCTGCCATCCACTGCAGGGATCGTTCCAGATACTGGTTCATATAAGCGTCATATGCGTGGCATTCGTCAATGACCACCACTTTTCCCGCCAGGCCCACATGCCTTAACATAAAGTGTTTCCGCCTTAAGGAAGCCATTAAAAACTGATCCACAGTGCCTATAACAAAGTCCGCCAAAAGCGCTCTCTTATTTCCCTGAAACCAGGGATTCACCTCCAGCCAGCCCCTGTCCTGTCCGTCATCGTCCACATATGCCCTGCCTTTCATCATCAGCTGGTGATACTCCTCATGAAATTCCGCAGAGCTGTGGGCAAGCCGGATGGCGTTCACCGTCTCCGGCGAAACTTTTGCTCCCCATTGGTACAGTCTGCCAAAAAGACCGTTGCTGGTCGCCTGGGTGGGAAGTCCGTAGAAAATACCTCCAGCCTCCCTTTTGCATGCCAATATCTCCGCTGCCCCCAGAGCGGCCTCCGTCTTTCCGATTCCCATCTGGGCTTCCAAAATAAATATGCCCGGGTCCCTAGCATTGTTCACGGCTTCCAGCATGGAGTTCTGCACTTCATTGGGCGAAAAACCGAATCGCTTTCCAAATTCCTCTTCATCCATCCACTCCACTTCGGAATGCCACCCTTCCGGAAAAGCCGCCTGCTTCCACCCACTGTTGATTCTTTCCGGATATACGCCTTCATCCCCATATTCTTCCGGCGGAATCAACGGAAAGAACGCCGTGTTGCTTGCAATCCAGTCCGCCACAATGAGAAGCCCTGACAGCAGTACCTGGGCCTCCAGTGTCAGAACCGGCAGATCGCCGACTGACTGAACCCCTGCCAGTCTCAGCGCCTCATCCACAATATCTTTCCAGGCTTCCTTCCACAGCGCTTTTGTTTCATCCTTTTTTTCTGTGCCAAAGAAATTCATGGGATACAACCGGACCAAATCCGGCTCTCCCATGACCGAATCCGCGCCTATGGGTTTGCCGTGATGGGCTCCTACAACCATGGCCAGGCTTTCATGGACGCCAAAGCCTGTGACATCGCTTTGGAGAATCCATTGTCCTCCATGGGCATGGGGCGTCTTTCCTGCCGCCCTATATGATTTTTTCAGCGCAAAACCTCTGTCTGCAATCTCGGCGTACTTATCTGCCCAGGCTCCTGTTATGACGCTCTGAAAACAGGAGGTCGCCTTTCCTATATCGTGGGCAGCCGCCAGAAATACGGCTGCCGACAAAAACGGTTCATACTCCATCTCAGCAGCGGAAAAGACGGATTTTGGAACCCACTTTGGCACCAGCTTCTTCATCACGCCCGCAGTATCTCTTAAATGCATCCACAAAGGCAGCCATGCCTCTTGTGTGTCTCTGCCTGTCTTTGCCATCAATATGTGATATTTCTTTTTCAACTGTCCATCCTCATAATAAAGATTCACCATCTTTATGCAGATTTATTAATATAATACATCCAGGTTTCTGCTTATTCAATAAAAAACATATTTGTTTCCATTTATTCTGCTTTATAGATAAATTCGCCAAACATCAAAACAGGGGCCGTTTCTCCATGATCCATAACCAAATTCTACGCCGGCCATTCCATCCCTGCCCTAAGCTTTTCCACTGCCTTCTTTTCGATCCTGGACACATAGCTTCGGGAGATCCCAAGGCTTTTGGCAATCTCTCTCTGGGTACTCACTCTTTGCCCATAGAGCCCGTACCGCATTACCAGGACCCTGCGTTCCCGCTCGGTCAGCACCTTCCCCAGGAGATCATAGGCCTTCTGACTGTCCGTTTTTAAGCTAATCTGTGTAAATGCATCCCGCTCCTCACTCTCTATAATGTCCAGGAGATGAATCTCATTGCCCTCCTTGTCTGTGCCAATCGGCTCGTAATAAGAGGTCTCCCGGGAGGTCTTTTTCTTACTGCGCATAAACATCAAAAGCTCATTTTCAATGCATTTGGCCGCATAGGTGGCAAGCTTCCCCTTCCCCTCGTCAAAGGTGGAAACCGCCTTAATAAGCCCAATGGTTCCAATGGAAATCAGATCCTCTGTATCATCCTCCGCGCTCTGATATTTTTTGACAATATGTGCTACCAGCCGAAGGTTATGCTCCACCAGGATATTGCGTGCCTGAATATCTCCTTCCCTGAATTTCTGCAGATAGCAGCATTCCTCTTCCGCCGTAAGTGGTTTCGGAAAAACTTTCAAAAAGGCACCTCTTTGGTGAGTTTACCATAGTTTATGAAAACTCTCCCAAAGAAGTGCCTTTCCCTTTTTTTATTTTCTACACTTACGGGTTTACTGGGTCACAGCTGCATAGGTCGTATATGCCCGGTTCAGATATTCTGCCTCCCGAACCAGGAAGAGAGACTGTACGCCATCCTCCATACTCTCAAAGTCCGCACAGTTATAGGTATCTGTGCTGCCGTCCTCCCGATTAATATTCAGGGTTACCAGCCGATCCTCCGCATACATAAAGGTATAGCTCTGACCTGAAATATTGACAGCATACTGCTCATAGCCCTTAGAGGGATATTCGCTAACCATGAGAAGCTTGCCCTCCTTAAAGAAGGCCTCATACACCAGCTGATGATCTCCCTCCAGCTGAACCGTCACAATCTTCTCAATATCGTAGGTTTCCGGATGATAGTATACCTCCACGCTTAAGGTCCTGTCCTCACTCATGGAATACAGGGTGCCTGTCAGCATCAGGTCATTTTTCAGCTCTCCCTGGATTAAGCTGTATATCCGTTGTCCGGAGGCCTCATCCCATACCTGCCCATAATCCATGGAATTGGGCTCATAGGCCGTTACCCCATAGTCTATACTGCCTGAAATGCCGGAAGCCTTTTTGGCCAGATAAGCCTCCTCTCCCGTTGGCTTGGCAGGCTCAGCAGGCTCCGTGGTCTCCGGTGTGGGCTCTCCAGATTCCGGCGTTTCCGAGGGTTCTCCAGATTCCGGTGCCTCCGAAGGCTCTCCAGACTCTGGCGTCTCAGAGGATTCTTCCTCCTCGTCTCTGCCTTCCTCTTCTTCCTCCACCTCCCGCTCCTGCCGGCTTGGCTCCTTCGAGCCTTCGGAATCCTCCGGACGAAGCAAAAGAAAGGCCAGGATCCCCACTGCAGCCAGCAGTATCACTGCGGCCAAAATGCATCCGATAATAAGCCCGGTGTGCTTCTTAGGCTTTTGCTGTTCATAGTCAATGACCCGCTCCGGGCCTCCCCGTTGGATGTCCTTCTTCTTGGGCTCTTCCTTTTTCGGCTCTTCCTGGGAAGCGCCGCAATATTTGCAGAATTTACTCCCTGCAGGCAGCCCCTTTCCGCATTGACGACAGGCCACCATGGGCTGGGAATTCTGCACGGATTTCCCTTCCGTTCCAGGAGTCGTCGCAGGCTTTACCACGGGCTTCTCCGGCACTTTCACAGGACCCGGAGGTGTTACAGGCTTCTCCGGCACTTTCACAGGACCCGGAGGTGTTACAGGCTTCTCCGGCACTTTCACAGGATCCGACGGTGCTGCTACAGAGCCCGGTTTAGGTCCGGCCTCTGGCTTAGATATGGGTTCCGGGGCTACTACCGGTTCCGGTTTGGATATGGATTCCGGGGCTGCTACCGGTTCCGGCTTGGATACCGGCTTCGGGGCTACTACAGGCTCCGGCTTAGATATGGGTTCCGGGGCCGCTACCGGTTCCGGCTTGGACACCGGCTCCGGGGTCACAACTGGCTCTGGCTTAGATATGGGTTCCGGGGCCGCTACCGGTTCCGGCTTGGATACCGGCTCCGGGGTCACAACTGGCTCTGGCTTAGATGTGGGTTCTGGGGCCGCTACCGGTTCCGGCTTGGATACCGGCTCCGGAACCGTGACAGGCCCCCGCTCCACAATGGGTGCCTTTGCCGGATCCCCAGGCTTTGCCTCTGTCTGAGAGGCTCCGCAGTATTTACAGAACTTACTTCCTGCAGGCAGCTCCTTTCCGCACTGACGACAGGTTATGGTCTGGGGCTTTGGCTTTGCCTCAGGCTGTGGGGCAGCCTGGGGGGCTCCGCAATATTTACAGAACTTACTCCCTTCCGGCAGCTCCGCCTTACACTTTACACATTTCATTCCAACTTCCTCCCTTACATGGCAGGCATTTTTCCGCCTGCGCCGCTACCTTTTCTCTGTACCTTATTTTATCCTACTCCGAAAAAAAATACAAGGCATTTCCATACCCGCAATGGACAAGGGCTTCCGGAGTTTTTACGCCCGTCGCCGCATTCTGGGATCCAAAAAGTCTCGGAGACCGTCGCCCACAAAATTTGCACCAATGGCCACGGTGAAAATAGCAAGTCCAGGGAAGGTGGCTATCCACCAGTAGTTAAAATTCAGCACGCCGTCGCTGACCATAGCTCCCCACTCGGCCAGGGGAGGCTGCACACCCAATCCCAGAAAGCTCAGTCCCGAAAACATCAGGATGGCATTTCCCAGATCCAGGGTGGCCATTACAATCATGGAGCCCAGGCTGTTGGGCAGAATCTCTTTAAAAAGAATTCTAAGATGTGAGGCTCCCATGAGACGACTGGCGGTAATATAATCATTCTCCTTTACGGATATAACAATGCTTCGGGTCAGCCTGGCATAATTGGGCCACCAGATAATGGCCATGGCCAATATGGAATTGGAAATATTGGGACCCAGGGCCGCCGCAATCACCATGGCCAGAATCAGAGGCGGAAAGGACTGGATCATCTCACTGATACGCATCATCACATCATCCACAAGCCCTCCTGTGTATCCGGCAATTCCCCCAAACAGAATCCCCACTCCAAAGGACACCAGTACGGTCACTACTCCAGCAGACAGAGAGACACGGCTGCCATAGAGCACCCGACTGAATACATCCCGCCCCAGACTGTCTGTCCCGAAAAAATGCTCTCCACCGGGCGGCTGAAACCGTATCAGCATATCCTGATCCTTCACCGGATCAAAGGGCGCCAGCACAGAGGCAAACACCGCAATAAACACCCAGGCCAGGCACATAACGACTCCCAGCTTAAACATAAAATTTTTTTGCTTCCAGATATCTTTTATCACCTGCATGACATGCTCCCTCCTGCCTACTGATAACGGATTCTCGGGTCAATGACACCGTAGAGAATATCAATCAACAGGTTCACAACCACATAGGTCACTGCTATCAGGAGAGAAACGCCGCAGATAGCCGGGAAATCCAATGTGGTGGCCGAAAGATAGGCATACTGCCCAATGCCCGGCCAGGAAAAAATCTTCTCCACAAACACCATGCCACCCAGCAGGTTACAAAATCCCATGCCAGCTACGGTAATCACAGGGATCAGGGCATTATTTAAGGCATGCCCCCAGACCACCCGGCTCTCCTTCATGCCCTTGGCCCGGGCCGTCCTTATGTAATCCATGGACATGGTCTCCAAAAGATTGCTGCGTGTCTGCCGGGTAATCAATCCCATGGTGAAAAATCCAAGCACCAGGGCAGGCAACACAATATGCGCCAGAGAGTCCTTCAGCATTCCCCACTCTCCCCAGGCAATGGCGTCAATCACATACAGGCCCGTTCCCCCTGTGGGATTAAAGAGCCTTGGGTCAATGCGTCCTCCGCTGGGAAACCATTTCAGCGTTCCACAGAAAAAGGACATGACCACCAGGGCAAACCAGAAGCTTGGCAGCGACACACCGCTGACAGAGACAGTCCGCAAAACCTGGTCTATGGGCTTATTCTGGAAAACAGCCGAGAGCACTCCAGACAGAATCCCCAGCACAATGGCAAAGATCATGGCGAAAATGGACAGCTCCAGCGTTGCCGGAAAATACTGCTTCAAGTCATCCATAACCGGCCGGCCGGTCCGAATGGAGGTTCCCATATCTCCCTTTAATAAATTTTCCATGTAGATGAAATACTGTTCATACAGGGGCTTATCCAATCCCCATTTGGCCTCATAGGCCGCCACAATCTCCGGATCGTTTAAGGCTGTCTGGCTTAAATTGGCAGCCGCAGGATTGCTGGGCACCATATGAGATATGGCAAATACCATAATGGATACCCCGAACAGCAATACCACCATCAGGGAAAGTCGTCTTAAAATATAGCGAAGCAAGAGGGCACACCCTTTCTAAAATAAAAATATGGATAACATACCAGGACCCGCGGACCCTTAATGGGCCCCCGGGCGTTCTGGCTATGGTTTTATTTTGCCTTTAAATCACACAGCTGGATCTTACACAGATCATTGTAGGGCGCAGACTCCAGGGTATCTGTGCGGTAGGCATAGGTCTTGGGATGCTGCAAAAGGAAGGCAAAGGGATTGTCTGCGTCAAACAGCTCCTGCAGCTCCTTGGAATACTCCGCCCGCTTATCCTCATCAGGCTCCACAAAAATCTTATCCGCCAGATCCCACATGGCCTGGTTCTCACTGCTCACATCCCATTTTGCCCGGTTTCCGTAGGCAGTGCCGTCATCTCCCATGCCTGGCATAAAGGCAAACTGGTTATTAATATCATAGTAATCCGGGGTCCAGAACATAATGTAGAAGGGCATGCTGGCATCCCGCATCTTCTCATAAACCAGGGTAGTCTCCAGAGTCTCAATCTGTACGTCAATATTGATCTCTGCCAGATCCTGCTGAATCTTCTGAGCCAGCACGGTCCACTCCGTCCCCTCGGAATTGTTGTTGGCACAGGTCAGGGTCACGGTAAAGCCATTCTCATAGCCGGCTTCCTTCATCAGCTCCTTGGCCTTGTCCAGATCCCGGTAGGAAGCATCCCGCATCTGAGCTCCTGCAAAGCCATCCTGCACAAAGTTCAGCGGAATGGTACAGCCCTCGCCGCCCAGGGTTAAAATACCTTCGTAATCCAGAGCGTAGCGCACGGCCTGCTGTACCAGAGGATTGGACATCTCCGGAGACAGACTCTCGTCCCGGCTCATAACCAGGAAGGTGAGCATGGCTGTGACACCCTTCTCTATCTGTACGTTCTCCACGCCCTCCAGCTGCTTGGCTGTCTCGCTATTCAGCCCCAGGGCAATATCGATCTCTCCGTTCTGCAGTGCGGTGATCTGTGCGTCCACACTGGTCATCTCCCGCAGAATAATGGTATCAATGTTCTTCTGCTCTCCCCAGTAATTGGGATTCTTTTTCAGCACCAGCTGCTCCTTGGGGGTCCAGCTCTCAATGATGTAGGGACCGCTTCCGGCGCTGGTGGTATCCAGCCAGGATTTGGCCGTGTCACCACCGGTATCGGAGCCGCCGTGCTCCTTTACCACCTCGCTGTCCAGAATGCAGTAGGCATTGGAGGTAAGCTTTACCAGGAAGGAAGCATCCGGCTCTGTAAGGGTAACCACCACTGTATAGTCATCCGGGGTGTCCACATGATCCACAATCTTCATGTTGGCGTAGGCATTGCTCTCCTTCATATTCAGCACCCGGTTAAAGCTCCAGGCCACATCCTTGCTGGTGAGCTTGTTGCCGCTGGCAAACACCACGTCGTCCCGCAGGGTAAAGGTATAAACCGTATTGGTCTCATCCAGAGTATATCCTGTGGCCACAGAGGGCACCGGGGTTCCCATGGTACCGCTCTGTACCCGGTACAGCATATCATAAGCCGCATAGGAAATCATATTGGCATAGGGCTCATACATATTGCCCGGGTCCAGGGTTACCAAATCCGACTGGGCTCCCATTACAATGGTTTTTCCACCCTCGGCCGGGGTCTCTGTCTGGGCACCCTCCTCCTGGGTGTCGGTCTGCTCTGTGTTCTCAGACGGCCCCTGGGTGCTTCCCGCGCTGCCGCTGCAGCCGGACAAAAGTCCCACGGCCAGGACCAGAACCAGCAGTATGGATAACAGGTTCTTTTTCATAATTGAATCCTCCTTCTATATATAAATGCTATATAAAGAGCCCTAGGCTCCTCATACCTTGGTATTCCAGGCCTTCTTTACCTCCTCCCGGAAATGGCAGGCCACATAATGTCCCGGCTCCACCTGGGTAAGAGCCGGCGCTTCCTGCCTGCAACACTCCCTTGCATAGGGGCAGCGGGTGTGGAAGGCGCAGCCTTGGGGGGGATCGATGGGACTTGGCAGATCTCCTGTGAGAAGCTTACGCTCCGGCCTCTGATAATCCTCCTGCTCTCCCTCCTCAATGAGAGGAATGGCGGAGATCAAAGCCTGGGTATAGGGGTGGACCGCATGGTCATAGATGCGATCCCCGGGGGCCAGCTCTACAATCTTTCCCAGATACATGACCCCTATGCGCTGGCAGCAGTGCTTTACCACGCTTAAATTATGGGAAATAAATAAATAGGTCAGGTTCAGCTGACACTGAAGATCCTGCAAAAGATTCAGCACCTGGGCCTGAATAGACACGTCCAGAGCAGACACTGGCTCATCGCAGACAATCAGCTCCGGCTTAAGAGCCAGCGCCCTGGCGATCCCCACCCTTTGCTTTTGTCCCCCGGACATTTCATGGGGATAGCGCTCCAGATAAACATGGGATAATCCCACCATGTCGCAGAGCTCCCGTATTTTTTGCTGCCGCTCCTCCCTGGTATACAGCCCATGAATCACATAGGGCTCCTCCAGAATCTCGCAGATTCTCCTTCGGGGATTCAGGCAGGAGGAGGGGTCCTGAAAAATCATCTGGGCCTTGCAGCGAAATTCCTTTAATTCCCTTCCCTTCAGAGCCGAGATATCGGTCCCGTGAAACCAGATATGCCCGCCGGTCAAAGGATACAGCCGGAGAAAGGTTTTCCCCAGGGTGGATTTTCCGCAGCCGGACTCCCCCACCAGCCCCAGGGTCTCCCCCTGGTAAATTTCCAGATCAATGCCATCCACCGCCTTTAACAGGGCCTTTTTTCCCCGCTCCTTTTTTACGGTAAAATATTGCCGGATTCCCTCCGCCTTTAACAGGATCTCTTCACTCATTCTTCCTCAAACCTTTCTTTGGTCAAACCCGAAAGCAGCGCACGCAACGGCCGTCCGGCAATTCCTTAAGCTCCGGCCGCTCCTTCTTACAGCGCTCCTGGGCATATTTACACCGGGGATGGAAATGGCACCCCTTGGGCATCTGGCCCGCATCCGGCACCATGCCCTCTATGGCCTCCAGCCTGTCCGTCTGACGGGAAATCCGGGGCAGCGCCTGCAAAAGTCCCTGGGTATAGGGATGGAGAGGATCCCGAAACAGCTGCTTTACCGTGGCCGCCTCAAATATCTCTCCTGTATACATAATCAACACCCGGTCGCAAAAATCAGAAATAATCCCCAAATCATGGGTGATCATAATAATACTCATGTCATTCTTTTTCCGGATATCCTTCATCAGCTCCAAAATCTGCGCCTGAATGGTCACATCCAGAGCTGTGGTAGGCTCGTCTGCGATCAATAGCTTGGGACTGCAGGCCAGGGCTATGGCAATCATCACCCGCTGACGCATGCCTCCGGACATCTGATGGGGATATTCGTGAAACCGGTTTTTGGCATCAGGAATCCCGCAGAGCTCCAAAAGCCGCAGGGCCTTATCCGCCGCTTCCTTTTTGCTGATCTGATTGTGCAAAAGCAAGGGCTCCATAATCTGCCGGCCACAGGTCTGAATGGGATTGAGAGAGGTCATGGGCTCCTGGAAAATCATGGCAATCTGATTCCCCCGCACAGCCTGCATTTCCCGCTCGCTCAAGGTGAGTAAGTCCGTTCCCCCAAAGGAAATGGTTCCCCGCACCCGGGCGGACGCTTCGTTTAACAGGCGCATAATGGACAGGGAGGTGACACTCTTTCCGCTGCCGGACTCTCCCACGATTCCCAGCACCTCGCTTTTTCCCAGAGAAAAGGACAAATTTGAGATGACCCGCACCGTGTCGTCCCGGTTCACAAAGTCCACGTTCAGATTTTTCACTTCCAAAAGCTTTTCCAAAACAGCTTCCTCCCGATACGTATTGCCGATGCTTTATCCAAGTAAAGTCCGGCCTCCAAAAAAAACGGAGTTTCGAAATATCCCCTTTCGATATCCCCATAACTCCGTTATGCGATATATTAAAATAGTATAACAGTATGAAAAAAGATTTTCAAGCCTTTTCTGCGATTATTCTTGCCGGATTGACAAAATATTGGATAAAATTTTCCACAAATTTCCATCCCATCCGCTGTTATGAAACAGACAAAATTTACAAAAATCGGAAATTTTTCAAAAACCTCTTGACTGGTATACCGGTATGCCATATAATAAGGCCGTAACAAAGAAACAGCGTAAGCACTGACCGGGGATCGGGAGGGGCTGAAGCGGAACTTTAAACAGCGTAAGCACTGACCGAGCCCCCGGAAGATTTTTCGGGCGCTCCTGCGGACGAAAAATCTTCCTTACCTTGGGGATCGGGAGGGGCTGAAGCGGAACTTTAATAAGGAGGTATTTATTATGAAGAGAACATACAAAGAATCCAGAGGAACTCATGATTATCTGGGCGCATTGGCCCAGCGGTTGGGAAACTGCCACCCCTACTCCATCAGTGATAGCATCCTGGTTGGAGAAAAGAACTGGGTCTCCAGCGCTGTGGAGGCATGCATGGGAAACCGGAAGCACCCTGTTTTAGGCGCATAGGATTTTATTTTTCCATCAACCAGCATACCAGAAGTCCGGTATGCCAGTAGATGCACCAAAGTCCAATTTCTTAAAATTGAAAATCTAGCAAAAGGCAAGGCCCTGACAAGAGCAATAACTGTCAGGGCCTTGCCCTTTTTTCCTACCATCCTCACGGATCCCCCAACACATGGTGCAGCACATCCGCCAGGGGCTCCATGGCATTCATCATCTCCTCCAGGGTGTTGGTCTGCGCTCCCGCCTCCACCAGCACGCTCTTGGGGCGCACATGAAGATTATACCGAAGTCCCTTGAGAAAAATCCGCCGGGCAAGCCCGGGATAATATTTCTCGCTGGCCAGCTTTAGCTGCAGAGAAAAGGCCAGATTATCCTCTATGTAGGGATTCTCCAGGTAGGCAATGGGTCCGTTGCGGGTACTGTAGCTCAGGCCGTTGAAAAACATAAACTGGGCCGTGGGTTTACCGTCCACCTCTTTTACCAGATGCAGGCTCTCATCCACCCCGTCCCGGTGGAGATCGATGACTACCTCAATGGAGGGGTATTGGGCCAATATAGCTTCAATCTCCGGCAGGGCCAGGGAATAGGCCTGGTTTCGATCAAGTTTTCCGTCGATAAAATCATAGACATTGGTATTATGTATTACATTATAGCCATATTTGTTTTGAAGAATGTCCGTGAGCCGATCCCCCACCCCCACAATGGTGGTGCTCATATCCCCCTCCACAGAATCCACAAAGCCCTCCTGGGAATGGGTATGATAAATGAGAATCTGGGGCTCCGAGGCGTCGTTTTGCAGACTTAGATCCATGGTAGCCATGCGGGGGGCATCCAGAAGCTCCGGACTGATATCCGTGGTGCTGGATATGGTGTAAAAGGTATTGCGCACAAAGGAAAAGTCCGAAAGCTGCTCCGCCGTATATTCCACCCCGGGAAATGCTCCATCTTCCTCCTGGATCTGTTCCTCCTGCGCTGCCTGATTTTCCGCCTCCATCTGAGCCAGCAGCTCCTCCTGGGCCTTGCGCTCCTGCTCCTCCTGGGATTCCTCCTCCTGGGCCTTACGCTCCTGCTCCTCCCTGGCCCTTCGGGCCAGCAAAAGATCGTAAATGGAACCGCTCTCTATCTCCGTCTCATATAACTCCTGTCCCCACACAAACCCGTAGATGGGAAAGAGCTCCCAGGCCCAGCTCACCAGAATATCCTCAGAGCCGTCCGCCTCCCCGGGCTCCCGAGCCGTGTACAAAAGTCCCGGGAAAATAAGCCGGGCAGCGGATTTTTGCAGGGTAAATTCCACCCCGGACAAAAGGCGGGCGCAGGCATAGGCCGCTCGCCTAACCGGCTGCCCCTTTGCTCCATATCCCAATATATAGACACCCAGCAGGAAAATCAAAAGCCAGATGCCGCCGTTCATTACTTTTTGTTTCCGATCCATCCAATCACTCCATGCTTTTTCATTATATTCTTGAATCGGAAGAGCTATTCCTACCACCCGGCATCCAGGGCAATATTGATGGCCTCTGAGATGGTGTAGCTAAGCCTTTTTATCATCTCATCCACATTTTTTGGCGTCACAAACATGCCGTTGAGATTGGGGGCAATGCGGCTCCTGTCCCCGGTGGCATCGTAGATAATGGTGGCCGCGTCCACCACCGTGGGCACCCCGATGGCCAGAATAGGGACCCCCAGATTTTCCCTGGTCAGGCCGTTCCGGTGGTTTCCCACCCCGGAGCCCGGATGAATGCCCGCATCGCACAGCTGAATGGTCCGGTTTAACCGCTTGCTGCTCCTGGCTGCCAGAGCGTCAATGGCAATGACCCAGTCGGGATGGGTCTCCTCCACGATTCCCTTCACAATCTCAAAGGTTTCCATTCCCGTCTGCGCCATAACCCCGGGCACAATGGCGCTGACCTGATTCATCTCTTCCTTGCCAAAGGCCCGCACACCGTATTCCCGGATAATATGCCGGTTAATCATAAGATTGTTCACCACCTGGGGTCCCAGAGCGTCTGGCGTCACATCCCGGTTGCCCAGACCCACCACCAGGACGGACTGCTCTCCTTCCCCCATAAGCTCCTGGATATAACGGGCCAGTACCTCCGACACCTCCCGGTGATAGTCCTCGTCCTCCTCCGAAAGCCCCGGCGCCTCCAGGGTGAGATATTCTCCCACAGGCTTTCCCATGGCCTTGGCTCCATTCTCCGTCTCAACGCGGACCCGGGTCACCCGAATATCCCGCTCCTTGTCATAATCCTCTTCAATGGAAACGCCGCGAATTTCCACATTGTCCTCTCCAAAGCTTTCCCTGGCTTCCAACGCCAGATCCGTTCGTACCTGAAATCTGTCCATGCTGCCACTCTCCTTGTGTGCCCTTACTCTTTTGGTTACTATTTTTATCATCTTTTTAAGAAATATGTATTGACAGAATCAGTTTCCTGCCCTAAAATAAGTAAGTGTGTTTTGTTAAAACGTCCGTGTCCGGATTAATGGAACACGACCGATTACCATAATGGAAATTCGAATGATTGGGAGGTGTACAAGTTGGCTAACATCAAATCCGCGAAGAAGAGAATTTTAGTTGCTGAGACCAGAACCGCCAGGAACAGAGCAATTAAATCGGAAGTGAAAACCGCTATCAAGAAGGTTGATGCTGCTGTGGCTGCCAAGGATGCTGAGAATGCAAAAGCTCTCTTAAGAGCCGCAATCTCCACCCTGAACAAAGCGGCTTCCAAGGGTGTCTATCACAAAAAGACAGCTTCTAGGAAGATTTCTCGCATGACCAAGGCTGTAGACAGCATGGCTTAATTTGTAACATAGAGCAGAAAAAGGCATCCGATCCCGTCAGTCTGGTGCCTTTTTTCTTTACCCAATTTTTCACAAAAGGGAGGATTTCCCATGAAAATGCTCCAGGAGGACATAAAAAACGGCTCCTTTAAAAAGGTATATCTCCTCTTTGGCGAGGAGACTTATCTGCGCATCCAATATAAAAAACGGCTCCGGGATGCTCTGACCACCCCGGAGGACACCATGAATCAGGCCTTTTTTGAGGGAAAGGGGTGCAACCCCAGAGAAATCATTGATCTCTGTGAAACCCTCCCCTTTTTCGCCCAGCGCCGTTTCATCAGCGTAGATGGCAGTGGTTTTTTTAAAAATAAATGCGAGGAGCTTTGCGAATACCTGCCCCAGATGCCGGATACCACCTGCCTGGTCTTTACGGAGACCGAGGTGGACAAGAGAAGCCGCATGTTTAAGCTCGTAAAAGATCTTGGGCGGGCGGTGGAGTTTAAGGTCCAGGACGAGAAAACCCTGACCCGGTGGATCTTAGGCCAGCTAAATCGGGAAAATCTCCGCATTACCCAGGAAACCCTGCAACGATTTCTGGAAAAAACGGGAACTGACATGGAGCGAATCTCTGGTGAGCTGGAAAAGCTTATCTCCTACTGCCTGGGACGGGATATGGTTACCTCCCAGGATGTGGAGACCATCTGCACCAATCAGGTTACCAGCAAGATTTTTGAGATGCTCAATGCCATAGGTGAACGGCGGCAAAAGAAAGCCCTTGATCTCTACTACGATCTGCTGGCCCTGAAAAAGCCTCCTATGCTTATTCTCTCTCTGTTAAGCCGCCAGTTCAATCAGCTCCTCTCCGTGCGCAGCATGCTAAGCCTGGGACACGACAAAAATGCCATTGCCTCCCGGCTTGGGATGTCCCCCTACATTGCAGGAAAATATATGCAGCAGGCCCGCCGTTTTTCCAGTGAGCTCCTGCTCACGGCTGTCCGGGACTGCGTCCAGGCGGAGGAAGAGGTAAAGACCGGCCAGATAAACGATATCTTAAGTGTGGAGCTTTTGCTTATCCGCTATACCCAGTCTTAAGCCCTCCTATGGAGCTGGCGTAAGACTTTCAGCGAAAGGTCTCTACCTCATAGGAGCTCCCGTCGCTTTTTATGGTAACGGCTCCGTCTCTGGGTGTCATATAAATGCGACACCCCCTTTGCTCCAAACGCTCTAAAAGCTCCTTGTGGGGATGTCCATAGGAATTCTCCTCCCCACAGGAGATAAGCCCCACCACAGGCCGCACCCGGGAAAGCCATTCCTCCTCTGTGGAGTATTGGGAGCCGTGGTGGGCCACCTTCAGGATATGGTAACCGTCGCAAAGCTCCTGCTCCAGGACACGCCGCTCCCCCTCTCCCTCCAGATCCCCTGTGAGAAGAATCCGCAGGTCCTTATACGTAAGACTTAATACCAGAGAGGCGGCGTTTCGGCTCTCATAGCTCTCCCCCTTCTTTGGTCCCAGACACCGAAGCGTAAGCTCTCCCTCCTGCAGGCAATCTCCGGCATTCATAACCTGCACAGGGATTCCTTTTTTCTCTGCCAGCTTCCAAAGCTTCTGGTAAGCCTCATCGGTTTCGGCCCTCTGGGCGCCTGCCTTTCCCCCGGAGGCCCCGGGCAGAATCAGGCATCCCACCTCCAAAAGCTCCCCCTCCAAAAGCTCCGTAATGCCGGAAATGTGATCCCAGTCCAAATGGCTCACCAACAGAACATCCACCCGGCTTCTTCCCTGATATTTGAAAAAGGGCTCCAGAATATAGGCGCCTGTGTCCTTCTCACTGCTGCTTCCTCCGTCCATTAAGTAGGAATTTCCGCCCCGGGTGGTAAAAAAGATGGCATCTCCCTGACCTACATCCAGCAGGGTCATAGAAAACAGGGGCTCTCTCCTCCACAAAAGGATAAAAAGGCACAGAACATATCCCAGACAAAGGCCTGCCCCCTTCCCGATCCTCCTCGTTGTCTCTGGGGAATCCTTTTGCCCTTTTCCTTTCTTCCCTTGCCAAATTCCCAGTAAGAGAATGCCTTCCGCATAATAAAGGACTATTTGCCAGGCCCTGGGACACCCTCCGCAAAACACTGCCCCGGGAAGCTTTCCAAAGGCTATGGCCAATCGCTCCACAAGCCCCAGAATCCCATGACAAATCCAGGCCGCCAAAGGAACGGTTGGGGGAAAAAGGAGCTCCAAAGCAAGACAGACCAGGGCTGCCCCCAGAAGAGGTGCCATAAGAGGAATCACCAGAAGATTTAAGAGGGGCGCATACACCGGCACCTCATAAAAGCAACACAAAAGAACAGGCAGTGTCACCATTTGAATCCCCAGACAGGCGCACAGACCATCCCCAATAAATCTCAGCAGCTTTTCACACAGAGCAGCCACGGGCTCCCTCCCTGGTTTCACCAGAGATGGTATCTGGCGCTTCTTTCCTCGTTCCCGCAGAGACGCTGTCTCCCGCTTCTTTCCTCGTTCCTGCAGAGACGGCATCCCGCTCTCTACACTCTTTGGGTATGGCACACGCTCCGCCAGCTCCTTGAGCACCGGCGTCACCTCCGTCAGTCCCAGCACCGCCCCAAAGGACAGCAAAAAGGCGCCGTCCCGGACATAGAGGGGCTGCTCCAGCAAAAGCCAGAGGGCCGCAATCCCCAGGGCTGTGCGAATATCGTAGGTCCTGCCTGTCAAGTCTGCTCCCACCACCAGAAAAAACATGGTCAGCGCCCGCAGGGTAGATACCCCCGCTCCCACCAAAATTCCATAGCAGCTCATAAGGGCCAGAGCCGGAAGCCCGGCCGCTCCATAGGGCAGTCCTATCCTTCGAAGCCCCCGGTAAAGACCGGCTCCCAAAATGGAAATATGCAGGCCGGAGATAGCCAGAAGGTGGGAAATACCGCTTTTCTGGTACAGACTTTTGATCTCCTCCGGAAGCTCTCCTTTGTCCCCCAGAAGCATGGCCTTTAAAATTCCCCCGTCCCGGGCTCCCAGCGCTCTATGAAGGGCCTGGGAAAGAGAAAGCTTAAGGGTGAGCAATCCCTCCCGAAATCCATCCCTTTTTTCATCCACCACCTTCACAAACTCTCCAAAACACAAAGCATCTATTTTTTTCCTTTGATAATAGAGAAGGCTGTCAAACTGGCCCGGGTTCCCCGGGGCCTTATATTGTTTTATGGTTCCTTTTATTTCCAGGGTATTTCCGATGAAATAAGATTCTTTAGAATTTCTCAGATAGACCAGGATCTCTCTGGCCTCCAAAATGCTGGTATCCTTCAGATACAATACCTGCATATCCTCTCTCTGCTCCCGCATAGCCACAATGCCTGTAAAGACTGCCCGCCCTTCCGGAGGCCCTGGGCGCATCCAAAGGGACGACGGCAGCAACAGAAAAAACAGGGCCAGCAGGAGCGCCGCTCCGTAAACCGGACGTTTTTTCATAGATTTTATCTTTCTTCCTCTTTTCCTTATTCTTCTTTTATCTCTTCCTCCTGGGTTCCCTCTTCGCTGTTTTCCATAATATCAAAATTTCTCTCAAAAATGGTTTCAAAGCTAATGCTCTCCCGGTAAACCTTGGGCGTTTCTCCATTAATCAAAATCTGCACCTTGTTTACTCCGGACAGCTCCGACAGGGTATTTACAATGGAATACACGGGAACCTGCTCTGTCACATCATAGCCCTGGCCTAAAAACCCTTCATCCAGGTTTACATAACATATCCCATCCTTGGTGGTAATGCTTAAAATCTTGGTTTCCGGGGGAATGGTGGGATAGGCGTGCTCCGACACCGGCCCCTTAATCAGCTGCTCCACCACCAGCTTCTCCAGGGACATATTGCTGCTATAATTAAAATTATCCCGCTCCTTGACAAGCTTATCTCCCGTGGCATTGGCAAAATACAGCTCCAGGGTCACACTGTTATAGCTGTTGATCTGTTCTCCCGTGTTCTCAATAAACAGCTCTGCATTCATAAGTCCTACAGGAGTCTGGTTGGAATCTGCCAGGGACTGGTCATTGACAAAAAAGGCCACATAATCCACCTGCGGCAGCTGACACAGGGTCCGGACCACAGCCGCCCGGCAGAGCACCTCATAGACCTTGCTCATTTTCAGATAGGCGCTGTCAAAATACAGATACAGCCCGCCGCGGCTGATCCCGCAGGCCTCCACGATA